>DVIN01000023.1 GCA_018711275.1 Candidatus Pullilachnospira intestinigallinarum
GAAATGAGTAGATTTAACAACAATTTAACAGGAAGACAGCAGAATCGTAGAATTATCCATAATTGCCGATAGTTTTGTCCATTGCGAAAAGTTTTATAAAAACTTTATAATAAGTTCATAAACTAAAGGAAAGGGGAAAAGAGATGCTAGCTGTGAGTACTGCAAAGAAAAAGAAGTACAAACCGCCCAAAACTCCGCTGAAGAAGCGTCTGATCAAGTACTGGCCGTTATATGTGATGCTGATTCCATGTATCGTCTATTACGTTCTGGTCTGCTACGTTCCGATGGCGGGTTCGGTTCTTGCCTTTAAGGATTATTCCTTCAAAAAGGGTATCTGGGGAAGCCCGTGGGTTGGTTTCCAGTATTTCCAGACCTTCTTCCAGAGCTATGATGCGCCGCGTCTGATCAGAAATACGCTGACCATCGGTGTCATCAAATGTATCCTGGAGTTTCCGTTCGCCATCATCCTTGCGCTGCTGCTGAACGAGCTCCGGAACATGAAGTTCAAGAAGGTTTCACAGACCATCACCTATCTGCCGCACTTCCTGTCATCGGTAATTATCGTTACCATGCTGCAGAAGATTCTGGCTCCGAATACGGGTATTCTGAACCAGTTTATCGAACTGCTGGGCGGAGACGGAAGCACATTCTTCCTGATGGAGCCGGACTATTTCTATCAGATTCTGTTTTCCATGGATCTGTGGAGAAATATCGGATGGGATTCTATCATGTATCTGGCCGCTATCAGTAGCGTGGATGTGGCGCTTTATGAGGCGGCTGAGATGGACGGATGCGGAAAACTGAAGAAGATGTGGCACATTACCCTGCCGGGTATTCGTGGAACCATCGGTATTCTGTTCATCATGGGTGTTGGCGGAATTCTTTCTTCCGGCGTAGATCAGATTTACCTGCTGCGTACGCCGGGTAATATGACTCTGGCGGATACACTGGACATTTATGTACTTCGTGTAGGTCTGCAGGGCGGACAGTTCGGATACGCTACGGCAATCGGATTGATCCAGGGTCTTGTGGGTCTTGTGCTGGTGGTTGTATGTAACCGAATATGCAGGAAGATGACAGAGGTCAGTCTGTGGTAGCGGACTGCCCGACCAATATGAGAAAGGGGAAATGAGATGAAGAAGAAAGTCGTGAAACGGCTTCTGGCCGGAACTCTGGCAGGCGTTCTTTCTGTAGGAATGCTGGCAGGCTGCGGCGGAGGCGACAGCTCCAATGAAACTGCTGAGGAGGATACCTCAGATAAACCGGATACCTGGATTGCTGACCGTACCATTACGGTGCAGGCGTATGTGGATGATATCGGAAACACGCTTCCGGAGGATTTCAACAGCACGCCTACCATGCAGAAAATCACAGAGCTGACAGGTATCAAACTGGATGTCAGATATACACCTGGTGACAGTGATGAATCCGTGCTGGCATCTCAGCTGGCTTCCGGCACCATTCCCGATGTGATTATTTCTTATCTGGACAACTCCACCAGACCGGAGTTCCCGCTGCTTCTGAAAGCCGCGAAGGAAGGAATGTTCGCGGATGTGTCCGAGTACATGGAGAATTCCGAGGTTTATTCCAGATACTATGAAGACGGATATCTTCCGAAAGATACCTATGAGAACATTGTATTCCGTGATGACCTGGACGGCGTATATCTGTGGCAGATGGCTATTACTGCTGAAGATACCTCTCTGGAGTACATCCCCGAGGAAGAGTATAAGGGCGGTCTGTACATCCAGAAGAGAATTGTGGACGAGCTGGGCATCGATCCCACCACAATCAATACACAGGATCAGTTCTATGACCTGCTGGTACAGATCAAAGAAGGCGGATTTACCGATGACAACGGCAACCCCGTATATCCTCTGGGACCGAAATACTGGGGCGGTTCTGTAGATACCCTGCAGTATATTGTTCCCGGATTCCGCTACGGCGTCAGCGATGGATACAATGTTGACGAGAACGGAAAAGTTTACCATGAGGCAGAAAAAGATACCATCTATGATGAGATCAACTATGTGAGAAAACTTCTGAACGAGGGACTGATGAATCCTGAGTTCTTCACCATGGACAGCACCCGTGCCCAGGAGGTTTCCGAGAACCACAATTCTGCCATCATTGCCGATGTACATAACTACGAGGCGGTAATCTACGGAAACGAGGATTGGGTACCGCTGGGGCCGTTAAACGATATCCAGGGTGACAATAAGAAAGTTACCCACGGTAAAACCGGACGTGGATGTATGGCAATTTCCGCGGAAGCAGAGAATCCGGAAGAAATCTTTGAATTCTTTGACTGGCTGTCAACTGTAGAAGGACAGACCATCGCGCAGTATGGTGTAGAAGGTGTTTCCTATGATATGGTAGACGGAAAACCGGTTCTGAAGGATGAGGTTCTGGAGAAACTGAACGCGAACGATACCGAGTATCTGATCAATGACGTAGGCGCAGGCTTCGGAGGAAGCGGAAACTACTTCTTTGAATTTGTGCTGACGAATATAGATAACCTGAACAATTTCGGCGAGTCCCGTCCGGGCGCAAGTGCCAGTGACACATTCTCACGAAGCCTGCAGATTGCAGAGGAATATCCCGTTGAGAAGAAACTGGTACCCGGCCTGAATGCAACGGCTTATATGTCCGCGGAGGAACTGTCAGCCGTTAAGACACAGATGGATCTGCTGGATTGGAACGAGGTAATTGTACAGGCATTCTATGCGGAAGATGACGCGCAGGTGAAACAGATCATCGAGTCCTTCCGTGATCAGCTGAAATCCGCAGGTGTGGAGCAGTTTGAAGAGTATGTAGGAAACATTTACGCCGAGGACAATGAAGCAGTAAACTTCTACAATTAAAAGTATTTCCGGCTCGTCCGGAACAATGGAAAACACGCTGTGCGGACGTTCCATTGTTATGAATAGCGGGGATGCGTCTTTTGCGGCGCATCCCGGAGAAAGGAAGAAAAGATATGAGTCAAAATCAGACTTCCCGCGGGAATAAGATCAAAGTCAATAAGGTCGATACCTTTATTCAGATCCTGATTTATCTGATTGTCATTCTGTTCTGCCTGGCGATTCTGCTTCCCTGTCTGAACGTTCTGGTTCTTTCCTTCAACGATGGAAAGGATGCGGCCAGAGGAGGAATTTGGTTCTGGCCCAGAGTGTTTACGCTGGATAATTTCAAGGAAGTATTTAAGGACGGAAGTATCATGACCGCGTATGGCATCAGTATTGCCAGAACCGTCATCGGAACCTTCCTGAGTCTGATGGTTACCACACTGGCCGGTTTTGCCTTAAAGCAGAAGGATCTGCCGGGCAACAAGCTGATCACTGTGCTGATTACTTTCACCATGCTGTTCAGCGGCGGTATGATCCCCACCTATATTCAGTACCGGAATCTGCATCTTTTAAATTCCTTCTGGGTATATGTGGTTCCCAGTCTGGTAAGCGTTACCTATTTGTTGATGGTGAGAACCTTTTTCGAGGGGATTCCGGACAGTTTGGAGGAATCCGCGAAGCTGGACGGCTGCGGATATTTCCAGACATATCTGCGGATCATGCTTCCCTTAAGTAAGCCGGTAATCGCCGTGGTAGGACTGTATACGGCAGTTAACCACTGGAACGACTGGTTTGCTGGAGCTTTCTACATGAACAACAGCGATATGTGGCCGGTGCAGACGGTGCTTCAGAACATGCTGACCAAATCCATGAGCCAGCAGCAGCAGATTACCTCTGTGGCTCAGGCTCTGGCGCATAATGCGGTAAGTACCACGACAGACTCTCTGAAGATGGCAGCAGTGGTTGTGACCACAGTTCCGATCCTTTGCGTATACCCCTTCGTACAGAAATATTTCGCGCAGGGAGCCATGATCGGAGCAGTCAAAGGATGACATCCGAGTATATTATTTTGAAAAGATATTGACTGGGAGTGTCCGGTGCGATACTCTTAGACTTAGGGAGAAGATTCTCTGCCTCGTTCAATAAAATAGCTTGAGCGAAAGCCGGGAGTCTTTTTCTCTTGATGGGCAGTAATCTGCTTCGCGGCAGTCGCCAATTGGACATGGATGCATGTCCGCCTGGCTCGTTGCCCGCGGGAATCAAAACATACCAGGAGGATTAAGATCGAATGAACCAGAAAAAATGGGATGCATACATTTACGGAGATGTGAACATCGACCTGGTGGTCCCCGGCGTGGAGCATTTTCCAGCGCCTGGACAGGAGGATGAGGTGGATACCATGGAGACCTTTGTAGGCGGAGGCGCGGCGCTCTTTACGCTGGGGCTCGGAAAGCTGGGGCTTCATCCCGTATTTCAGGGCGAGGTGGGAGATGACTGCTACGGCGATCTGATTGCCCGGGAGTTTGCCGCCAAAAACGTGGACTGTTCGCTGCTTCAGAAGAGCAGCACGGGGAAGACGGGGATCTCCATCAGCTTTACCAATGAAAAAGACCGCTCTTTTCTTACCTACCGGGGAACCAACGCGGGAATATCGATCCGCCGTGTGGATCTGGACAAGGTAAGAGAAGCCGGACATATCCATGTAACCGGATATGAAGGAACCTCCAATCATCAGGACTATCTGGAGCTCCTCCGGCAGGTGAAGGAGGAGACGGATGCCACCGTGTCCTTCGATGTGGGATGGGACGCTTCCGGGGAATGGTATCAGGGAATATATGATCTGTTTCCCTATATTGATGTTCTTTTTATGAATGAAACGGAAGCAGAGCATTACAGCAGGAAAGCAAATGCCAGAGAGGCGGCTGTGGATTTCGCCAGGAGCTGCGGCATGGCGGTAATTAAGCTGGGTAAAAAAGGATCGCTGGCCGTGAAAGACGGAGTTACTTATGAGGCGCCTGCTTTCACGGTGAAGGCGGTGGATACCACAGGGGCCGGTGATTCCTTCAATGCCGGTTTTATCTATGGCTATCTGCGGCAGATGGATATCCGGGCCTGTCTGGAGTGCGGCAATGGCTGCGGAGCGCTGAATGTGACCGCCCTGGGCGGGAACACGGGCTTTCCGGACGAAGAGACCTTACATACATTTATCAAAGCACAGAAAGAGAGGAATTGAGTCATGAAAATTGCAGTAATCGGAGGAGCAGGTGTTCGGACCGTAATCTTCATCAACGGACTGCTGGACCGCTACAAAAAACTTCACATTGACGAGGTGGTTCTGTACGATATCCAGGAGGAAAAGCAGAAGATCATTGAGAAGCTGTGCCGCCATGTGGTAAACAGAAGAAATGAGGAACTGAAGGTTTCTGCCGTAAGCGATGTGACAGAGGCCATCAAGGGAGCGGATTATATTGTAACTACCCTTCGGGTGGGCGGAGATCACTCCCGTGTTATCGACGAGACCGTTGCGCTGGATATGGGTGTAATCGGACAGGAGACCACTGGCGTGGGCGGATTTTCCATGGCAGTGCGGACTATCCCGGTGCTGATGGATTACTGTGAGCTGATCAAAAAGTACGCGCCGGACGCATGGATTTTCAACTTCACAAATCCCTCCGGTCTGGTGACTCAGGCTCTGCGGAGCGCCGGATACGATAAGATCATCGGTATCTGCGACGCTCCCAGCAGCACCAAATTCCGCATGGCCAGGGATCTGGGCGTGTCTGAGGACGATCTGTATGTGGAGTTCTTCGGACTGAACCATCTGTCCTGGATCCGAAGCGTAAAGAAAAAAGGGGAAGAGATTCTGCCCCAGCTGCTGGCGGACGATGAATTCTTAAAGAGCGTGCAGGAGTTCTCCATGTTTGATCCGGACCTGCTGCGTATGATCGGATTTTTACCCAATGAGTATCTGTACTACTACTATCACAGAGAAAAAGCCCTGGAGAACATCAAAAAATCCGGCGCCACCAGAGGAAAGACCATCGAGGAAGTCAACAAGAAGATGATGGCTGAGCTGAAAGAGATGGATATGGATGCGGATCCCGAAGGCGCGCTGCAGATTTTCCTGTATTATATGCAGGTTCGTGAGAACTCCTATATGAGCATTGAGTCCGGACTGGCAAAACGGCCACTGCTGGAGAAGGGACAGCTGGAGGTTCCCGACGGCATGGGCTACGCGGGCGTGATGCTGGACTGCATCGAGGGTCTGCAGAGCGAGGAGGGAAGAGATCTGGTTCTCTCCGTGGAAAACAACGGAAGTATTCCCGGCCTGCAGGATAAGGACGTGATTGAGGCTACCTGCCATGTATCAAAGAAAGGCATCGTACCGGTGAAGGTGGAGGATGTGCCGGAGCATTGCTGGCTGCTGATTCGTACCATTAAGATGTATGAGAAGCTGACAGTGGAGGCGATCCGTACAAAATCCAAGGACACCGCCATCATGGCACTGATGCAGCATCCGCTGGTAAATTCCTATTCTCTGGCCAAGGCGCTGGTGAATAAGTACGATGAGGTTTACGGCGGAATCTTCTGATACGGAAGAAAAGGCGGCAGTCTGACCAATATACCGGACTGCCGCAGGATAACAGACAGCGATACAGGCGGGGCTGCCGTAGGATCCGAAACATCCGGCACTGGGATGCCGGTTTCCGGATCTGCGGCGGCCCCGGCTTTTACAGGAGGATAGTATGCCATTTGATTTTAAAAACCGTGACAGAATTGAACATCTTCTGGAAGAACTTCAGGAGCTGCGCTACCGGAATCTTCAGGATGTGAACAGCTTTTACTGGTGGGAGGACGACGGAGCCATCGGGAACAGAGAGCCCCAGGGAGAACCCCGCCAGGTATCCGTGGGATTTCAGTGGAAGGGATGGGACCGGTATAACTGGCTGACCTGCCAGGTGGAAATTCCCGAAGCGCTGATGGAGGAAGAGGTGGTCGGCCTTTTCGATTTTGGCGCCAGAGCGGGAACAGGAAACAACGGGGATTTTGAAAGCCTGTTGTACCTGAACGGGAAACCGTATCAGGCCATGGACGGAAATCACCGGGAGGTATTTCTGGAGCCAAAGGAAAACGGCCGCCAGCTGGATCTGAAATTCCGGGTCTGGTCCGGATTAAACGGTGGGGGACGGCCCAAAGAGAAGCAGATGGAGATCGTCCGGGCACAGATCGGCGTGCTGGATCATCCCACCGATGATCTGTATTTTCTGGCGTCCATGGCGCTGGAGGCCTACGATATTCTGGATCCGTCCAACGAATACCGGGAGTGGATCCTGAACGTGCTGGTGCAGACCTTCCGTCTGGTGGATTATACGGATCCGGGCAGCGAATCGTTTTACCGCAGCACAGAGGCGGCGTACCGGTATCTGGACGGACAGATGGACGGCAGAGGGAAACCGGATGTGACAGTGGATCTGGTGGGACATACCCACATTGATGTGGCCTGGCTGTGGCGGCTGCGCCATACCAGAGAGAAAGCGGCCCGTTCTTTCTCCACCGTAAACCGGCTGATGGAAAAGTATGATCATTACATTTTCCTGCAGTCTCAGCCCCAGCTGTATGAATATATCAAAGAAGATTACCCGGATATCTACGAGCATATCAAGAAACGGGTGAAGGAAGGACGCTGGGAGCCCTCCGGCGCCATGTGGGTGGAGTGCGACTGCAACATTGCCTCCGGAGAGTCCATCATCCGTCAGATTCTGGTGGGAAAAAATTTCTTCCGCCAGGAGTTCGGCTATGAGAGCAAATTTCTCTGGCTGCCGGATGTGTTCGGTTATTCCTGGGCGCTGCCCCAGATCCTGAAGAAATCCGGTGTAGATACCTTCATGACCACCAAAATCAGCTGGAACGACACCAACCGTCTGCCTTACGACACGTTCCTGTGGAAAGGAATTGACGGAACAGGCGTGACGGCGCATTTCGTTACCACTTCCGATCCGGGAGAGCCGTACTATACTTACAATGGCAACACCAGCGCCCAGGCGGTAAAGAGTGTCTGGGACAACTACCGGAACAAGGATACCAACCGGGAACTGCTGATTTCCTACGGCTTCGGCGACGGAGGCGGCGGTCCCACCCGGCAGCAGATCAAACAGGCGGAGGCGGTGGACAAGATTCCGGGGCTGCCCCATATAGAAGAAATTTCTGCCACGGAGTATTTCCGGAAGCTGAACAAAACGCTGAAAGAAAACCCCATGGACGGTTATCTTCCCGTATGGGACGGAGAGCTGTACCTGGAATTCCACCGGGGTACCTATACCTCCCAGGCCTACAATAAGAAAATGAACCGGCGGATGGAGTATGCTCTCCGGGATACGGAGCTGTTTTCCGTGATGGCCGCGCTGCTTCGGGATATGCCTTACGACAAGGAGCGGATTCTCCGGGCATGGAAGATTGTGCTGTGTCATCAGTTCCACGATATTCTGCCAGGCTCTTCCATTCGGGAAGTGTACGAGGACAGCCATGTGGAGTATGAAAAAGCGCTGGCGCTGATCGGGGAAGTGGCCGCCGCTTGCAACAACGCCCTGTATCAGCCGGAGGAAAACTGCTTTGCGGTGTTTAACAACAGCGGCTGGGTGAGAACCTCTCTGGTGCGGGTGCCTGCGGGATCCGGCCATGAGGGAGCGGTGATCAAAGACGAAAACGGAAATACCCTTCCCACCGTGTGGAAGGAGCAGGAGGCCCTGGTTCTGGTGAAGGATATGGCGCCCTTCTCCTTTGTGACGCTGCATCTGGGAGAGGAAGCGGCCGACGGTACAAAAACGCTGGATGACAACTGTCTGGTCACTCCCTGGTACGAGGTGAAATGGAATGAGGCTGGTCAGCTGACCCGGATCTATGACCGTCAGGCGGACCGGGAGATTCTGCCGGAAGGCGCCCGCGGCAATGTGCTTCAGGTATTTGAGGACAAGCCCAGGGCCTTTGACGCCTGGGAACTGGAGCCCACCATCGATCTGAAGCGGGAAGAGGTGACAGATCTTTTGGAGGTTTCCGTCCGGGAGCATGCGCTGGGATGGGAAGTGAATTTCGTATGGAAGTATCACAACAGCCGTATCTGCCAGACCATGTGCCTGTACCGGGAGAAGAAACGGATCGACTTTAAAACCACCGTGGACTGGAAGGAACATCAGAAGGTGATGAAAACCTGCTTCCCCATGGAAATCCGCGCGGTGGACGCCAGATTTGATATCCAGGACGGAAATATCCGTCGGCCTATCACCAGAAATACCAGTTGGGAATCCGCCAAATTCGAGGTGGTAGCTCATAAATGGGTGGATCTGTGGGAGACCGGCTACGGTGTGGCACTGCTGAACGACTGCAAGTACGGCCATGACATCAAGGAGGGCGCTGTGCGGCTGACGCTGCTGAAATCAGCCATTGATCCGGATTACTGTGCGGACAACGAGATCCATGAATTCACCTATTCACTGCTGCCCCATGACTGCGAGTGGTATGAGGCAGGCATCGAGCAGGAAGCTTTTGACCTGAATAATGTGCTGACTGCCAGGGCGGGCCGTCCCGTCTTTGAGGGAAGCCTGTTCTCCTTTGACCGGGAAAATGTGTCTGTGGACGCGGTGAAGATGGCGGAAAACGGCAGTGAGATTGTTCTGCGGTTCCATGAATTTGAGGGAGCCAGAGGAAAGGTGACCATCCGCTGCGGCCTGCCGGTGAAGGAATGGTGCCTGGCGAATTTGATGGAGGAGCCGGAAGGCGCGTGGAGTGAGGAACCCATCTGCCTGCCGGTGAAGCCCTATGAGATTGTCACGGTGATGCTGCGCTTTTGATATCGCGGGGAAATCCCCGCAGGGGGATCCCTTTATGGCCATTCGGCCGGAAAGAGAGGAAATATGAAGATACAGTGGGTTAATAAGGTGCAGGAGGGGATTCCCTCCTGGACACCCGCAGAGGGCGGAGGCTGGCAGCCGGAGGATATCCGAAAGCTTGGCCGGAAGCGTTCGGGAAAGCTGCAGCTTTTGCTGAACGGGGAGAGCGGCAGCGTGGAGGATCTCCGGCAGGAGGCCCGGGAAATTGTCCGGGAGCTGTACCGGGGCGCCTATGAATTTTCAAAAAAGACATTGAAAGAGTGGAAGCAGGAGAGCGTCTGGCAGATGCGCCGGCGGCTGGCGGATTTCGGAGACGGAGAATTTTTCCTGGTTTCGGATACGGATCTGACAGAGGCAGTGGAGCAGGGAACGCTGGAAGGATGCTGCGCGGGATATGCCAGAGCGCTGGGGGATCTTCCCAACAATTATCTGCATGCGCAGGAAATGGCCGCCTATGCGGCGGCGCTGGCAGAAGATCTGGGCTGCTCCATTCAGCTGCTGGGAAATGAAGAGCTGAAGGATCTGGGCTGCGGCGGAATCCTGGCGGTCAACCAGGGCAGCAGCCGTCCGGCAGTTCTGGCGGCGCTTCGGTATGAAGGCGCGCCCGCGTCTCCTCTCACCGCCCTGGTGGGAAAAGGGGTGATGTTCGACGCCGGAGGTTATCATCTGAAAGATATTGACGGTATGAAGGGCATGAAGCTGGATATGTGCGGGGCTGCCGATGTACTGGAGACCTTTGAGATTCTGGTTCGCCGGAAGGTAAAGAAAAATCTTCTGGCCGTGCTGGTGCTGGTGGAAAATGTAATCAGCCCGGACGCCTGCAAAATGGGTGACGTAATCACCATGATGGGCGGTCAGACGGTGGAGATTTACAACACGGACGCGGAAGGACGGCTGATTCTGGCGGACGGGCTGGAATACGCCCAGAGACAGGGAGCGCAGCGGGTAATCGACGCGGCTACCCTCACCTATGGCTGCCAGGCTGCCCTGGGCGATGAGGTGACCGGAGTATTCTGCAACAGCGATTCCCTGTTTGATGCATGGAAGCAGGCGGCGGATACGGCCAGAGAAAAGATCTGGAGACTGCCGCTGATGGAGGTCTATCATCGGAATCTGGAGTGGTCTGTGTGCGCGGATTTTGCCAATTACGCTCCTGGAAAGGGAGCGGCGGCAAGTACGGCAGCCTGCTTTCTTGAAAAGTTCATCCATCCGGAAACAGAATGGCTTCACCTGGATATGGTGGGAACTGCCACCAATCGCGGAGAACAGAAAGGACTGGCCATGGGGGCTTCGGGAGCCATGATCGGGTCTCTGACCAGGCTTCTGGAGGACTGATCCGGCGGGCCGTTTTCCCGGCTGTGGGTGATGCAAGACAGAAGAATCAGACGAAAGGAAGAAGGACATGAAAAACTATACATTTGACGGAAATATTTCCAGGGAAGTGCTGGAAAACTATCTGTCCCGGGCTGTGACGGCGGCAGGTCTGTATGACAGCAAAACGCTGGAGGATGACCTGCGGGCAATCAAGGACCTTGGGGTGAAATTTTTAGGGCGTGCCTCCGGAATCTGGTATATGATGGAGGATGACGAGGAGCATTTTCGAAAATCCGCGGCACTGGCGGATATGGTACACCGGATGGATCCGGAAATTATCCTGCAGTCCTGCGTATTTGAGTGGATTGTGGAACGGATGGAGGATGTAAAAATCCCGGCGTATGTGTTTGAGGCCTTCGGCCTTGCCCCAGAGGACAGAAATTTTTCTCTGCAGGCAGCGCTTTTTGAGAGCCCGGAGGATTTCAGAAGTCCCAGAGATGACAGGAGAAAGAACGGCGGTCTGCCGGATCTGAACCGGCTGGAGGCTCAGATGTGGTTCTACTACCGGGCGACCCGCTATATCGACTGCGGCTACGAGGCGCTGCACATGGGTCAGGTGCATCTGTACACTGCCAATGACAAAGGCTTTGTGAAGACCGCCCGGCTTTTTGAGATGATCCGGGAATATGCCCGCAAACATGCCAGGAGGCACAAGGTGCTGCTGGACGCCCACACCCACGGCATCAATATTCGCGGGAAGCTCCTGTTCGATTATCATGCCATGCCTTTTACCAGAACGCCGCTGCATGAGGTGCCGGGCAACAAGCTGGTACTGGTGCGGGAGGGTTACAGCGAGGGAGGAGAAAATCCCAACGGCTGGTCCGCGGATACCATGCCCTATCTGATGGAGTACGATAACTGGGGCGGCCTGGTGGTGGAGGACAGAAATGCCTACACCAGAGAGGAGCTGGCAGGGAAAGACTGGTGGGGCTATGACCAGATCGCCTGGTTTGCCAACCAGAAAGAGGAGGACCGGAATCATTTCCTGGAATACACCTATCGGTGGCTGGAGGTCAACAATCCCAACGGATATTTTGAGGTTCCTTTCCGTCGGATGCTGGGCGACGGTTATGTGACCATGGAACGGGCGGATGACCACTCCATCGGCGTACAGGATTTCTATCAGGTAAATACGAAAAGCGTGGCCTGTCCCATGGGATTCGGGCAGGAAGAGACGGTGAAACGGCTCTGGGGTGAGGAACACAGCCTGAGAGAAAAGGCGGCCAATCCGGAGATGATGATCCACTACGGGGCCCGGATGGAATTCGACCCGGAGACAGGCGTGAAATATCCGGAGAAAATCGTGGTGTATGGAAGCTTCCAGCCTTATGTGGGAGCCCCGGCCAATGATTCCAACAGTGAGATCACCCGGATGTATTATATCGGCGACGGCGTGTATACGCTGACGGTACTGATTCCTTATGCGGGGACGTACGATTATTCCATTTCCACCTATGGAACGCTGTCGGCTACTTATCAGTCCGACGGATATCCCAGAAGCGGATCCTCCCATAAAGCGCAGTTTACGCTGGAGAAGGATAATATGGCGGTGAGGTTCCGCTACTGTGCGAAAGATAATAAAGTGACGGTGGAGATTTTCTGACGGGCAAATCGTCTGCCGGGTTTATGGACGGAAGGTGCGTAAAACTTCCGACTGCCATTTTCTGACAATGGAAAATTTGCGCAGCGTGATCTGGCCGCTCAGCCTTTCAGATCCCCCGCCACAAAAATGCAGACACTTCTGGGATGCGCCACATAGACAAAGTGTCCCAGAAGCTCTCTGCCGGTAATGACCGTTTCCTCTCTGGCAGTGTCGGCCACCGGCCGCCAGAGATACCCTTCCGGAAGCTGAGGAAGCCGAAGCTTTACCGGTTCCCAGTACGCGTTGACCGCCAGATATACCAGGTCATCCGCGCCCCGGTCATCGGTGCCGGCAAAAAGCACGCCGATGGTGTGATCGTCCCATCCGTATTCGCTCTGGCCGGGAGCGGCTCCGTGAAAGCTTATGGAAGGAAAGCCCAGGGAAGAGAGGCTGGTGTTTTTCCGGAGAATCGGATGGTCCCGGCGGAAACGGATCAGAAAACGGAAAAATTCCCACAGATCTTTGTTGGCCTTCAGCCGACTCCAGTCCAGCCAGGAAATTTCATTGTCCTGGCAGTAGGCATTGTTGTTGCCGTACTGCGTATTTCCAAATTCATCTCCCGCAAGAAACATAGGCGTACCCCGGCTGCAGAAGAGCACTGCGGCGGCATTCCGAATCATCTGAAACCGCAGCTTCTGTACGGCGGCGTCATCGGTTTCCCCTTCTTTGCCGCAGTTCCAGCTGCGGTTGTCATCGGAGCCGTCGGTATTGTTCCAGCCATTGTCCTCATTGTGTTTTTGATTGTAGGCGTAAAGGTCGTACAGCGTGAATCCGTCATGACAGGTGAGAAAGTTTACGGAGGCGTTTTCGCCTCTCTTTTCCGGCGGATACAGATCCGGGGAACCGGCGATGCGCAGCGCCGCCGTCTGGGCAAAGCCGCAGTCTCCCTTCAGAAAGCTTCTCAGATCGTCCCGGTACCGGCCATTCCACTCCGCCCACCGGTTCCAGGAGGGAAAGCTCCCCACCTGATACAGACCGCCGGCGTCCCAGGCTTCCGCGATGAGTTCTGTACTGCTTAAAATCGGATCGTAAGCCAGACTTTCCAGCAGAGGCGGGCGGCTCATGGGCGAGGCGTCCTCGCTGCGTCCCAGAATGGAGGCCAGATCGAACCGGAATCCGTCCACATGATAGCTGGTAGCCCAGTAGCGCAGGCAGGAGAGAATCATTTCGCGGACCATGGGATGGTTGCAGTTCAGGGTATTGCCGCAGCCGCTGAAATTATAGTATTTTCCGTCCGGCGTCAGCATATAGTAAACGTTGTTGTCGATACCCTTGAAGGAGAAAAAGGGGCCCTCTTCATTTCCCTCCGCCGTATGGTTGAAAACCACGTCCAGAATCACCTGGATCCCTTCCCGGTGCAGCTGCCGGATCAGGGTTTTCAGCTCTTTTCCCTCCCGGTTATATTCCACCTCGGAAGTATAGCTGGTGTTGGGAGCAAAAAAACATACCGGATTGTATCCCCAGTAATCCAGCAGCGTTTTCCCGTTCACCTGGCGCATATTTCTGGTTTCATCGAATTCGAAGATAGGCATCAGTTCCACCGCGTTGATTCCCAGTTCCTTCAGATAAGGAATTTTTTCCTGAAGTCCCGCGAAGGTGCCCGGATGGTTTACACCGGAAGAGGAATGCCGTGTGAAGCCCCGGATGTGAAGTTCGTAGATGACACAGTCGCAGAGCATAAATTCCGGGCGTTTCTCTGCGCCCCAGTCGAAATTGTCGTGAACTACCCGCGCCTTATAGAAGGCGTCGCTTCCCAGCCGACGTCCCCAGGCGCTCTGGCCGGTGACCGCTTTGGCGTAAGGATCCAGCAGATATCTGTTCCTGTCGAACAGCAGTCCCTTTTGGGGATCCCAGGGGCCGTCCAGAGAATAGGCATACTCAAATTCATCGATTTTCAGCCCAAATACAAACATGGAGTAAATGATCCCCATCCGGTATTCCTCCGGAAATGGAATACTGGCATAAGGAGTCTGACTGCCCCGGTGAAACAAAAGCAGGCAGCAGGAGGTGGCCGACCGGGAAATCAGGGTGAAGTTTACCCCGTTGGGAAAACCTGTGGCTCCGTTGATTTCATAAAATCCCGGACGGATCGGATAGCCGTTCATCGTCTGCAGCGGCTTCAGATTTTCTTCTGCCTCAACCGCCCAGGAGAAATCCTCCAGAAGCTTTCGCTCCTGGGCAGTCAGGCGTTTCTGTGGTTCCATATGGTTTGTCTCATCCATTGTTGTCCTCCTTATCTGTCAGGGAAAGATCCTGTAAAATCATGTGTACGGTTTCCTGCTGGCTCAAGGAAGCGGGGATTCGCTTTTCCGCAATCCTGTTCAGATAATCCTTTTCCACCCACCAGCCGCGCATGGCTTCCTCGCCGAAATCATCCCGGTTGTTTTTGGTCTGATGCCTGCGGAGTGTTTCCTCAAAAGGCAGATCGTAATAGTATGCAAAAATCTGCGAACCGAAAAGCTCACCGGCCAGATCAAAGAGAGGAGCATACCACTCCCGGCGCAGGATTCCCTCAAGAATCACCACTGGACAGGTGCGGCTTCCATAGCGCAGCAGCTCTTTTAAAAGAGGAAGGGCCAGGGTATCCTGTCCGTCCTTTACCCGTAGCATATCCCGACGGATCACATCTTGAGAGATCCGCATGATATTGTGGCCCAGCGCCTGCTGAAGCAGAATCGCCGTGGTTGTTTTTCCGCTTCCGGAATTTCCCCGCAGAAGAATCAGTTTTGACATAGGACAGCCTCCCCGGTAACTATTCTGTTCCTGAGCAGTGCAGCCTGCCCGGAACGTTTTTTATAGTGTAAATCATTTTTCCCGTCCTGTAAATGGTTCCATCCTGTTGACAGGAAAAGAAAATCAGTATAAAATGTTTGCAGGCAAACAAAAGGAGGAGAGCCATGCGGTCAGATCTGGTATTTTACATCAAGCGAATGGGAAATCAGTTGGAGCGAATGTCCTATCAGTACGGGCAGGCCGCGGGAAGCCGGGAAATTTCTCTGATGAACCTGTGGGTTGTGGATTTTCTGTTCGACAATCAGGAACGGGAGATCTTTCCCAGGGATATCGAGGAGGAATTTTCCATCACCAGGGCAACGGTATCCAAGATGCTGAACCTGATGGAGAAAAAAGAACTGATTGCCAGAAAGCGGGTGGAGGGAGACGGGAGACTGAAGCAGATCGTGCTTCTTCCCGGCGGATTCCGGCTGCAGAAGGAAGCGGTCCGGGTGCGGAACCGGATGGAGGAGCAGATCTGCCGGAATCTGACGCCCCAGGAGCAGGAGCAGTTTCAGATGCTGAGCAGGAAAATTCTTGCCGGGATGGAATCCTGAAAACAGGGTTCAACCGGTGGAAAAGGATGCTCCAGCAGCCTTTATGTGGACGGAGAATCCGGTAGGATAAATCTTTTTCTGACTAAAAAGTTTGCTGGCATACAAAATATGAAAATTCCTCTGCACCCATGCGGTTTCTGACAGAGGAGAGGAGGAGAGTTATGAACGAAAAAGAAGAGTTATTTCGGGACGCGCCCATTCCACGGGCAGTGGGAAAAATGGCGCTGCCCTGTGTGATTTCGTCTCTGGTGCTGATTATCTACAATATGGCGGACACCTTCTTTGTGGGACAGACGAAGGACGCCCTGCAGGTGGCTGCCGTGTCCCTGACCAATCCCGTGTTCGTGATGTTCATGGCGGTGGCCAATCTGCTGGGAATCGGAGGCAGCGCCATGATTTCCATTCTCATGGGAAAAGGGGAAGAGAAGCAGGTAAAAGCCGTGTCCGCTTTCTGCTGTTATGCGTCCCTGATCATTGGCCTGCTATTTGCGGTGCTGATTATTATTTTCATGGAGCCGCTGCTTCATGTGCTGGGCAGCAGTGAGGGAACCTTCGATTTCGCCCGGGATTATCTGTTCTGGATTGCCCTGGGAGCGCCGTTTATTCTGTTCGCCAATACCTTTGGCCATGTAGTCCGGGGAGAAGGCGCCGCGGCTGCCTCCATGATCGGCGGCATGATCGGAACAGTGGTGAACATCGTGCTGGATCCGCTGTTTATCCTCACCTTCGGGATGGGAACCGGCGGCGCGGCCATCGCCACAGTGCTGGGAAACGTGTGCGGCGGGATCTATTATCTCTGGTATTTTTCCAGAGGAAAATCCGTTTTGTCGCTGCATCTCCGTTATCTGGCCGGACAGCGGAAACTGATGGTGCAGACTGCGTTGCTGGGGGTGCCTTCCGGAATGAATTCTGCGCTGATGAGCATTGCCAACGTGCTGCAGAACAATGTGCTGGCGGTTTACGGAGACGATCAGCTGGCTGCCATGGGAATCGTCACAAAGATTTATATGCTGATCGCGTTTATTCATATGGGAATCGCCAACGGCATCCAGCCGCTGCTGGGATACAGTTATGGAAGCAGGAGAAGAGAACGTTTCCTGGGAATCCTGAAATTTTCCGCCCTTCTGACCGTGGTATGCGGAACGGTGCTGACCGCGGGCTGCATTATCTGGCGCCACCCCATTCTTCAGGTATTCATTGACGACGCCTCTGTGGTGGCATACGGGGAAGAAATGCTGGTAGCCACTTCCCTGGCCGGACCGGTACTGGGTATCCTGTTTCTGTGCATCAACAGTATGCAGGCCCTGGATGATCCTCTGCCCTCCACCATCCTGAGCGTCTGCCGCCAGGGGATCCTGTTTATTCCTCTTCTGTATCTGCTGGACGTCCTGCTGGGCCTCACCGGTGTGATCTATACGCAGACGGCGGCGGATTATCTGTCGATTGTGATTTCTCTGTTCCTGCTGAGACGGTCTATGAAAAAGCTGCGGGGGTGAGGATGTTTACAGCGCGGAAAACAGATAGCTTCTTAATTATCAAGGGGATTTTTGCATGAAGATGCCGCAGACCCATTTGCTTGTGGTCTGCGGCATCTTCTGTATGGATGCGTATGACAGATCGGAAATTCTCCGTCCTGTTTATTTCGCGCCAAGAGCGGCCATGGTGATGTAATTGTAAGGCTGATTGAAATGCGGCAGGAAGAAGATGTCCAGCAGCTTCAGCTTGTCGATGGTCACGCCCTCCTCGATGGCCAGGGAGAACATATGGATGCCCATGGAAATATCCTCTGTGGAAGCCATCTGAGCGCCCACCACCCGGCGGGATTCGGTCTCGTATACGATGCGGATCTTCACTTTGGCATTCTCTTTCATGAAGCCGGGACGCTGCAGATCCTCATAGTCGGTATGGCTGACCTTCATGCCGTTTTTCTCGGCGGCTGTCACGGACAGACCGGTGGAAACCATATTGTAGCCGAAGATACAGATACCGTTGGAGCCCTGTACGCCGATGGATTCCAGGGGAGTTCCTCCCACGTTATGACCTGCTACGATACCGGAGCGCACCGCGTTGGTGGCCAGAGCGATATAGGTCTCTGCCTGCAGCGCGTTGGAGTAGATGGTAGCGCAGTCGCCTACCGCATAGACATCCGGGTCACTGGTCTGCTGATGACGGTCCACCCGGTAAGCGCCGTTTTTGAAGCACTCCAGATGATCTTTTCCCAGCGCGCTGTTGGGAACAAAACCGATGGCGTTGATGACCAGCTCAGCGGGATATTCGCCCTTGTCGGTGACAACTGCCTCCACATGGCCGTTGCTTCCCTTGTAAGCGGTGGCACGCTCGCCGTAATGGGTTTCGATGCCGTGCGCCTGAAGATTCCTGTCCATATCCTCGGCAAACCACGGATCATAGTAGCTGGCTAAAGAGGTGGGCGCCACATCAAAGAGCAGAACCTCTTTGCCTCTTCTCTTTGCGGCCTCGGCAATCTCCACGCCGATGTATCCGGCGCCGATAACGGCCACATGCTTCACATTGGGATCGCTCATCTGGCGGTCCACTTCCTGTCCCTGCTGGAACAGCTTCAGAAAATTGATGCCCTCCAGATCGCTTCCGGGAAGCTTTGGAGCGATGGGAAGAGAACCGGTGGCAAGGATCAGCTTGTCATAAGACTCTTCGTAGGTCTTTCCCTCGGCAGTTTCGCAGAAAATCAGTTTTTTATCGAAATCAATGCGGGTTACGCTGGTCTCCATCCGGATATCCGCGCCTTTGGCCTCAAAAGCTTCCTTGTTGGTGTAGAACAGGTTCTCATAGGAATCAATCTGTCGTCCTACCCACAGGGCAGTTCCGCAGCCCAGATAGCTGAGATTGGTGTTGCGGTCGATCATCACGACTTTCTGATCCGGATAATTATCCAGCAGGGTGTTGGCTGCTGCAATTCCGGCGTGATTTGCGCCGATAATCACTGTCTTCATAACTGTTTTTACCTCCATCTTGTGCAGTTTTCAGATACATTTCTATTTTACTATCTCAAGGGGCATTATTCAACAGAAGAATTCCGGGTCATGCGGAAAAAACACTTGCTCTGGAGTACACTCCAGAGGTTATAATGACAGAAAAGCTTTTGATTCAGGACATGAGAAGTGCTTCCCATTGGCTGTATTGCAAAAGCAGGGAAGCGTTCAGGAAGGACAGTGACAGAATATGACTATCGCAGAAGTGAGCAGGAAATATGATATTACGCCGGACACCCTTCGGTATTATGAAAGAATCGGGCTTATCCCGCCTGTACCAAGGACCAGGGGCGGAATCCGGGATTATGATGAGGAATCCTGCCGATGGATCGAGCTGATGAAATGCATGCGCAGAGCGGGCGTGCAGATTGAGGCGCTGATCGAGTATGTGGAGCTGTTCCGACAGGGAGACGCCACGCTGGATGCCAGGAAAAATCTGCTGATTGAACAGAGAAATCATCTGATTGCCAGGATGAAGGACATGCAGGATTCCCTTGACCGGCTCAACGAAAAAATCGAGGATTATGAACAGGGAATGCGGACTGCTGAGAGAGATCTGGCGCGACTGCGCCAGGAAAAGGAAGCGCGGGAGGCATAAATTTTCTTTTTTTGAAAAACAGGATTGATGAATGTATTTTGCCGTGGTATGATGGGAAATCAGAGAAATGATAGCGGGGAGAGAGTGTGCGATGACAAATGATATGACCACAGGCAATCCTGTGAAACTGATTATCCAGTTTATGATTCCCATGTGCCTGGGAAATATTTTTCAGCAGTTCTACAATATTGCGGATTCCATTGTGGCGGGCCAGTTTATCGGAGTGGACGCGCTGGCGGCTATCGGAAGCACCGGTTCACTGATTTTTCTGGTGACAGGCTGGCTGAACGGCCTTACCAGCGGATTCGCCATCTGGGTTTCCCAGTGTTTTGGAGCGAAGAAACTGGATACCATGCGTCACTATGTTGCCATGTCCATTTATCTGTGCGTGGCCTTTGTGGTGGTGATGACCGTGGGACTTCTGATCGCCAATGAGCCGATTCTGCGGCTGATGAATGCTCCGGAGGAGCTGATTGGCGATATCAAAGGGTATATGACCGCCATTTACGGGGGTCTGGTGGTGACCTGTGCCTACAACGCGCTGGCCGCCGTACTGCGGGCGCTGGGGGACAGCCGTTCTCCTCTTTATTTTCTGATTATTTCCGCGCTGATCAACGTGGTGCTGGATATCGTATTTATCGTCAGTTTCGGCATGGGCGTGGAGGGCTGCGGCTATGCCACAGTGATTGCGCAGGGGATTTCTGCGCTTCTCTGTCTTGTGTATATCATAAAAAAATTTAAGGTACTGAAGCTTCGCAGGGAGGATTTCCGGATCTCACTGTCCAGTATGCGTCGGCTGCTGGCCCTGGGAATTCCCATGGGGCTGCAGTTTTCCATCACAGCCATCGGAACCATCATTGTTCAGGGCGCTATCAACGTTTACGGCGCTGTGTACATGGCCGGATTTTCCGCGGCGGGAAAGATTCAGAATATCATCTGTACGGTGTTTGTCTCCTTTGGGGCCACCGTGGCCACTTATGTGGGACAGAACCGTGGCGCAGGCAGGATGGATCGGGTGAAAAAGGGAGTTTATCTGACGCAGATCATGATTCTCATCTGGAGCGTGGTGGTGATCGCCGTGATCCATTTCCTGGGAAAATATATGATTTATCTGTTTGTGAATCCTTCGGAGACGGATGTTCTGGCTGCGGCGGGAACCTATTTTGACACGGTCGGATGGGCGTATCCCTTCCTGGGAAGCATCTATTTGTATCGAAATGCCCTTCAGGGTATGGGGTACGGGTTGGTACCCATGATGGGAGGCATTTTTGAGCTGGCGGCCAGGGCGGGAATCGTATTCCTCGTGGCAGGAAAAACCAGCTTTGCGGGCGTCTGTCTGTCAGATCCTGCGGCCTGGATTGCCGCGTTGATTCCGCTGGTTCCCTATTACTTCTGGATGATGCACAGAAAATATGGAAAGCAGGCAGTCAGACCAGACTGAGCGTAACGGTTCAGCCTTCCAAGG
This sequence comes from Candidatus Pullilachnospira intestinigallinarum, assembly GCA_018711275.1. Lineage (GTDB taxonomy): Bacteria > Bacillota > Clostridia > Lachnospirales > Lachnospiraceae > Pullilachnospira > Pullilachnospira intestinigallinarum. Next base: position 21,147 of record DVIN01000023.1, read on the forward strand.
TCGCGCTTGCGTGCGTTCCGATAAAATCGGGACTTGTCAGTCGTGGATTTCTGTGATAGACTACTTTTTAGTGCGTACAGCGCGAGGGAAAATGCCGCGGGCGTTTTCCAAAACCGAGTGTTCGAGACCTTCCACTCGTAAAACAAAACTAAAGGAGACAATTAAATGATGAAAGAAAAAGGTGTTTACAGAAACGTATTTTTTTTGGCACAGGCTGCGGCCGTTGCGGCGATTTATGTGGTGCTCACAGTAGTTTTCGCCCCCTTCAGCTTCGGGGAGGTACAGGTGCGTATCGCTGAAGCCCTGACGATTCTTCCGATATTCACTCCGGCGGCAGTGCCCGGATTGTTTGTGGGATGTCTGATCGGCAATGTGCTGGGCGGAGCGCTTCTTCCGGATATTATTTTCGGAAGTCTGGCCACGCTGATCGGCGCGGTGTTTACCTGGCAGCTGAGAAACCGGAAAAAGGTCATTGCCTGCCTGCCGCCGGTGATTTCCAACATCGTGATCGTTCCGCTGGTTCTGCGGTTTGCTTACGGTACCAATCTGCCGATCCCTTTCCTGATGCTTACAGTGGGAATCGGTGAGGTGATTTCCTGTATGGTTCTGGGACTTCTGCTGGCTTCTCTTCTGGAGAAATACCGGTATCAGATTTTCCGGACGACACCTTCGGTAAGATAACGAGAATGAGAAAGCTGCTGCACTTGAGGTCGGTGCGGCGGCTTTTTCTGAACGGGAGGAAAATTCCGTAAGAGATTGGCCGCGCGGATTGTCTCCGGTTTAGAACGACAGAAAGAGAGGACAAAAGACAGATATGACCTGGATTGATTTATTGTGGCTGCTGCTGGTATATTCCTTTTGGGGCTGGGTGATGGAGACGGTGGTGGGAACCATCCGGCGGAAACGTTTTGTAAATCCCGGCTTTTCCACAGGTCCTTTTTGCCTTGTCTATGGTGTGGCGGCCTTGATTATGACGGTAACGCTGCAGGATCTGAAGGGCCATGCCCTGGCGCTGTTTGTGGGCTGTATGGTTCTGGGAACCACGGTGGAGTGGGTGACCGGAAAATTGCTGGAGCGGTTTAACAGCCACAAATGGTGGGACTACTCTGATAAACGGTGGAATTTTGACGGTTATATCTGTCTGCAGTATTCTCTTTTATGGGGCCTTCTGGGAGCTCTGATCGTCCGCTTTTTCAATAACTGGCTGGTGGCGCTCTTTCACTGGATTCCCGGAATGATCGGCGAAGTGGCTGTGGTGGTTCTGCTTTGTATGATGGCACTGGACCTGGTGGCTTCTTCAGCCACGGTCTTTCATATGAAACGGGAGATCCGGGCAGCCCGGGAATGGAATCTGAAAGTTGCTGTCTGGACCCGCCGCTTTGCGCTGTGGCTGATGAAAAAAGTCCGGACCCGTATGGAAAAGACGTATCCGGTATTGCAGGAGAAGGCGCTTCAGATCCAGAAAAGCGGAACCTTCGCGGAGGGATGCGGATTTTACAAGCTGTTCTGGATGTTTTTCATCGGGGCAGTAGTGGGAGATCTTTTTGAGACGGTTTACTGTCGGATCAGCATGGGCTGGTGGATGAGCCGAAGCAGCCTGGTGTGGGGATCATTCAGTCTGATATGGGGAGGCGCGATCATGCTTGCCACGATGCTGCTCTATAAGGACAGAAACAAGCCGGACCGGTATATTTTCCTGGTGGGAACCGTTCTGGGCGGCGCCTACGAATATGTGTGCAGCGTCCTGTCGGAGCTGGTCTTTGGCAGGGTGTTCTGGGATTACAGCGAGATTCCCTTTAACCTGGGAGGGCGGATTAATCTGCTGTTCTGCTTCTTCTGGGGTATTGCGGCGGTAGCCTGGATCAAATGGCTGTATCCCTTTTTCTCCGGGCTGATTGAGAAGATTCCGGTACTGTGGGGTTATATCATAACCTGGATTCTGATTTTATTCCTGGTGGTGGATATGGCGGTATCCGGTCTGGCCATGATCCGGTATGACCGGCGTTCCAGGGGACTGGAACCGAAGGCTGCCTGGGAAGAAGTGATGGATAAGTATTTTGATGATGCCCGGATGGAAAAAATCTATCCAAATGCGAAAAAGAATATCGGAGATCCACCGGTATCGCCGCCGGGGGAGCATCAGATTTGAAGAGGCCGTCCGCAGACTGTACAGCGGACGGTCTCTTTTTTTACAGACGGGTAAGAAAATCGGAAATATTGTCCTGAGCGGCACTTTCCAGCTGCTGATGACTTTGGCGCTGCTCCTCGGAAAAGCCCTGAAAGCGAATGGAATCAAAATCCTGGCTTACCATCTCAAGATCGAGAAGCACCTGCCGGGCGCTGGAAGGAAACGAAAAGGAAAGCGCATGCTTCCGGCTGACGCAGACGAGAAGATTTCTGCGGGTCAGGCTCTGTACCAGAGAAGATACCTTTCGGGGAGTAAAGCCCGTAAAATCTGCCAGCTCACGGATATTCTGATAATCCCGGACAAAGAAGAGGTGGTACAGAAGCTGACATTCCTCCAGGGTCAGATGGTTCTTTTTTGCCACGGTATTCAGCTGATATGCCATCAGCTTGCGGTAACGGTACAGATCCATGGGAAGTCCTCTGTCTGTAATCGCCTGATCCGGAAGATGCGGCTTTTCTTTTCCCAGTTTCTGAACGCCCGGGAGGGGAAGCGGCGGCACAGCGCCGTCTTTTGCCACCGACAGGAAAAAACGGTAGACCTGCGGACGGATGTTTTTATAGTCCTCCTGATCATAGATATCCTTGTAAAATTCCTGGTAATATTCGAATATATTGAGCTTCATCCGGATCGCCTGTCCCACGGAGAAGCTCTGGCTGACCAGACTGCCTTTTCGTTTTACATAATAGTAGATCGGCGCCTGAAGCGCCAGGAAAGAATGCGCATGGCGGATATATTCCAGATTGAAAAGAAAATCTTCACACCAGCTGATTTCCACGTCCATCCGGATCTTGCAGCGGTCGATGATTTCTTTTTTGAACAGCTTGTTCCAGAGAACCCCATAGTAAAAGTCGGCAGGATTTTCAATCATGAAAGAGGAGAATTCCTCCCGCGTCAGCACATGGGTATCACTGATGTCCCCCTTGTGGACGAAGTGTTCTCCCGATACCCGGTAAAAATCGGAGATGACCATGTCACAGTGATTTCTTTCCATGGAACGCACCAGGAGCCGGGTGGCCTCCGGGGAAATCCAGTCATCGCTGTCCACGAACTGTATGTAGGTACCCCGCGCCATATCCAGCGCCCGGTTCCTGGTATCGGAGACGCCGGTGGCCGGTTTGTGGAGCACCCGGACCCTCGGATCCCGTGCGCGGTAGGAGTCACAGAGGGATGCAGAGGCATCTGTGCTCCCGTCATCAGCCAGAATCAGTTCAATATTCTGATATTCCTGGCCCAGAATACTGTCCACACAGCGGGTCAGATATTCCTGTGAGTTGTGGACAGGGACAATAATACTGACAAGTGTTTCTTCCGTATTCATACAGACGCGTCCTCCCTGAGTTCCGTCAGCGGTAGATGCCGCAGGGGCCGTCCTGATACAGAAGCACATCTTCGGCACCGGGATGAGGAAGAGCGGCCGCAGCGCCGGACAGAGTTCCGTTGTCGATCCCCTCCGCGCATCGGATCAGATGACGGATGGCGGAGGTCTCTATCGGGCAGGTATTGTGGCAGGGATAGACAGAAGAGAACACGCCGTCCTCAGCCATCCCGCACAGTCGCCGCAGGGTGGGAAGATAGGAATCCCACAGTCGATGGGCGCCGAACATGTATACCGGGCCGTAGGATACGGTATCTCCGGAAAAAAGGATTCCTTCCGTCTCATCCAGAAGGCCGATGGAACCCGGGGTGTGTCCGGGCAGAAAAAGTACTTTCAGCCTGTGTCCGCCCAGATCGATGGTATCGCCTTCTTCCAGCGTATGGAAAGAAACGGCCCGGGCTCCGGGATCATTTTTCAGCAGCGGCAGTTCTTTTTCATGGCACCAGGCTTCCGAAAACAGTCCGAGATTGGCGGTGTGGTCATGATCGCTGTGAGAGAGCACCAGCCGGAGAGGAAGATCCGTTATCTGACGGATCAGAGCCGGAAAATCCGCCGGACAGACGCCGGTATCCAGACACAGAGCCCGGCGGGTACCAACCAGAAGAAAGGAACGCACCATCTGCTGATCAATAGCATAGATCCAGGGCGCAAGCGGTACAACAGAGGTCTTAAAATTTCCCATGTCAGAAACACTCCTTCAAAAATCAGTTTTTTTCTATTATAGAGAAAGGGTTGGCAGTTTGCAAGCGGGAAAAGAAAGAAGACCCTGCCGCCGGCTGATGAGAAAATTTCCCGGCAGAGGATGTTTTCCCGTATGGCCGCTTGACAGGAGTACAAAATTTCCGGTAAGATATAACAGTGCTATATAACGATGTTATAAAAATGATTCCGCAGGATAAAGAGGAGCAGAAAATGAGAGAGACGGAACACACCACTCTGGAACGGATTCATGCGGCTGCCGGAGAGGAATTTCTTCAGCATGGTTTTATTCAGGCGTCTCTGCGCAGAATCGTCCGGAGGGCCGGAGTGACTACCGGGGCGTTTTACGGGTATTACGACAGCAAAGAGGCACTTTTTGAGGCCCTGGTGGGAGAGCATTATCAGTATTTTATGAACTGCTTTAAGAAGGCGCAGGAGGATTTCGCCAGACTTCCCCGGGAACGCCAGCCTGAGGAACTGGAAAGTATTTCCGGAGACTGTATGACGGAGATGCTGCGGTATGCTTACCGGCATCTGGATGCCTTTAAGCTGCTTCTGCTCTGTTCCGAGGGCACCCGGTTTTCCGGGATGGTGGATGAGATGGTGGAGATTGAGACGAAAAGCACCCACAAGTATCAGGAGGTGCTGAACGGGCTGGGGCGTCCTTCGCCGGGCATTGATCCGAGACTGGAACATATTCTGATTACCGGAATGTTCAACGCGTTTTTTGAACTGATCATCCATGAGATGCCTCTGTGCCAGGCGGAACGGTATCTGGCGGAGATGCGCATGTTCTATACCGCCGGTTGGATGAAACTTATGGGACAGTAATGTCCCGTATTTCTGGCAGGAAGATTGTCTTTACAGACAGGAATCCGATTCTGTTATTCATGAAAATGGAAAGTCCGTCAGGCGTGCTTTCCATTACTTTTTCCCTGGTGGTTAGCATAAACTAACTAATGATGATTCGAAGACCGGCTGCAGGGGTTTTCTTATCATAAATAAGACAAATTTCATGAGGAGGATGTGCTTTGAAAAAACAATCAAGTGTAACAAGGCTTCTTCAACTGGCCGGCGGACACCGGAAGTTGACGTATCTGGGCTGTGCGCTTTCTGCCGCTGCGGCCATTTGCGGCCTGGTTCCCTATGTGTGCGTATGGCTGGTAGCCCGGGATGCGCTGGCGGCTTATCCACAGGTGGAAACTGCCCGGGGGATGACCGGATGGGGATGGCTGGCCGTGTGGTTTGCGGTGGCCAACATCGTGATTTATTTTGCCGCGCTGATGTGCACGCATATCGCCGCTTTCCGGACAGCCAGGAATATGCGCCGCCAGGGGATGGAACATATTCTGAAGCTTCCCCTGGGATTTTTCACCGGCGATCAGTCCGGCAGGCTGCGAAAAGTGATCGATGACAATGCCGCTTTGACGGAGGATCTTCTGGCGCACAAGCTGCCGGATCTTACGGCAGCGGTGGTGACGCCCGTTGCGGCGGTGGCGCTGCTGTTTGCCTTTGACTGGCGGATGGGACTTTGCTGTCTGCTGACCATGATTCTGGCCTTCGTGTGCATGGCGGCCATGATGGGAGGAAAAAATGCCGGATTCTTCCACCGGTATCAGAAGGAAATCGAGAAAATGAGCGGCGAGGCCGTGGAGTACGTCAGGGGAATCCCGGTGGTGAAGGTATTTCAGCAGACGGTTTACTCTTTCAAAGCGTTTTATGCGGCCATACAGTCCTACAGTGATCTGGCCAGCCAGTATGCCATGAGCTGCCGGATGGGGCAGACCGGATTTCTCACCTGTATCAACGGCGCTTTTGTGCTGCTGATTCCGGCGGCGTTTCTGCTGACCGGTGGGAACAACGGCTGGGAAGTGCTGACAGACTTTATTTTCTACGCTCTGTTTGCCCCGGCCTGCGGCGGAATGATCAACCGGATCATGTACGCTTCGGAGTCGGTGATGGAGGCCAACGAGGCGGTGATGAAACTGGATGAGATTTTAAGCCGGGAACCGCTGCCCCAGCCGGCTGCTCCCAAAAAACCCGCCGGTTCGGATATCACCTTTGACCATGTGACGTTTCAGTATCCGGACAGCCGCCGTCCGGCCCTTAACGATGTGAGTTTTACGGTGCCCTCCGGCTCCACCGTGGGTCTGGTGGGGCCCTCCGGCGGAGGAAAATCCACCGCGGCGGCGCTGATTCCCCGTTTCTGGGACGTTTCGTCGGGCAGCGTGAAAATCGGGGGCGTGGATGTGCGGCAGATGACAGGGAAGGATCTCATGAGCCGGATCGCCTTTGTCTTCCAGGATACCAGGCTCTTCAAGGTGAGCCTGCTGGAGAACATCCGGATGGCAAGGCCCTCCGCTTCGGTGGAGGAAGTGTGGGATGCCGTGCGGGCCGCCCGCTGTGAGGATATTCTGGAAAAGCTTCCCAACGGGCTGGACACGGTGGTGGGAACGAAAGGCGTCTACCTGTCCGGCGGCGAGGCCCAGAGAATTGCTCTGGCCAGGGCAATCCTAAAGGACGCGCCCATTGTGGTGCTTGACGAGGCCACCGCGTTTGCGGATCCCCAGAATGAAGCGTTGATACAGAAAGCTTTCGCAAAGCTGACCCGGGGCAAGACCGTGCTGATGATTGCCCACCGGCTTTCCACCGTCCGGGAGGTGGATCAGATTCTGGTGCTGGAGAAGGGGCAGGTGCAGGAGCAGGGGACGCATCGGCAGCTTCTGGAAAAAGGCGGTCTTTACGCGAAGATGTGGAAGGACTATCAGCAGGCGGCGGCCTGGAAGGTGGGAAATCCCGCCGCGAACCGGCCACAGATACAGGCGGCCGATACCGGACATCCGGCTGCCGGATCAGGAAAGGAGGCAGAAAAATGACTGCGAAATTACAGCATATATTTGCCCTCAGTGAAAAGGGGGCCAGAGATTTTGTGAAGGCCGTGATCTGGTGTTTTCTCTGCAATATCAGTCTGATGCTGCCGGTGGGCGTGGTAATGGCGGTGATTCAGCATTTTCTGAACGCGCTGGATACCGGCTCCGATCCGGCCGGCCAGATACTGTTTTATACGGGAGCGGCTCTTCTGGTGCTGGCAGTGCTTTTTGTTCTTCACTATTTTCAGTACGCGGCTCTGTATCTGGCCACCTATCAGGAGAGTGCCAGCCGCCGGGTGAGTCTGGCGGAAACGCTGCGGAAGCTGCCCCTCAGTTTTTTCGGGAACCGGGATCTCAGCGACCTGACCGCCACCATGATCGCCGACTGCTCCAGCCTGGATCAGATGTTTTCCCACTACGTTCCTCAGCTGTTTGCCTCCATGTTCTCCACCCTGTTCATCGGCGTCTGCATGTTCTGCTTTGACTGGAGAATGGCGCTGGCGGTGCTGTGGGTCCTGCCGGTGGCCGTGCTTCTGACCGCGGGATCAAAGAAACTGCAGGATGCCTTTGGCACCAGTAATATTCTGGCAAAACGGGCGGTGACGGACACCATCCAGGAATGCCTGGAAACGGTGCGGGATATCAAGGCCTGCAGCCGGCAGGAAGAATTTCTTAAGAAACTGGACGGACGGCTTGAAAATGCGGAAAAGAGCGCCATCCGCTCGGAACTGGCCACCGGTGTGTTTGTGTGCTCGGCCCAGGCTTTTCTGCGGATCGGCCTGGCCACCACAGTGCTGACCGGAGCGGGCCTGCTGCTCCAGGGAAAATTGTCCTTTCTTTACTTTTTGGGTTTTCTTTTCGCGGCGGCCCGGCTGTACGATCCGTTGGGGTTGGTGCTGCAGAATATTGCGGCTACCTTCAACGCGAAACTGCAGATCAACCGGATGCGGTCCATTCTGGAACAGCCGGTGCAGACGGGAAGTGAGAACTTTGCGCCCGAAAATTTTGACATTGTCTTTGACCATGTGAAATTTGCCTACCGGGAAGGCGAGGGGGTTCTGGAAGATGTTTCCTTCACCGCCCGGCAGGGGCAGGTGACGGCCCTTGTGGGGCCCTCCGGCGGGGGCAAATCCACCGCCTGCAAGCTGGCGGCCCGTTTCTGGGATATCCAGGGAGGAAAAATCACTCTGGGCGGCACCGACATTCAGACGGTGGATCCGGAAACGCTGCTGAAATACTATTCCTTTGTGTTCCAGGATGTGGTGCTGTTTCGCGATACCATTCTGGAAAATATCCGGCTGGGCCGCAGAGGGGCCACCGATGCGGAGGTTTATGCCGCCGCGAAAGCCGCCCGCTGCGATGAATTTATCCGGGAGCTGCCCGACGGTTATCAGACCATGGTGGGGGAAAATGGTTCCACCCTGTCCGGCGGCGAGCGGCAGAGAATTTCCATTGCCAGAGCTCTTCTGAAAAATGCGCCGATTATTCTTCTGGATGAGGCCACCGCGTCCCTGGATGTGGAGAATGAGACGGCGGTACAGGAGGCCCTGTCCCGGCTTTTGAAGGATAAAACCGTACTGATTATCGCCCACCGGATGCGAACCGTATCCGCGGCGGATCAGATTGTGGTGCTGGCAGACGGCCATGTGGCAGATAAAGGAGCTCCCGGGGAGCTGTACCGGAAGGAGGGCATCTACCGGCAGATGGTGGATCTGCAGAAAATGAGCGGGGAGTGGAAGCTGTAGAAGGAGAATCTATCCGATCTATCTCAGGAAACGATGCCGGAGGCAAGCATCCGGCGGAAGCGGGCCAGAATCTATCCACTCAGGAAACCGGTCAGAAAACCGGCAGCAGGCAGAGCAGATCCTCCAACGGGAATCGGCGTTCATTTCCCAGCGCGCGCTCCAGTTCATACTTGTTGGGATCCGAATGTTCGATTTCCCGGGCAAAGCGCCAGGCAGTTTCCACGGCGGTATCCCGTGAAAAATTCCCGGGATTCTCAAGGTACCGGGCCAGGGAGAGCTGACGGATCAGCAGGGTACAGACAAAAGAAAACCGCATCTTTCCGTCGGCATTTTCACTGTAAACAGCGCCGCAAAAATAGGTGAAGAGGAAATAAGCCATCAGCTGTTCGGTCATCGTATCGGTGAAATGGCAGCAAAAGGCGGCTGCGCCGTCTTCCCTGGCGGCAGCCTCGGAAAGCAGCAGTTTTTTACACTCCCAAAGAAAAGGCTTCCATCCGTCACGGAGCGGTTCCAGGCTCTCCAGAATAGCGAAGATGTCTGACAGAATCCGCTGGCGGATAAGGGAGCTTTCTTTCTTTGTGAGGCTGTTCATCAGCTGAAGCTGCTTTTCGGAAAACCAGTTCCAGGCCCGGCGGGAGTCGTATTTTTCCAGAAGAGCGTCTGTCTCAAACAGCCGTCCCCGGTCGATCCGCTGCTGCAGATCATGAGAGAGGCCCAGAAGAAGAAACATCCGCAGAGGGAGGGGATGTTCCCGGTTCTGAAGAATGCGAAAGATCACAGCGCGGGCATCCATAAGTTTGGTGAACAGCAGGTAGTCAAAATCCCGGTACGTTTCCCTGCGCCGGGGATTTTCTCCGTGAAGGAAGCGTACCGGTTCTTCCAGGTTCAGAATCATCCGGGCAGCCTCCGGACAGGAGAGGGACAGGGAAATCTCCCGAAGCCCTTCAAACTCCTCCTCATGGCGGGGGTACATCCGGCAGGTACGGCAGAAGGCCCGGCTTTGGCCGCCTTCCAGATACAGATCACAGAGGCCCTCCTCGTTCAGAAACGCACAGCGTCCGTTATAGCGGCGGAAACATTTCTCTTTCCAGTCGATTTCGTTGTGAAGCCTGGAGCCAAGGGGTCCTTTCATTTTCCGGTATTTTTTTAGCGTAGTATCGTCAATCTGAATCTGCCATCCGGCACAGCAGGTGTCGGGACAGGCACCGGCGATGCAGGAGAAGTCTTTATAGTAGTGAGGGATGGTATACTGCATGGTGTGTTTCCTTTCCTGTGGGATATTATATTCTGTCCCTCATGGTATCGCATTTGCGGTGAAAATACAAGCGGTCACCAGAGCTTATAATCCGACAGACGTATGCAAGAGATGAAAGGAACATCACAATCCGGACGGAACCGGCGATTTTGCCGGGATATGTTTGTGAGCTTTTGAAATTTGTAATATAATGGGAGCAGAAAGTCCGGAATCGTGGTATTTTAGATGGGATGAAACAGGAAAAAGATTGAAACGTAAAAGGAGAATTTATGGAAGACAGACTTGTTTTGCTGGCATTGGAGCAGATTGCGGAAGCATTGGGACATTCTAATAATAATCCACTTTCCACCAGCTTATTATGCCTGGAACATGGAATCAGTTTTGATGAGATGGGGAAGATTATGGTTGCTTTCAATCAGATTTTGAGAAGGAAAGAATTTGATGATTTGGAAGTATCTGATTTTCGGGAGGCTTTGGAGGAAATAACGCCAGTGGCAAGAGAATTTTCAGATTCGGTTGTAGTAGCATTTATCAAAGCATATGCCAGAAATCATATTGCCGAATTAGTACCGTTTGCAAGGACATTGGACTGAACAGAATGGGGGTGAACTGAGGCACGAGTAAGCATCCTGGAAAACCGCGCACAAGCCGAAAATGGAAATATCGGCCGTCAGCCGATGGCACCACTGAGCAGGAAATCTTGAAAGAGCTTCCTGCTCTTTTTATGCCTGAACCACCGGGAGGCTGCTGCCTGCCATGCCACGCTGCCAGTAAGAGCAGGCGGCAGCTATTCAAGCCTTCTTCTGTACCGCGATGCGACAGTGAAGCCGGAAGGCTCAACGGTTGCAAAAAATGAAGTTTGCTTCATGTGATACTTGACGGTCACGATTCTTCATGATAACATGAAGTTAACTTCACAAGAAGCTGACTTCACATTGATGGGAGGGAGTGCATGAAAACAAAGGTAAAAGAATTACGAACGGCGGCCGGAATGACACAGCAGCAGTTAGCCGATTTGGTTCATGTTTCCTCAAGGACGATTATATCCATAGAAAAGGAGCAGTACAGCCCATCACTCATGCTGGCGTATCGGATGGCCCAGGTATTTGGGATAACCGTTGAGGAATTATGTTGCCTGAAAGAAAACAAAGAATTGGAGGATAAGCAATATGAAAATTTATAACAAAAAGGTATTTGCTTCAGGTATTTTCATGGAGGCTTTGGGTCTGTTAAATCTGATAACAGGCATTATGAGACAGGAACTGGAGATAAATTCCATCCTCTTGATCGTGGCATTATTTGTCCTGGGATTTGGTTCCGTGATGCGAAGTATATCCCGGCGGATGGCGGCAGAGGATAAGGTGGAAGAACTGGACGAAAGAAACCGCCTGATTGCGCTGAAATCAAAAAGCAAATCTTTTCAGGTTACGCAGATCCTATCGTTTATACTTATGCTTGCTTTGCTGGTAATGGGGAAGGTGTCCGGCTACGAAGGGTTTCTTGCGATGGGGGTGGGAATGGCATTTGCCTTTACCATTTCCATGTTCACAGAAGTTTTTACTTATCTGTATTATGAATCCAGGAATTAGCAAGGGGCGACATGGGAAATCTCTGCTGCAGCGCAGGATTTCCCTCGCCGCAGCAGAATTACCAGGGATATTTTCCTTTCTTTGCATAGGGCAGCAGTTTTCCGTCAAATTTGATGATCACCCGGTGATTTCCATCGCTGTCCTCGGTCACATCCACATCCAGCCCGAAATCGATGGCGCTCATGATGGCATTTCCGCCCTGTTCATGGATGATATCCTTGATGGCAGGGCCATAGGTGTCGATGACCTCGTGCAGCCGGTAAAGAATCGGATCGGTATTTCCCTTGTAGGGATGGGCGTTCAGAAATGCTGTCTCAGAGGGTGAAAGTTTCAGGGCATCCGCCAGCTTTTCACAATACTCTTCCGGCACATACTGCTGTCCCTCAAAGGCAGAGGCCAGCCACACCTTGTTGACGCCGATTTTTTCCGCCAGCTGCTCATAGCTGAGACCGGAAGCCCGTTTGGCCTCCTTCAGCCGGGCCAGTTCCTCTGAATTCTGTAGTCTTGTAAGATATTCCGCATTGCTCATAGGTGTCATAAGAATTCCTCCTGTAAAGATAATAAACTGCCTGCCAGAACCGTCGCTTTTGGGCGATCTGCGGGTATGGACGGGGAAAACGGAAGGCCGCGCCGCGGGCTTTCCCTTGTCATGAAACATGGAAAACGTATGTGCAATTTTCCATGGCCATGAAAAAAGAGGCACCGTCCGCTGACAATACCTCTTTGTATGTGATGATTATATGTGTTTTGGCGAGGAAAGTCAAGAAAAATCTGATAAATTCTAAAAGAGCGAAGATTATTCAGTGATATTTCGTGGCGAAAGCAGCTATTTTGAAAAACGAAACAATACAAATTCCACGACAAAAGTGGGGGAGACAGTCGGTTGCCTGCCATATTCAATAACTTTGACCAAGAATTTTCGCAAGCTGCGATGTGATAGCGGCTGGAAATTAAGAGAAATGATATCTAACCGTAACAACCTGGAAGCTCATACGGTTATAAATCAAGAAAAGTGATATGTAACCGTAACAATCTGGAAGTTCCTACGGTTATAACGCAAGAAAAGTAATATGTAACCGTAACAACCTGAAAGCTCTTACGGTTATAAATCAAGAAAAGTGATATGTAACCGTAACAACCTGGAAGCTCATACGGTTATAAATCAAGAAAAGTGATATGTAACCGTAACAATCTGGAAGTTCCTACGGTTATAAATCAAGAAAAGTAATATGTAACCGTAACAATCAGGAAGCCCTTACGGTTATAACTCAGAAAAAGTGATATGTAACCGTAACAAACCGGAAGCCCTTACGGTTATAACTCAGAAAAAGTGATATGTAACCGTAACAAACCGGAAGCCGCTACGGTTATAACGCAAGAAAAGTAATATGTAACCGTAACAAACCGGAAGCCGCTACGGTTATAAACCAAGAAAAGTCTTTTGTAACCGTAACAACCTGGAAGCCGCTACGGTTATAACGCAAGAAAAGTGATATGTAACCGTAACAATCCGGCCGCTCCTACGGTTATAAACCAGGAAATAAAAATCAGAACCGTATAAACCAGCCAGCGCCTACTGCTGGAAATCTGGAAAAAGGTTAATTCAGTTGTAGTGGCAAAGTAAGCGCATCACGCCGGGAAGAAACAGATTTTCTAATGCAACCGCAGGCGGAAATTACAGGAACAGCTGCTCCGAAAAAGGGAATTGCAAAAGAAATGCAAACCCGATACAATGAGACATACAGGGTAAGAGAATTGAATTTGAGAAAGGACAGAATTCCATGAAATTTTTTCACTTATCGGATCTTCATATCGGTTTGAAGCTTTTAAACCGGGACCTGTCGGAAGATCAGGAGTACATTTTCCGGCAGATCACGGATCTGGCAGTTCTCCACCGACCGGACGCGGTGGTGATTGCCGGGGATATCTATGACCGGGCGGTGCCCTCCGCGGAGGCGGTGGAGTTGTTTGACCGTTTTCTGACCGGTCTTACGCAGTCCCTCCCGGGGATGGCGGTGATGATTATCAGCGGCAATCACGACAGCGGTCTCAGACTCAACTGTTTCCGAAGTGTGTTGGCAAGACAGCAGGTGCATATGATCGGGCTTCCGCCCCAGCGGCCGGAAGAATTCATCGAGAAGGTGGTGCTGAAGGATAATTGGGGACCGGTGAATTTTTACCTGCTGCCCTTTGTGAAACCGTCCATGGTAAAGCAGATTGTGGGAACGGAAGAAAACGGAAACAACCTGTCCTACAACGAGACGCTCAGAAGACTTCTTGACAGAGAGACCATCGATGAATCTCAGCGAAACGTGCTGGTGAGTCATCAGTTTTACCTGCCTCCGCATGTACAGGCGGAGCAGGTGGAGCGGATGGAATCGGAAATCCGCACCGTGGGAAATATCGATGAGGTTTCTGGGGAAATGCTCCAGATCTTTGATTACGCGGCTCTGGGACATATCCACAAGCCCATGAAGGTGGGAGACGAATTTCACCGTTACTGCGGCACGCCTCTGGCCTGCTCGGTCAGTGAGGCAGGACAAGAGAAAGGTATCGTGATGGTGGAGATGGTGGAGAAGGGGAACCTGAAAACTTCCGTGCTGCCGCTTGTGCCTCTCCGGAAGGTACGGCTGTTTCGGGGAACGCTCTCCCAGGTACTTGCGCAGGCCTGCGATGATTATGTGACGGTGATTCTCACAGACCGGACGGATCTGGATATTCTGGATATGCAGGACCGGTTGAGAAACGCATTTCCCAGACTTCTGGAAATCCGCAGAGAGACGATACGACAGGCGGATTACCGGGTTCAGGCAGATCCGGGAAAACAGCTGGATCCCTTCGAACTGTGCTGTGCCTTTCTGGGGGAAACCACCGGCGAAGAGCAGGAGCTTTTGCGGGATGTGATCAATACGGTGCAGGAGGTGAACGCGAAATGAGACCATGGAAGCTGACCATGCAGGCTTTTGGCTCCTACGGAAACCGGACGGTCATCGACTTTGGACGGGCCGGTCAGAATCTGTTTCTGATCACCGGAGATACTGGAGCGGGGAAGACGACCATTTTTGACGCCATTGTTTTTGCCCTCTACGGGGAGGCCAGCTCCGGCGCCAACAAAAAGGACGGAATGGAGCTGCAGAGCCAGTATGTGGCGCCCTCCGTGCAGCCATTTGTGGAGCTGACCTTCACAGAAGGAATGGGAGATCAGCAGAAGGAATACACGGTACGCCGGGTACCCAGACATCTGCGGCCCCTGAAACGGGGGCAGGGAGTAAAGGAGGAGAGCGAATCCGTTTCTCTTCTGATGCCGGACGGCACGGAGTATCCTCAGAAGGAGACGGACGCCAGGCTGGAAGAGATTGTGGGACTCACGAAAAACCAGTTTATGCAGGTGGCCATGATCGCCCAGGGAGAATTTATGGAACTTCTGCGGGCCCGCTCCGACGATAAGAAAGTGATTTTCCGGAAGCTGTTTCATACGGAGCTGTATCAGAAAATTGTGGAAGAGCTGGCAGCCCGCAGGAAGGAAAAACAACAGGAGATGGGGCAGATCCGTACCGTCTGCCAGACGGAGATTTCTCATCTGGACATTCCGGAGTCCTGGGAGGCCGGGGAAGAACTGGAAACCTTAAAGCAGCGGATACTTACGGCGGACCGTTTTCCGGCTGCCGATATGGAGGCGGCCATAGAATGCCTAAAGCGTCTGAGGGAATACCTGACGGCGCAGGAGCAGGAGGCTTCCCGCAGGTTTGAAGAAGCCAACCACAGTTATCTTCTGGCCAGAGATGCCCTGGGAAACGCCGAAAAATTGCTGGTTCGTTTTCAGGAGCTGGACCAGGCGGAGAAGGAGCTGCAGGAAGGTGAGGCGCGGAAGGAAGAAATGCTGCGAGCCTCCCGGCTTGCCGCCAGAATCCGGGATGCCTGTGAAATCTGCGCTCTCTGGCAGAACCGGGAGGATGCGGTAAAGGCGCTGGAAGATACGGAACGCAGTCTGAAGGAACGGAGGGAGGCGCTGCCCCGGCTTTCTGCCCGCCATCAGGAAACCTTTTCGGCTGCAAAGGAACAGGAAGCGCATGCCATCCGTACTCTGGAGGATTGCGCGAAGACTATTCGCCGGGTGGAGGAAGCCATGAAAACCTTCGCGGAAATCCGCCAGGCCCGCGAGACGGCAGAGCAGCAGGAAAGTATCTGGAAACAGGCGGTTCAAAAAGCGGAGCAGGCCCGACAGAAGAATCAGGAATTTCTCCGGCAGGAGGTACAGTGGCGGCAGCAGGAGGCAGCGCTTTCCCAGGCGGAGGCAGCCTTTGAGCGGTGGCAGGCCATGGTACAGCGGCAAAAGGAAATGGCCGGGGAACTGGAAAATCTGCGCGATATGCAGCGGGAATTGAAAGAACAAAGGCAAAATGCGGAGCAGGCCCGGCAGGCATTTTCCGTTGCCAGCGATGCCTATGAGAAGAAGAATCAGGAATACGAGCGTCAAAGGAGGATCTTTCTGAATCTGCAGGCGGGATTTCTGGCAAAGGAACAGTTGCGTCCGGGATGCCCCTGTCCCGTCTGCGGATCCCTGGAGCATCCCGCTCCCTGCCGGATACAGGAAGAGCATGAGGGACTGTCCCGGGAATCCCTGGAGGCGCTGCGCCTGGAGTGCGACAGGCTGAGAGCCGCCCAGGAGGAGGCCGCCGCCCGGGCCCAGACGGCCGATTCCCTGGCCGGGGAAAAGCAGAACAGCGGGCGGATGGCCCTGGAGAATCTGAAAGGGAAAATGGAAGAGACGATTCCGGAGCTGCCGCCGATTCCGGAACAGGTGACCCTGGGATATCTGGGACAAATCCTGGAGGCATGGAAGCAGCGGCTTGCGGAAGAAGGAACTGTCTGCCGGGAAAATGCCACCCGCCTGAAGGAAATCCAGAAAAATCTCAAAGGAATCGAGAATACGAAGACAGCTTTACAGTCCGCGGCGGATCAGGCGGCAGAGAGGGAAGCGGCAGAACGGGCCAGATTCACCAGTGTCCGGGAGCTTCTGAAAAAGGCGTTGGATGCCAGGGAATACCCTTCGGAGAAGGAGGCCGAAAATGCCCGCAGGGAGGCTGTAAACAGAAAGGCAGAAGCGGAAAAGGCCAGGGACGCTGCCCGGACAGCGGAGCAGAATGCCCGAACAGAAAAAGAACAGACAGAGGCGCTGATTGCCCGCTATGAGGCGGAACTGCCCGGCCAGAGAGAACGGGCAAGGGAGAGAAATGACGCTTATCAGGCCATCCTTCAGGAGAGAAAGCTGACCGGGGAAGAATGGAAGACACTGACGGCGCAGTATTCCCAGAAGGATGCCGACGAATTTCAACAGCGCACCGAGGCGTATCACCGGAAAATGGCCGCGGCGCAATCTCTGAAAGCTTCTGCCGCCGAAGCCACCGCCGGACAGACGCGTCCGGATTTTGGGAAGCTGAAGGAGACCATGGATGAGGCGGAGAAGGCCGCGGCTTCCTGTCGGGAGCGGCTGGAGAGTATCCGGGAGACGGCCCGGATAGATGAGCGGGTTTTGCGGAATCTGAAGCCGAAACTTGACGAACGGAAGCTTCTGATGGAGGAATACAGCCGTCTGGACAATCTGTGCAGTCTGCTGGGCGGTAAGGTCACCGGTTCCCGGATGGATATCGAGACGTATGTTCAGCGGTATTATCTGGAACGGATTCTGTATGCGGCCAACCGCCGGTTTCTGGAAATGTCTGCCGGTCAGTTTGAACTGCGGATGCGGGATGCAGACTCTGCGGGAACCGGGAAAAACCGGGGGCTGGATCTGATGGTGTACTCTGCGGTGACGGGAAAAGAGCGGGAGGTTCGCACCCTGTCCGGCGGCGAGTCCTTTATGGCAGCCCTGTCCCTGGCTTTGGGGATGGCCGATCAGATTCAGGAAAGCAGGGCCTCCGTCAGCCTGGATATGATGTTCATCGACGAGGGTTTTGGCTCTCTGGATGACAACGCCCGGGCGAAGGCTGTGCGGGTGCTGAAGGAAATGGCTGGCCAGACCCGGCTCATTGGCATCATTTCCCATGTGACAGAGCTGAAGCAGGAAATTGAGGATCAGCTGATTGTCAGCAAGGATGAAAACGGAAGCAGCGTGCGGTGGCAGATCAGCTGACGCAGGAGGATAGCGCATGATTTTAAGTGTCAGCAGAAGAACCGATATACCCAATTATTATTCCGACTGGTTTTTCCGCCGGCTTGGGGAGGGATTTCTCTATGTGAGAAATCCCATGAATCCGCATCAGATCAGCCGGATCAGCCTGTCTGCGCAGGTGGTGGACTGTATTGTCTTCTGGACGAAAAATCCGGAGCCCATGCTGGAGAGACTGGAGGAGCTGAAGGAGTATCCCTTCTATTTTCAGTTTACCCTCACCGGGTACGGCAAGGACATTGAGCCGGGAGTTCCCCACAAAAAGGACGAGATGATCCGGGTATTTCAGCAGCTTTCGGAAAAGCTCGGGAGCCGCCGCGTCATCTGGCGGTACGATCCGATTCTGTTCAACCAGGTATATACGCCCGCGTACCACCGGAAGGCATTTTCTCAGATCGCTTCCGCGCTGAATGGCTGTACGGAAAAATGCGTGATCAGTTTTGTGGACACCTATGCCAAAAACAGAAAGAGTATGGAGAATCTGCAGGTTTATGAGCTTAAGAAAGAACAGCTTCTGGCGTTTGCCGGATCTCTGGCAGAGGAAGCGGACCGGAATCACATGACCATGACCAGCTGCGCGGAAGCCATGGATCTTTCCGCCTGCGGGATCCGCCCCGGCAGCTGCATCGACAAAGCACTGATCGAGGAACTGACAGGCTGTTCCATCCACGCCGGAAAAGACAAGAATCAGAGAACTCAGTGCGGCTGCGTGGAAAGCGTGGAGGTGGGAACTTATGACACCTGCCTGAATGGATGCGTGTACTGCTATGCCAATCAGAGCCGGGAGAGCGTCCAAAGGGCCCAGGCCCTGTATGATCCGGATTCCCCCCTTCTGTGCGGCCGGGTGGGGGAGAAGGACCGCATTACGGAGAGAAAGGTGGAATCTCTGAAGGAGATGCAGATGAGTTTTCTGTGAGGGAAATTGCCTGAATCCGGTTTTGGGAATCAGAAGATGTATAATGCATATAGGTGAAATAATTTGTTCTTCAGGAGAAATTTCTGGTATACTGCGGCAGACATGGAAAATTTAAGAATCCTGCAGAAGTGGTTTGGCAGCATCTATGGCGGATATCGGCAATTTGTAATTCGGACAGCTACAGCTGATCAAATGGTATGAAAGATGAAAAATATGCCTGATTATCCGGAAAGGAACGCTTGTTCTGTATAAGATAATATGTTATTCTGAAATAGTCAGGAAATATTGTTTTCAAAGGGCAGAATGCAGAAATATCTGCCGGCCAGACATAATAATTGATGGTGATGGATATGAAATTGGGTACCACTTATATTTGTGTGACGAATATGGAAAAATCTCTGAGGTTCTATAAGAATCTTCTGGAAGAAGAACCGTTTATCTGCAACGAAGACAGATCCTGATGGAAATACTCTGGAAATCACAGGAAACTATGAACAGGGGGGAAAACGCATGAATTCCGAAAAAGTTTATGCCATGCCATTTTCAAAAATCTATCCGCTGCTGGTCAACAAAGCGGTGAAAAAGGGAAGAACGGAGCAGGAAGTCCGGCAGGTGATTTGCTGGCTCACCGGCTACGGTGACAAGGCGGTGGAGGAAGCGGCCATATCGGAAGTGTCCTACGGGGATTTTTTCCGGAATGCGCCCGACCCGAATCCCAACAGGAAAAAGATCACAGGCGTTGTCTGCGGCATCCGGGTGGAGGAGATCCGGGAGCCGCTGATGCAGGAAATCCGTTATCTGGACAAGCTGGTGGATGAGCTGGCAAAGGGAAAAGCCATGGAAAAGATTCTGCGGCAGTGAGAGGAAAGGTACAGATTATGAAGGAATTAAAGATTGCGCTTCTCCAGATCGCCCCGGGCGTAAGCCTTGAGGAGAATCTGGAAAAAGGACTGGCGTCCTGCAGGAAGGCCAGGGAAATGGGCGCGGACATCGCCCTGTTTCCGGAAATGTGGAGCAGCGGTTACCGCATTTATAACCGGCCTGTCAAGGAGTGGCAGGCGGAAGCTGTCAGCGCCGACAGTGAGTTTATCCGAAGCTTTGGGCGGCTGGCAAAAGAGCTTTCCATGGCCATCGGGGTGACGCTGCTGGAAAAGATGGAGGGGGCTCCCAGAAATACACTGATGCTCTTTGACCGGCAGGGAAACCGGAAGCTGACTTACGCGAAAGTGCATACCTGCGATTTCGATGTGGAGCGGCATTTGACGCCCGGAGAGGATTTTTATGTGACGACGCTGGACACTGCCTGCGGACCGGTGGAGGTGGGAGCCATGATCTGTTACGACAGGGAATTTCCCGAGAGCGCGCGGATTCTGATGCTGAAGGGAGCGGAGCTGATCCTGGTGCCCAATGCCTGCCCCATGGAGATCAACCGGCTGTCCCAGCTGCGGGGCCGGGCTTACGAAAACATGACGGCTATCGCCACCTGCAATTATCCGGCGGGCGTACCGGACTGCAACGGAGGATCCACCGTCTTTGACGGCGTGGCTTATGTGCCCCAGATGGAGGGCTCCCGGGATACCTGCATCCTGCAGGCAGGGGAAGAAGAGGGAATTTATCTTGCCAGCCTTGATCTGGATCAGCTTCGCAGGTACCGGAGTGAGGAAGCGCAGGGAAATGCTTACCGGCATCCGAAGAAATACGGACTGCTGGTGGATACCCGGATCCGGGAGCCGTTTGTGCGGGAGGATTACAGGGAATAATCAGATCCGTAACAGTTTACAAGAAACGCTGCATCGTAAAAAGAAAATAGGAGCAGACAGACAATACCATGGAAAAACATTCACAATCGGAACAGGACAGAAGAGTTTTTGAGGAACTTTCACCGGCCAGAGCGCTGCGGGTGATGATTGTACCGGCAGTGATCAGTCAGCTGATTGTTCTTATCTACAACATGGCGGACACCTTCTATGTGGGACAGACCAACAATCCATATATGGTGGCAGGGACATCCCTGATTCTTCCGGTATTCAATATCACCCTCTGCCTGGCGGGGCTGGCAGGGATCGGAGGCGGCGCATTGATCTCCCGCCTTCTGGGAAAACATCAGGAGGAGGAAGCCAGGAGAGTCAGCGTTTTCTCCCTGTACCTGGCGATTCTGGTGGCGGCCCTGTTTTCCCTGGGGATGGGAATCTTCATGGAACGCATCCTGGGTCTTTTGGGAGCAGGGGAAAATACATACCAATACGCCAGTCAGTATGCCCTGTGTGTCATCGTGGCAGGCGGAATCCCCACGGTACTCTCCAACGTGCTGTCCAATCTGATCCGCAGCGTGGGACACTCCAGGGAGGCAGGCTTTGGCATCGTGCTGGGCGGCGTTCTGAATATTATACTGGATCCGGTTTTCATGTTTGTGCTGCTGCCGGACGGTATGGAGGTAATGGGCGCCGGCATTGCCACCTGCCTGTCCAACTGCGTTGCCTGTCTGTTTTTCTTCGGTGTGCTGGCAAGGATGGGTAAGGGGTCTGTGATTACCTTTCACCCCCGCTGGGGACAGCCTCAAAAAGAGAGCATTGTAGCGGTGTTTGCGGTGGGGGTTCCCTCGGCGGTGGCTACCCTGCTGTTTGATCTGGATTATGTGGTGATTGACCGGCTGATGGTTTCCTACCATGACCTGGCTCTGGCGGCGGTGGGTATCGTGCTGAAAGTGGAGCGGTTCCCGCTGAATGTGGGAATCGGCATCTGCCAGGGAATGATGCCGCTGGTGGCCTACAGCTACGCGGCAGGAAACAGAAAACGGATGAAAGAGCTGATCCGTATATCCCGGTGGACCGGTCTGGTGATTGCCCTGGTCAGCATCCTGCTGTATGAGATCTTTGCGGCACAGTTCATCCGGCTGTTTATCTCCGATGTACAGACTGTGGAGCTGGCGGAGAATTTCCTCAGGATCCGGGTGCTGGCCACGCCGCTGATGTTTCTGAGCTTTTTCACGGTTTATCTGTTCCAGGCTTTCGGAAAAGGAAGAGTTTCCCTGTTTCTGGGGGTTACCCGGTGGCTGGTATTTAACATCCCCATGCTGTTTCTGCTGAACGCGGTTTTCGGCATGTACGGAATTGTCTGGTCGCAGGTGACGGCGGATGTTCTGACGGTGATTACATCCTTTCTGGTATATCGGAAGCTGGGGCCGGGAAATCCGGAATTTCAGATGGGAAGTGGAGGAAAATAGGATCCGTCCGGGGATGTCCGGTATTTGAAATGAAACGGGAGGCTGCCATGTCTTTTTTTGAAACCATCAGCGATAAATTTTTCAACCCCTTCTGCTGCAGAAACCGGGAGGTCTATTTTGACTGCATCTGTCAGCTGATCGAAAAATCGAAGGAAATCCCGGTACTGTACGAAACCGATGCCAGAAATACATTGATTCTGTATCTGCAGAATTGCCGGTATTCTCTGGAAACAGAGAATATCGGTGAGGAGATCGGCCAGGGGCGGACACCTCAGGAAAATGCCGCTGTTATTCTCCGGTATTTCCGTTCCTGTGGGTGGATCACGCCCCAGGAGATCGGGCGCAGCGGGGACAATATCGCTTCTGTTTCCGTCTACTGCCGCAAACTGGTGGATGCCATCCGGAAGATTTTCCAGGAGGATGCCAACGGAGCCATCACCAACCACATCTTTTCCATGTATGAGATCCTGAAATCTGCCTTTCACAGAGACAGCGGCAGGGCCATGCGTCCTTATCTGAATCTTCTGGTGCCGCTGATTGAACATGAGTGTGATCTGAAAAATGAACTGCTGATTTTAAAGGACAGTATCCGGGAAATTATGCGGGCGGTCATGCGGATGGCGGATGCCAACAGTTTCGGCCGTTTTCTCATCAAAGATGAACTGCTGAACCGGTTTTTCAATGATTACTTCTTCATCAAGAAAAGCGGGCTGATTCCCTCCTATATATCCAGCATTGACCGGATGCTCCAGAAGCTGCGCCGCTCCGGACTTTACGAAAAGATGGTTCAGGAATACCGGCAGATGGAAAATGTGGAAGAGGGACAGGCCAGAGATAAAATCAACCGGCAGTTCGGCGAGCTGGACAGCTTCATCAACCTGGAGTATGAACAGGAGATGAGCTATATTGACCGGAAAATCAACACCTATTACAACCTTTACGCCACCCGGATGATGATGGTGCTCAGCGGCAACACCAACCTGGAACATCAGCTGAACGGGCTGCTGCTTTTTCTGAAAAATCTGAAGGAAGAGGAGCGGCAGGAGGCGCTGAAGCAGCTGGCCCAAAGTCATCGGCTGATGAGCGTGGGCTACATTGGAAGAAAATCCCTGGAGCGCCGAAAAAAATCCAATCCCAACCGGAAAAACACGGGCCTGCCGGCGGGGGAACTGAGCCAGGAGGAAAAGCAGCGGCTCACCGATGAACTGTTGAAGGAAACGCCGGACCGGTACAGTCTGGACAACGCAAAAAAGCATTTTGACGGGATGTTTGCAGGGAAGGATCAGCTATCCCTGGAGGAATGCGGAATTCACACCAGAGACGATGCCATGATGATTGCGGCAGGTATTATCTATTCCGGCTCCGCGGGATTTCCCTATGAAGTGGAATTTCGGGAGGGAATGGTGGAGACTGAGGCCGCCCGTATCAGCAATGTGAACATAAAGAGGAAAGAAGAATGAGTGATATCAGTCTGCATATTACGGTAAAAGAGGAAAACAGCCATCTGTTCAAGCGGTGCATCCGGAAGCTTCTGGAATCCACCTTTCTGTTGCGGGACAAGGATGAAAAGCTGTATCAGTTTATTGCCAGGGAATCCAACCGGCAGGATATCTCCGAGTATCTGCGGATGATCGGTTTCGATGTGCTGGTGGATGAGAAAACAGGACTGGCCATGCTGATCGCCAGCGAAGAGGACGCGGATCTGGTGGGGCTGAAACGGGCCAACGTGGTAACCTTTACCACCCTGCAGTATCATCTGCTGCTGGTGCTCTGGAAAGTGTATCTGGAAAATCTGGGATACAATGAAGGGAATTTTGTGACAAAAGGCGATCTCATCGACAAGATCAAATCTTACGGGGTTCCGCTGGTGAAAACGGAGCTGAGCGCCGCCTTCCGCCTGTTTAAAAAATACAGCCTGATCAATTTCAATGATGAGGAGGACGGGGAAGATATGAAGATCCAGCTGTATCCTTCTCTTCAGTTTGGCTGGAATCTGGCCCAGTTTCAGACAGTGGCCCGGGAGTATCTGGGAGAAGCCGGGGACGGCGTGGCCGGTGAAGAAGAGGAAGTAAGCGTGCGGCCGGAGGATTTTGAGGAGGAAGAGCTATGATTCTGCTGAAAAAGTTTCGTCTCATCAACTGGTACGGATTTTCCAATGTGACGGCTCCCATCGGCTTTTTTACCCTCATTGCCGGAAAAAACGGAAATGGAAAATCTGTGCTGCTGGACGCCATGAAATATGCGGCTTACGGTGATACCGTGTTCAACAAATCTTCGGAAAGCAAGGGAAGCCGGACCCTTTCCTCTTATACCAGGGGTTTGCTGGACGCTACGGCGGGAACGTATATGCGCCCGGCGGATCAGGTGCCCAACGTATACAGCCATATCGTGCTGGAATTCCGGGATGACGTGGAGGAAAAGTCCTTTCTGCTGGGAGCTGTCATTGAGACCAATACCTCCAATAATTGCCAGACGTATCGGTATGTGATGGACCGGACGTTTCTGGAAGAGGTGGAGCATACCTGGCAGGAAGACGGCGTGACAATGCCCTACAGTGCATCCGAGCTTCAGAAAAAGTACCGGCTGACGCTTATGAACCGGGAGCAGGGCCTTCCCAGATTCATGCAGATCACCGGACTGAAGCTGAATATCGGACAGATTCCCACCTATCTCAGAAAGCTGAGAGGAATCATGTCCTATGACCCGGACGCCCGCATCGATCAGTTTATCCGGGAGAGTGTGCTGGAAGAGCGCAATGTGGATTTCGGCAAGCTGATTGAAGCAAAGGAAAATATCCAGCGGCTCAATGAAAATTTTGATGCCGTTCAGCTGGAAATCGGGGAACTGGACGCGATCCTGGGGGAGTATGACACCTGGGAAAATGCGCGGAACCGGCTGCTTTCGGATGATATCCGTATCGTGTACAAAAAAATGCGGGATATCAGACAGGAAATCCAGCGCCAAACCAGGCAGAAGGAGGAAGCCGCAAAAGAAAAGGATGATCTGGCAAGAGAACTGGAGATTCTGCAGGAAAAGAAAAAACGGGCGGATGAGCAGCTGATACAGGCAAGAGTCAGTCTGAATCAGCTGGACAGTGCCCGGATGATTGCCGACGAGGAGCGGCGGCTGGATATTCTGGAAAAAGAAAAGAAACAGCTGGCGGAAGCATGTGAGAGACTGGAGCATTTCCAGAGGGTGATCAGTCAGATGATGGCCCGTTTTTTTGAAAAACAGGAAGAACTGGAAGACAGGCGGATACTGGCATCTCTTTGCGGACAGGAATACTCGGCTGTGGAGAAGGAGGCTGCGGTGGGGCGATTCCGGCAGAGGGCAGATCAGGTTTTTGAGGACCTGGTGAAAGAAATAGCCGGCGTGGAGCTGCAGCTGTCCGATATCAGCCGGAAGCTGGACGGACAGCACCGGATTCTGGAAGAGTGCAGGAAGCACCGGAATACCTACGGGCAGATTCCGGATTATGTGGGACTGCGGGATGAGATCAACCGGGAATTTGACAGAAGAAAAATCAGAGCCCGGGCGCAGTTTGCCTGTGAGTATGTCATCCGTCTGAAGGATGAAGGCTGGAGAGATGCCATAGAAGCATTTCTGGGGCCCCGCCGTTATACAATTCTGGTGGATCCGGAACATTACGATGTGGCGGACGATGTGCTGAACCGTTCGGAATACCGGTACGCCCATCTGTTCAACACAAAACTGCTGATGAAAAAGACGGTGCAGGTGGAGGAGGATTCAGCGGTGAAACTGCTGGAAATCCGCAATCCCGTGGCAGAGAAGTATTTCAATTTTCAGCTGGGAAGAATGCATGCGGTGGAACTGTCACAGGTACGCAATTTTGAAAATGCCATCTCCCGGGAGGGAAGGGTATCTGTGGCCATGGACAGTTATTTCCTGCGGTTTGACCGGATCCGTTCTTATTATCTGGGCCAGCAGACCTTTGAGCTGAACCGGATTCGGGCCCAGCGGGAGATCGAACGGCTGAATACGGAAAAGAAAGAGCTGCTGAGCCGGAAAAAGGAGCTGAACGAAAAAAAGAGTATCCTGGCACAGGATCGGGAATTTTTCGGAGAATACCATTACGGCGCGCCGGGAGAATATCAGCAGGCCGCCGAAGGTGTCCGCCGGGCGAAAGAGCAGCTGGAACGTCTCAAAACGGCTCAGAAGAACAATCAGGAGTTTATTGAGCTGAGCTGCCAGGTTGCACGTCTGGAAGATGAGCAGCATGCGGTGCAGGAGACGTATACGGCAAAGCTGCAGGAGCACACCGGAAAGGACACCACCATTTCACGGTGCCTGGAAAAGATAGAAGCCAGGACCCAGGAGCTGGAGCAGCAGGAAAAGCAGTACCGGTTCTATCAGACGGAATATTATACCGTGACAAAGCGGGCGGTGGAAGCCTATGAAAAATACCTGGAAAATGATGGCAAAGGCCCCGGCGGCCTCCTGGCCGAGGAGACAAGGGGACGTGTCCGCAGAAGTATTGAGCAGCACAAGGGCGATCTGATGCAGAAACAGGCGGACTACAATGCCAGACACTCCGGCAGCATGCTGCCTCGCGGCACAGAGGGACGGGAGCAGTATGCGGCCAGAAGAGAGAAGATCTGGATGGATGACCTGCAGGAGATCCGGCAGAGACTGGCCAGTCAGACACGCCGGTATGAGGACATTTTCAAAAATGAGTTTGTCCTTACCATTTTGAAATCCTGCGAACGGGCCAGGGCGGATTTAAAACAGATCAACGGGGAACTGGCAAAACTGCATTTTTCGGCCAAATACCAGTTTGATGTACACTATGTGCGTGACGGATCTCCCTTCGCGAAGATCATCGAATATGCCCGATTTCTGGACGATCGGGAGCAGCTGGGAGGCAGCGGCGACGGACAGATGACTCTGGAGATGGTGACCAATGTATCCGATGCGGACGGAGAGCGCCTGGAGCAGGAGATGAAAGAGATCATCAACCGGATCATCGAAAAGAACAGCGAGGAGACCATTGCCCGCTTTGCCGATTACCGCAACTATATGACTTATGAAATCCTGATCACCAATCAGGTACTGGATCGGGCAAAGCTTTCCCGGCAGACCGGATTCAACTCCGGGGCGGAGGTACAGATTCCGTATCTTCTGATTCTCTCTTCGGCGCTGCTTCTGATCTACAATCAGCGGGTAAATTCCACCAGGCTGGTGTTTATCGATGAGCCTTTTGCAAAGATGGATCCGGGGAATGTGAAACTGATGCTGGACTTCATGAGGGAACAGCGCCTTCAGGTGATTTTCTGCTCTCCCGATAAGACGGAATCCATCGGCAATGAGTGTGAGGTGATTCTGCCTGCCCTGCGGGTGCGGCCGGACAGTATGCAGCTGGGAATTGTGCAGTTCCATGAGGAGAAAGCATATGGCAGATTATAAGGAAAAACTGCTGACCATACTGGCAGACAAATACCGGAACAGCAAAAAGGACGACGGGAGCGGCGTTATAGCCCGGCGGACAAAGGCTACTCCGGATCAGCTGTACCGGAGCTATTACAGAAATGACGGGGATCTGGATCAGATTGACGCGGTGAATCAGGCGGCATACAGCTGCCGGGAAAAGGGATTTGTGACGCTGGAAGAGAAAAGTTTCAGCAATGAAATTGCCGCCGTTTATCTGGTGGACGAAAAAATCGGGGAAGTGGAGCAGTATCTCAGGGAACAGTACGGTTATCTGTCAAAACCGGAGAAAAGGCGCTATGTGGAGCATATGCTTAACGTTTATGACGGCCGTTCTCCGGCAGCCGGCCGGGAATGTGCCCGGATGCGCCAGGCGCTGGAAAAAAACAAAATTCCGCCCAGATACCTGCAGACAGAGGAACTTCTGAAAGCCCTGGTTTTTATCGAAAATAATCGGGAGGAATTGTTTTTAAGGGAAGCATCCATGATGATTTACGGCGATTCCAAATATCTGGAGGAAGAGATGCTGCATCCGGTGTGCAAAGCCCTCCGCCAGGTGAAGAACCGGCCCTGCGGCGAGGAGGAACTGGAAGATGAGATTCTGCAGGAGTATCACATAATCCGGGAGAGACAGAAACTGCGCCTGAAGGGAAACGTGTCGGTGACCATCGGCGACAGCCAGGTGGAACTGGGGACATTTTCGGAGGGTGTGGAATTTTTCTCCGACGACAGAAAACGGATCCGGAAGATTCATATCCGGGATGGAAGGCTGATGACCGTGGAAAACTACACTTCCTGGCTGCGGCTGCGCCCAGCGGATACTACCCTGTTTTATCTGGGCGGCTATGCCTCCCGGGAGCAGAGGGATTTTCTGAAAAAAACAGCGGAGGATAATCCCGGGCTTCGTTTCGTACACTTTGGTGATATCGATGCCGGAGGCCTGTACATCCATGAGCATCTGTGCCGGGTCACCGGAATCCCTTTTGAAATGTACCGGATGTCCACAAAAGAGCTTCGGGATCCCCGGTATCGATCCTGTCTGCACCCGCTGACCGCGCAGGACCGGATCCGGCTGGAGTCTCTGAAACAGCAGGAATGCTATCGCCAGCTGGTTTCCTTTATGCTCACGCAGAATGTGAAGCTGGAACAGGAAATTGTCAGCTATTATGAAAATCAACAGGAGGGAACCTGAAATGACAGAATGTCTGATTGTGGGCGCCGGAGGCGCCATCGGCGCCATGCTCCGGTATCTGATCGGCCTTATACCGCTGAATCCGGAAAATGGCTTCCCCATAAAAACCTTTCTGATTAATGTGGCCGGCTGCTTTATCATCGGCCTGGTGGCAGCGATGGCTGCCAGATCTTCCCTGAGTCCCCGCATCACCCTCTTTCTGAAGGTGGGGATTTGCGGCGGATTTACCACGTTTTCTTCTTTTGCCCTGGAAACGGATCAACTGTTGGCAAAGGGAGCGACGGCAACAGCCGCCGCATACGTTTTGTTAAGTATTATCTGCGGGGTCCTGGTTGCTTTTGCCGCACAGAAACTGGCGGCATAAGCATAGAGGAAAAATCTTCCGCAGTACGCGTTATTATGATAACGGAAAATTCGAGGAACGCGCTTTGTGCTGTATGAGCTGCCGGACAATCAGCCCGATGATAAGCCCCAGAAGCGCCGGGCAGATCCAGCCGAAGCCCTGGGCAGCCAGGGGCAGCCAGGTCTGTACCCGGGAAATCACGGGATCTGCATGAAGAGCCTCCCGGATGCCAGCCGGAAGGGCGCTCAGAAAATCAAAGAGGGCAGCCACGGCGGTAAATCCCAGCGTAAAGCGCAGTACCAGAGGGTCATTGGCGAAGAATCTGCCGCCCAGGGTCAGCAGAATTAGTATGATAGCTACGGGGTAAAGAAACATCAGCACCGGAAGCGACCAGGCAATGATGGCGTCCAGCCCCAGGTTGGCGATGGCAAAAGAAAGAACGCAGAATCCCGCAGCCCAGATCCGGTAAGAGGGGCCGCCCGGAAATAATTTTACAAAGGTTTCCCCGCAGCTGGTGATCAGCCCCACTGCGGTTTTCAGGCAGGCCACGGTGACGGTTACCGCCAGAATCATGGCGCCCGCTCCTCCGAAATAGTGCTCCGCGATCTGGGCCAGCGCCTCTCCGCCATTGGGAGCCACCGGAAAGATTCCGCGGCTCTGGGCGCCCACCACCGTCACCAGCACATAGATCAGCGCCATCAAAAGAGAACTGAAAATGCCGGCCAGTACCGTGTTTTTGGCCACGTCCTCCGGATTTTCCACTCCAAGACGGCGAACTGCCTGAACTACGATAATACCGAAGGCCAGTCCTGCCAGGGCGTCCATGGTATTATATCCCTCCAGAAGCCCGGTGAAAAACGCCCCCGACTGATAGGCGCCGGAAGGTTCCACTGTCGGGATACTCCCCGCCGGGGAAAGCAGCGCCCGCAGAATCAGAACGGCAAGAAATACCAGAAACAGAGGATTTAGAACTTTTCCGATCCAGGTGAGGATTTCTCCCGGCCGGAGAGAAAAGAACAGCACCGCGGCGAAAAAAAGCAGAGAAAAGACAGCCAGCGCCGCACGCTGTCCGGCGTCCGGCAAAATCCGCTGGATACCCACCGTATAGGAAACGGTGGCACATCTGGGGATGGCAAAAAACGGTCCGATGGTGAGGTACAGGATGCAGGTGAAGAAAAGCCCGAAAGGCCGTCCCACCCGGCTGGCCAGTTCCAAAAGGCCGTCCCTGCGACTGATTCCCAGCGCCGCCACGCCCAGAAGCGGAAGACCTACGCCGGTGATGAGAAAGCCCGCGGCGGCCATCCACATATTTCGTCCTGCCAGCTGTCCCATGGAAGCCGGGAAGATCAGATTTCCGGCGCCGAAGAACATGCCGAACAGCATGCTTGCCACGGTGATGATTTCCTTACATGTCAGTTTTTTCATATCATGATTCCTCGCAAGATTCTACGGAGAGAATTCGGAAGGCTTGCTCCAGCCTTTTCTGCTCTCCGAATTTTCATTCATTATAGCAATCTTTCCCCATATGGTAAACCCCTGTGTTCTTTTGAGAGCGTGGAAAATAACCCCCGGTTAATTTTCTTTCCGGAAAAGAAAACCACCGTTTTATTGTTTCCCGTTTGTACCGGCGGTATAATCAGATCAGAAAAAGAGAGGAGAGGATGACCATGAATATCGGCGAAAAAATCAGAACCTACAGAAAGGCGGCGGGTCTGACTCAGGAACAGGTGGCCGGGTATCTGGGAGTTTCCGCCCCGGCGGTGCATAAATGGGAGAAGGGCAGCAGCTGCCCGGATATTTCCCTGCTGCCGGCACTGGCCCGGCTTCTGAAGACCGATCTGAATGAGCTTTTTTCTTTCCGTGAGGAACTGACAGAGTGGGAAATCAACGCCTTTGTCCGTCAGCTCACTGACCTGGGAATGAATGGAGATGTGGAGGGCGCCTTTTCCCTGGCCGAAGAGAAGATCCGGGAATACCCCCACTGTCATCTGCTGCTTTATCAGGCGGCTTCCGTCCTCAGCGCCGTCGTAATGTTCTCGGCGGAGGAGAAAAACCAGGAACATGAGCGGCAGATTACCCGGTGGCTGGAACGGGCCGCTTCCGGCAGCACGGACAAAGTGAGACTTTCGGCCCTTTATATGCTGGCTCTTCGCCTGATGCAAAAAGAATCCTACGAGGAAGCGGAAGCATTGCTGGCTCAGATTCCGGATGGGGATATTGACAAAGTATTGCCTATGACGGCGATTCTCAGCTGCCGGCAGGATAAAGATACGGCGGCGGTTTACCTGGAAGGGAAAATACTTCAGGCAGCCACCCGGATGCAAAGCTATCTGTACCGGCTTCTGGAGCTGGAAGAGCAGACGGGAAATCCCGGCCGGGCAGATCGGATTGCGGAGATTACGGAAAATATGGTTCCTCTTTTCGGCCTCTGGCCATACGGGGCGGCGGTGCCGAAGCTGCTTCTGGCCGTCGGCAGGAAAGACGCAGCGGAATGTCTCCGTTATCTGGATTTGGCGCTGTCGGAGGCGCAAAAACCATGGGATATGAAAAAATCTCCGCTGTACTGCCGCCGCCCGGAGACTCCCAACGCTCAGGAGGTGGGGAGGAGATGGAGCCGCGCGTTGTTTGCTGAGATCGAAAGCAGTGAGGAGTATGATTTTCTGCGGAGAAATGAAGAATTGAGGAAGATTATGGAAACATATGCAGAATAGAAAGCATTTGGCAGTAATTGATTGGAGATTTCGGGTGAGGAGCTGGCATTTGATGTTTTGTATTTTATAATTGTAGATGATTGAAATGAGTGGAAGATTAATCAGTTAGCGAAAGGAAAAAACAAAATAAATGAAAGCTATTATATTAGATATGTATGGTGTAATTGTGAGGCAAACAGGAGATGACTTTGTCCCTTATGTACAGCAAACATTTCCGGATCTGGAACCAGAAAAAATATATGAGCCATGGTTTAAAGCAGATATAGGAGAACTATCTTCTTTGGAAGTATGGGAAAAAATAGGATTTAAGGGTGATTTGGAGAGGGTTGAAAAGGAGTATTTGGATACAATTGATCTAAATGAAGGATTTTTGGATTTTATTAGTACAGTAAAAGGGCAATTTAAACTGGCTATTATCTCTAATGATTCCAGCAGATGGAGTAAATATCTCCGTGAAAAATTTCATTTAAATCCACATTTTGATGCAATCAGTATTAGTGGAGATTTGAAAATCAAAAAACCAGATAAGAGAATATTTCAGTATACGATTGAAAAATTAGCAGTTAAAGCGGAAGATTGCTTGTATATAGATGATAGAGAGGGTAACCTGGAAGCAGCCGAAAAAATGGGAATGGATACAATTATGTTCAATTGTAGAAATACGCCTTATACGGGGAACAGAGTTAATAATTTTGGTGAGCTTTTGGAAAAACTCTCTGGTGGGAAGTAAACATATGGTAAATATATTGCTTGATGGACTCAATATAGAATCACAATGGATTTATAAAGAATTAAAAAGTTATATAAAAAAGGATTATATGGTGACAGTAATACCCTTCTCTTTCCGGGATAATCAAGTGAAAAATTCGGATGAGTGGAACACATTGTACGGTAAGATGGATGGTAAGATATATAGGAAGATCGTTAGAGGATTTTCTGCTTATGATATTCCAGAATACAATATTTCATTTATTAATTATTTTATCGATACAAAAGAATCTGCGCAGCAGAAAATCAAAAGGGCAAATATAATTTATTTTACCGGTGGTTTGCCTGATAGATTAATGGACAGGATTAAGGAGTTTGATTTATATGATATCATTATGGAACATAATGAAGTAGTTATGGGATATAGTGCCGGTGCTTTAGTACAACTGGAAGAATATCACCTATCTCCAGATGAAGATTATCCCGATTTCAAATATTGCAAGGGATTCCCATTTTTATCTGATTTTTATGTTGAATTTCATTATAAAAGTACATCATTACAAAACGCGGCTATTAATCATGTGCTTGCAGAACGTAGAAAGAAGGTATATGCAGTCGAACCTGATTCTGGAGCAATCCTCATAGAAAACGGAGATATTCACTTAATAGGCAATGTCCAACTTTTTGAAATGATAAAGGAGCAAAAACAGAGATGCAGATTGTCAAAGCAGTTATAAACGATTATCCGACAGTCAGGGCGTTCTACTATGCTCTGACAGATGAAATGGAACACGCCGAGTTCTCCCCGGGATGGATTCGGGATGTCTATCCGACACAGGAGTATCTGAAGGATTCGATCCGGAAGGGCGAACTGTACATCGGCAGATGCGGGGAAGAGATTGCTGCCTGTATGGTGGTAAATCACGATTATAACGAGGCCTACCGTCAGGTAAAGTGGAGTGTGGAAGTAGAGGATTCTGAGGTGCTGATGATTCACACCCTGGGCGTGCGCAGAAAGTTTTCGGGAAGAGGGCTGGCAAAACAGCTGGTGCAGGAGGTCATCGATATGGCAGAGAATAGCGGGATCCGCGCCATCCGCCTGGATGTGCTGAAAGGAAATCTTCCGGCGGAAAAGGTATATCTGAAAATGGGCTTCCGGTATGTGGACACGCTGCAGATGTATTATGAGGATACCGGGACCACCGATTACGAGGTGTTTGAACGGCCGATTTGAAAGAGGAGTGAATGGATGACAATTTATTATATCGGAGGTTCTCCCTGTGCGGGAAAGAGTACCGTGGAGGAAGAACTGTCCCGACGATACGGGTTATTCTATTTTAAAATAGATGATTATCTGGATATCTATACCATAACGGGAGCGGCGAAAGACAGATCAGCTTTCGACACAGACAGCTCGGAAGGGGAAAACTTTCGGATTTGCAGGAAACAGTTGGAATGGAGCGCAGAGCAGATCTGGATGCGCAATCTGGAGATTCAATGTCAGGAGGAACTGATGGCCAT
Source organism: Candidatus Pullilachnospira intestinigallinarum (assembly GCA_018711275.1). Taxonomy (GTDB): domain Bacteria; phylum Bacillota; class Clostridia; order Lachnospirales; family Lachnospiraceae; genus Pullilachnospira; species Pullilachnospira intestinigallinarum. The sequence goes on from DVIN01000023.1 coordinate 55,096, forward strand.
GGAGCAGATTCCGGAGAGCCGGTATCTATCCATAACTCCCACAAAAGAATTCCAGCTGTTTCATTTTCGGAAAAGGGAATTTGTGCCTTATATTCTGCGGGATTGAAGTGACAGTTCCAGGGCTTTTCAGAACTGGATGGAAAGGGATATCCTGTTTGCCGAAGAGGTGCGAAGGCAATGTGGGGAGTATGGGTATGTATCGGTGGTGAATAACGGACCCGAAGAGATTGAAGCGATGGTGGACAGGGCGGCGACTCATTTTGGATTTTGAGAAGGGGATATGTATCGTATGTTCAGTGTAAAAACTGCGGGAAAGAGATCGAACTGAGAGATCGGAGAACGCTACAAAAGACATTTTGATATCTGTGAGATTGCCATCTTTCCATGGAAAAAAGTGGGAAAGTAGATAAGAAGCCGCTCTGGAAAATTGAACGGGACGGTTAAAACGAAAGAAAATGGCGGAGTAACCGTCCCGGAAGGTGTAACAGGACGGTTAAAACAAAAGAAAGTGGAGAGGTAACCGTTCCGGAAGGAGCAACGGGACGGTTAAAACAAAAGAAAGTGGCGGAGTAACCGTTCCGGAAGGTGCAACGGGACGGTTAAAACAGAAGAAAGTGGAGAAGTAACCGTCCCGGAAGGTACAACAGGACGGTTAAAACGAAAGAAAATGGAGGCGTAACCGTTCCGAAAGCAGAACAGGACGGTTAGACGGAAGAAAATGGAGCCGTAACCGTTCCAGAGGCAAAATAAAGAGGTTAAAACGGAGATTGCTGCAGTAGATTGCCATTTTTGTTGCAGTACATTTTATATTTCACGGTTTCCATTTTCATTCATCACGAAACCCGCCTTTTCCCACACAAAGATTAAAGAAATTATCGGCGAAAAAGCACCGGTATGATATAAAATTCTCATGGGAAATATAGAAAAATACGTTGTAACTATTGACATTACAAAAAGAACGTTGTATACTTCTTGATGTAACAAAGATAACTACAACAAATATCTTATTCGGAGGGATTCACCATGAGTAATTTCAGTAAAGTAAGCGTAACCGCAGATGCAAGAGTTGAGCTTCATGACAAACTTTCCCTGACTGGAGCAGAGATCAGTATCAATCGGCTTCCGGCCGGCGGAAGTGTGCCGTTTGTACATGCGCACAAACAGAATGAGGAAATCTACGGTATTCTGGAAGGGAAAGGAAAAGCTGTCATTGATGGAGAAAACGTTCAGCTGACGGCCGGCGACTGGGTGCGCATCGCTCCGGCGGCAAAGCGTCAGTTCTTTGCTGCTGAGGAAGAAGGGATCAGCTATATATGCATCCAGGTGAAGGAAAATTCCCTGGAGGGCTATACGATGGATGATGCCATTGCTGTTAATGAATAAAGTACCGGATAGGAAACCGGATGAAAAGCGCTGTGTGAGGAATGGTTCCTGCATGGCGCTTTTTTTAGCGGAATAGAATTGTCCAATTGATGGAACTTATGAGATATGCTATGGTAGACAGGTGGTGTGTACGGAACTGAATAAAACAAAAATTGCAGAGGGGAAAATAAATGAGTTTTATGGAAAAATTGAAAACAGAGGATATGACAGAAGGCTCTATTGCACCGAAACTTCTCGTATTTGCCTTTCCGATTATGTTCAGCAGTCTTTTTTATCTTGTTTACAGCCTGGCAGATTCTTTTGTGGTGGGCAGGTTTGTCAGTGGAAATGCTCTGGCGGCTGTAAGTGTCACAGGAAACGCCACATACCTGCTTTATTCTTTTGTGGGCGGTATCAATATGGGATCATCAGTTATCATGGCACAGGCTTGTGGAGCTAAGAATCATGTAAAGATGAAGAAGGTTCTTGCCACCTCCATATGGGTGCTGGGAGGTCTGGCGATTCTGTTTACTATTTTGGGAATTACACTGGGGGGAGCAATCCTCCGCCTGATCCAGACGCCGGAAGACATATTTGAAATGGCGCGGGCATACATGACCATAATATTTGCCGGAACATTGTCAACCGTTTTTTATGACTGGCTGGCAGCAATTCTCCGGGCTTTTGGAAATTCTTTTGTCCCTCTGCTATGTCTGATTGCGTCCGGGGTGATGAATGTCATTCTGGATCTGGTATTTGTTCTTTGCTTTGGCATGGGGATTGAAGGCGCAGCCTGGGCAACTGTTATCAGTCAGGCATCCTCCGGTGTTGTTTGTTTCTATTATGCATGGATACATTTTCCGGTATTTCATCTGAAGAAAAACGAGTTGTGTCCTGATTGGAATGTATTGAAAAAGATTCTGCTGATTGGAATTCCGGCTGCAGTTCAGGACAGTATTATAACTGTTTCCAATATGGTTCTTCAGGGAGTAATGAATACATACGGAACCATTGTAGTGCTTGCCTATGGAATTGTTTCCAAATATGAGCTGGTTTGCATGCAGGTGGGAGATGCCCTTGGAAATGCCATTGCCACCTTTACAGGTCAGAATATAGGAGCCGAAAAACTGGATCGGGTGAGCCGTTCCGTGAAAATTACTACGTTGCTTAATTTTGCCGGATATGCCATCGTGTCTCCTCTGATATATATTTTTGCAGAGAGATGTATGGGTGTTTTCACAAATGACAGTCAGGCAATTGCAGTGGGAAGCCAGTTTTTGCGGGTTTATGCGGTCTTTTTCCCTGCACTGGGTATCCTTATACTGTTTCAGAATCTTCTCAGAAGCGCGGGCGATATCCGTGCCACTATTTGTATGGGAATCTGTGAAGTGTGTGCCCGATCTGCATTTTCATTGGGACTGCCACTGTTTCTTAAGGCCGCAGGACTGCCGTTGGTATCTCCTTTTACCTGGCTTACTTCCATGCTGCTGGGACTGTTCTTCTATTTGTCCGGTCACTGGAAAAAGAAGCGTCTGTTGTAAGGAAATACCCATTTATGAATCAGTTTTCACAGGAATTTGACCGGTTGCCGGATTGTCCCAGAGGAAATTCTATGCTAAACTGTAACTATTCCATTGAGAAAATACAGAAAAAGGCAGGAAAAATATATGCCAGTGTTTGATTTCAGCGGCGCCTCCTCTGAAAAAAAGGAGCCCGTATGTACCTATGAAGTATTTTATTCCAGTCAGGCCATGCCTGACGCCGACCACCCCATTCTGGTGCTGTCTGGCGGTCCGGGCGGCCTGAAGCATCATACCAGCGGCGCGTTCACCAATCCCTCCGACCGTACCGCCTTTGAATACAAGACGGAGGAGGGCAGTGTCGCGGCGGATATTTTAAAGATCGACGCTCGTTTTGTAAGCCTTCTGAAATGGCTGGGAGAGAACCGGATCAATGTGCGGCTCTCCGGAGCAGAGACTCCGGAAGGGTATGCCGTTTATAAGATCCGGGAAATGGCTTTTGGCGGCGGATCGAAGCTTTCTGCGGAGGACGGATTTCTGCAGTTTATGATCGAGCGGCTGCTGGCCAGCGAGGCGCCTTCCGCGGATGAGCCCGACGAGGATGCGCAGGAAGAAGGGGACAGCATGAAGCTGACCAGTATCCAGAGTATCACGGATTTCCTCACCTGTGCCGGAAGAACCCTGCCGGACAATATCCGTCTCTGGGCTAGAAGAAATCTGGCGGTGGCCCGTTCCGGCGAAGTGTCGGCGGAGGAGCGGCGTCACGCCCAGCATGCCCTTTCCATCATGCTGAATATTCAGTGGAAGAGTAATTATTTCCAGGCCATCGATCCGGCTGAGGCACGCAGGATTCTGGACGAGGAACTGTACGGTATGGAATCGGTGAAGCAGCGGATCATTGAGACGATCATCCAGATTAACCGGACGCACACGCTGCCGGCCTACGGTCTCCTGCTGATCGGACCGGCGGGAACCGGAAAATCACAGATCGCCTACGCGGTGGCCCGGATTCTGAAGATGCCCTGGACCACCCTGGACATGAGCTCCATCAACGATCCGGAGCAGCTGACGGGAAGCTCCCGGATTTATACCAACGCCAAGCCGGGCATTATCATGGAGGCCTTTTCCATTGCCGGGGAATCCAATCTGGTATTTATCATCAATGAGCTGGACAAAGCGGCTTCCGGCAAGGGAAACGGAAATCCCGCCGATGTGCTTCTGACGCTGCTGGACAACCTGGGATTCACTGACAACTATATGGAATGTATGATACCCACCGTGGGCGTTTACCCCATTGCCACCGCCAATGACCGGGAACAGATCAGCGCGCCGCTGATGTCCCGGTTCGCGGTGATTGAGATTCCGGATTATACGCCGGAGGAAAAGAAAGTTATTTTCTCCCGGTATGCGCTGCCGAAGGTTCTGAAGCGGATCGGCATGCAGGACGGAGAGTGCATCCTGACGCCGGAGGGACTGGATATGGTCATCGAGCTGCATAAAAATACCAGCGGTATCCGGGATCTGGAGCAGGCGGCGGAGCATATCGCGGCCAACGCCCTGTATCAGATCGAGGTGAACGGGGAGACATCAGTGGTATACGACGCGGTGCGGGTGCGGCAGGTACTTGCGTAGACAGTAGGATGTGTTTCCCGGCTAACGGAGGCTGATTAAGAAAGTGATGACAGGACAACATACGGTGAAGGAGTAAGGGCACATGGCACTTTATGCATTGGGTGATCTGCACCTGAGTTTCCAGGCCGATAAACCGATGGATCGTTTTGGAAGGGTCTGGAAGCATCATGAACGGAAGATTGAAAAATATGTGCGTCAGATAGTGAAACCGGACGATACGCTGGTACTCACCGGTGATCATTCCTGGGGGCGGAAGCTGGAGGAATGCCGCAGCGATCTGGCGTTTATCGAGGCGCTGCCGGGGCGGAAGATTCTGCTCAGGGGAAACCATGATATGTTCTGGGAGGCAAAGAAAACGCAGCGGCTGAATGAAGAATTTGCCGGGCGGCTGTTTTTTCTGCAGAATAATTTTGCGTCTTACGGGGAATATGCGTTGGTGGGTACCAAGGGATATACTTTTGAGGGCCCCTTCTACCTGGATCGCCGGGGACGGGTGATTGGCTGGGATGAAAAGAAGGAGGAGCAGGCGAAAAAGCTGGTGGACAGAGAAATGCGCCGGCTTCGGGAATCTTTTCAGATGGCCAGGGAAGCCGGGTACAGAAAATTTGTCATGTTTCTCCATTACCCGCCCACCAGTATCCTGGAAAAAACTTCGCCGTTTACAGAAATTGCGGAGGAATATAAGGTTTCTGCGGTGGTGTATTCCCACTGCCATGGGGAAAGCCGGTTTGGAGACAGCATCCGGGGGATTTTTCACGATATTCCTTATCTGCTGGTATCCGGAGATTATCTGAATTTTCATCCTGCGCTGGTGATGGAATAAGAAATTCCGGCTGCCCGCGTATGTCTGCGCAGTTCGGTCCCACTTTTGGTGAAATTTCAAAATACCCTTTCTTTCCTTTCTGTTTCGCTGTATAATCCTATCAGATGCGTGCCAGAAGAACAAAAACTTCGGTTCGCACAGGAAAAAAGATCTCCCTGGGGAGGTGCTTTTATGGCCATTCGGCCGATTATTATGAAGACGGAGGATATCAGATGAAAATAGCGGTAACTTATGACAATGGAAATATTTTTCAGCATTTTGGAAGAACGGAGTTCTTCAAGATATATCAGGTGGAGGATCAGAAGGTGGTTTCCAGTGAGGTGATCGGCTCCAACGGCGTCGGTCACGGTGCGCTGGCCCAGCTCCTGGCGGATCAGACCGTGGATGTGCTGATCTGCGGAGGAATCGGCGGCGGAGCCCAGGCGGCGCTTGCCGAGGCGGGCGTGGAACTTTGTGCCGGAGCCCAGGGAGACGCGGATCAGGCAGTGGAAGCGTATTTAAAGGGAGAACTGGTTTCCACCGGCGCCAACTGTGATCATCACCATGGGGAAGAACACAGCTGCGGCAGCCATGGATGCGGCCATCATGAGGAAGGAGCCTCCTGTGGATCCGGATGCGCTGGGGGCTGTGCGTCACAGCCGGCTTTGACCGGACGGAATGTGGGAAAAACCTGCCGTACACATTACAGAGGAACCTTCAATGACGGGACACAGTTTGACTCCTCCTATGACCGTGGGGAGCCGCTGGAATTCATCTGCGGCGCCGGCCAGATGATCCGAGGCTTTGATGCGGCGGTGGCAGATATGGAAGTGGGAGAGGTGGTGGATGTTCACCTGATGCCGGAAGAAGCCTATGGCATGCCGGATCCCAGTGCAGTTTTCACATTGGAAATTGCGCAGCTCCCCGGTTCCGAAGATCTCAAAGCGGGACAGCAGGTGTATCTGTCCAATCAGTACGGACAGCCTTTCCCCGTGAAAGTGGTGGAAAAAAATGAGAAGACCATTACCTTTGACGCCAATCATGAGATGGCAGGCAAGGAGCTGAATTTCCGTATTGAACTGGTAGAGGTAAAATAGTATACGGTATCTATGAAACATCCGGTCTTTTATGTCTGTGGATCTGGGAAGGAGGTGCGGGCGATGGTTGGAAGCTATCCGGTTGTCACGCTCTGCGGCAGTACACGCTTTAAAAAAGAATTCATGGAAGCGCAGAAACGCCTGACCCTGGAAGGAAAAATTGTGATCAGCGTCGGGCTGTTCGGTCATTCCGGAGATGAGGAAGTCTGGGAGGGAATGGACGAAGGAACGCTGACCAGGACCAAGGAAATGCTGGACGATATGCACAAACGGAAGATTGACATGGCGGACGAGATCTTCGTCATCAATGTGGGCGGCTATATCGGCGACAGTACAGCGTCAGAGATTGCCTATGCCACAAAAACGGGAAAAAAGGTAAATTATCTGGAAAAACCGTAAGAGGTGAGAAATATGGCATCAGAGAAGACGGAGGAACTGTACAGACTTCTCCTGGGTAAAGGTTATCCGAAGGAATTCTGCCGGGAAGTTGCATACAGGCATATGAATACGGATTATACAGCCACCAGAATGCTGGGATATCTGTACCGGATATCAGATCCCAGAATCGAGGATCTGGTGGATGAAATGCTGGCGATTTTAAGCGACAGAGACGAGATTATCCGTAAAAAAGAGATGGAACGGGCGCAGGCGGTGATGAATGAAGTGTATAGAAACGGCCTTTGACCGGTAAAAATAACGGATGGCAGGATTTTCGGCCGTCGGAGCAGCCCGATGTTCATCTGAAAAAGAAGGGAGCAGGAAGAACCATTGAATTCCTGCTCCCTTCTGCCTTGTGGGAAATTTTACAGGCCGCCTGTCACTGCCGGATATAGACTCCCTGCGATTCAATAAAATCATCCAGATCCTGCAGCGCGTCCTGCGCCCAGGTTTCCGATAAAACGGGTTTTTCTTCCGGCTGGGCTGCCTTTTGCGCAGGAGTCTCCCCCTTGTCGGAAGCGGAGAGGGGCATCCTGTCTTTTCTTGTTTTTTCCATCATACCAATCCCTTCTTTGTGCAAATAAAAAGCATTTTTCTGTCCATCTGCCGTGTCAGCGGGGATTGCTTCCATAAAAAAACGAAGCCCGCTGCGGCAAGGCGGACCTCGTTGTCTCTTGTTGCTAAAAGTATAAAAGAATTTTCCTGCAAAGTCAAGGGGGAATACATGAAACCACAAAGAAACGGCGATGCAAAAGCAAACAGATTATGAAAACCGGTACTCTCCGGGAAAGATGGCAGAAAAAGGTTGCATCAGACAGTGGAAGATTATATAGTGGAAAAAAGGGAAATTATAAAACAGGAGGGTTCGTCTATGACGGAAAGAGAAAAAATGCTGGCCGGCCAGCTGTACGACTGCGGTGACGAGGAATTGTTGACTCAATGGCATAAAGCAAAAGATCTGATAAGAGATTACAACCTGACGGATTCCGCAGATTCAGAGAGAAAAGAACGGATTTTAGAGGAACTTCTGGGAGGAAAAGGAAAGAATCTCTGGATAACAGCCCCGTTTTTTGCCGACTATGGAAATAATATCTATTTTGGCAATAACTGTGAAGTAAACATGAACTGTACTTTCCTGGATGACAATACGATCCGTATCGGGGATAATGCGTTGATCGCGCCGAATGTGCAGATCTATACCGCGTTTCACCCCACCAGCGCCAGGGACCGTTTCGGAGATCCAAAAGAGGATGGTTCCTTTGTTTTTTGCAAGACCCGGACGGCCCCGGTTGTGATTGGAAACAATGTGTGGATTGGCGGAGGCGCCATTATTATGCCGGGCGTTACCATAGGAGATAATGTGGTAATCGGAGCCGGAAGTGTGGTGACAAAGGATATTCCGGATAATGTGATCGCCTATGGAACGCCGTGCCGTGTTATTCGCGAGAATCAATAATCGTTCCGCCCTTTTTCATCCAGATATTTCCACAGAGCTTCCAGCCCCTCCACCGCATCCGCATAGGTGGCATCGAAATTCCCGGTATACCATGGATCCGCGATATCACGCCTGCTGCCGGCAAATTCCAGCAGTTTGCGGATCTTATGGTCCGGATCTCCGCCCGCAATGCGCCGCATATTGCGGATATTCCAGTCATCCATACCGATCAGAAGATCAAATTCCTGATAATCTTTCCGGGTCATCTGGCGCGCTCGGTGATTCCCGCAGGGGATTCCTTCCTGCTGAAGCTTTTGCCGGGTACCATAATGTACGCCATTGCCGATTTCCTCACGGCTGGTGGCCGCGGAGTCGATAAAGAAATCGGCCGCACGGCCGCGGGTGGCGGCCATGTGTTTGAAGATATATTCACACATGGTGGAACGGCAGATATTGCCGTGGCAGATGAATAGTATTTTTATCATATCTCTTATATCCCTTCAAAAGCCTTCAAACCTTGATATTACGGGCTTTCCGGCGCTCTTTTCAATTTTTGTGTTTTGCCTTAAATTCACGCTCTTCTTTGTAAATCTACGCAAATTCACGGGCAAATGGTGTAGT
>DVIN01000024.1 GCA_018711275.1 Candidatus Pullilachnospira intestinigallinarum
AATGGGCCGGGATATCAACGGGGCCTGTGGACAATTAAGAAGGAGTTACTTGGATAAGAGGGAGAAGTTGTCATGAAATCTTTTTCTGTGACAGATGTGGGACAGAAGAGAAGAGAGAATCAGGATTACGCCTTTACCTCCGAAGAACCCATCGGTAATCTTCCGAACCTTTTTGTGGTAGCCGACGGCATGGGCGGCCATAACGCCGGGGATTTTGCTTCCTGCTGCGCGGTTTCGGTGCTGGTGGATTCCGTAAAAAAGGATATGAGTTTTAATCCCATCAAGATTATCCGTCATGCGGTGGAAGCCGCCAACCGTCAGGTATATCTTGCGGCGGCGGAGGATCCCGCAAAAGCGGGGATGGGAACCACGCTGGTGGTGGTTACCATCGTGGGACGGTATGCATATGTGGCCAATGTGGGCGACAGCCGGATGTATCTGGTGAATGCGGACGGTATCACCCAGGTGACCAGAGATCATTCACTGATTGAGGAGATGGTCCGGATCGGGGAACTGACCAGAGAAGAGGCCAGAAACCATCCGGACAAAAATATTATTACACGGGCAGTCGGGACAGGGGAGACGGTGGAGATTGATTTCTTCGACGTTCAGCTGGACGAGGGAGTCCGGATCCTGATGTGCTCGGACGGGCTGAGCAATATGGTGCCTGATGAGGAGATTCGTGAGATTCTCGGATCAGGCCGGAACATAGAAGAGGGGACCCGGATGTTAGTGGACCGGGCAAACGAAAACGGAGGCAAAGATAACATTACGGCAGTAGTTATCGAACCATTTACAGACGAGGTGAAAGAATGTTAAAAGAGGGAATGATTGTAGGAGAAAGATATGAGATTATCAGCAGGATCGGCAGCGGCGGCATGGCCGACGTGTATAAGGCCCGCGATCATAAGCTGAACCGTCTCGTAGCAGTGAAGGTCATGAAAGCGGAGTTCAGCGAGGATAAGGATTTCATCGCGAAGTTCCGTAAGGAGGCGCAGGCGGCCGCGGGGCTGGCGCATCCCAATGTGGTGAATGTCTATGACGTGGGCGAGGACAACGGCATTTACTATATTGTCATGGAACTGGTACAGGGGATTACCCTGAAAGATTATATTACGCGGAAAGGTAAACTGACTGTCCGTGAGGCCACCAGCATCGCCATCCAGGTATCCCTGGGCCTCGAGGCGGCTCACAAAAACAACATCATTCACCGGGATGTAAAGCCACAGAATATCATCATTTCTGTGGACGGAAAGGTGAAACTGTCGGACTTCGGTATTGCCAGAGCAGCCTCCTCCAACACCATCAGCTCCAATGTAATGGGGTCGGTGCACTACAGCTCTCCGGAACAGGTGCGCGGCGGTTTCAGCGACGCCAAAAGCGATATCTATTCCCTCGGTATCACCATGTATGAGATGGTGACGGGACATGTGCCCTTTGACGGGGACACTACGGTGGCCATCGCCATCAAGCATCTGCAGGAGGAGATGGAATCTCCGAGAAAATATGTGCCGGATCTGCCCTACAGCCTGGAGCAGATCATCCTGAAATGTACACAGAAAAGTCCCGACCGGCGTTACAGCAATATGTCCGAACTGATTGAGGATCTGAAACATTCCCTTCTGGATCCCAACGGAAATTTTGTAAATCTGGCGCCTCTGGCAAGCCATGCGCAGACCGTAATGCTGTCCAATGAAGAACTGACTGCCATCCGGGAGGGCCGCTCCGGTTACGCCGCTCCCCGCAAAGAGGAGGAGGATGACCAGGAGTACGGTTATGAGGACGAAGAGGATGAGGAAGACGAGTATTCCGATGAAGAGTACGATGAGGATGAGGAAGACGATGAAGGAGAGATCAGCTCCAAACTGGAGAAGGCCATGACCATCGGCGGATTTATCATCGGAGCCATCATCATCTGTATTCTGATCTTTTTCATCGCCAGAGCTGCCGGGCTGGTGGATTTCGGCGGACAAAGCGGACAGGATCAGAAAGTGGAGGAACAGCAGGAGGACACGGATAATCAGAGCGCGGACGGCCAGGTGGCAGTACCCAGTCTGATGGGGCAGACCGAGGAAAACGGATTAAGCCTGCTGGAACAGCTGGGACTTTCCGGCAATAAGACCGGCGAGGAGCAGTCCTCCGAGCCGGCGGGAACCATTATTTCCCAGGAAACCCAGGAGGGAACCATGGTGGATCCCGGTACGGTGATCAATTATACGGTCAGCGCGGGTTCGGATTCCCTGGCGGTTCCCACAGTGGTGGGACTGTCCCAGTCGGAGGCGGAGGCCAAGATCAAAGCGCTGGGCCTTGCCACTTCCATTCAGAGAGATTACAGTGACACCGTGGCCATTGGCCGGGTAATCAGTGTGGATCCCGCGGAGGGAACTACGGTGGATGCCGGCGCCACGGTGACGCTTTTGGTCAGCCTTGGAGAAGAAAACAAACAGATTGCGGTTCCCAGCGTACTGGGGCTGGATGAAAGCACGGCCACCACTACGCTGTCCGACAGCGGATTCCAGGTGAATGTGGAGACTACGGACAGCGCGGAGGGAATCGGAGAGGGCTGTGTGGCCAGCCAGAGCATATCCGCCGGAACAGAGGTGGATCCGGGAACATCCATTACCATCACCATTTATCACGCGCCGCAGACTACTCCGGAGGCCACGGAGACCCCGGAGGCCACCCCGGATGCTTCCGCGGACGGCGGACAGGATTCCGGAGATTCCACGGAAACATCTGCTTCCACCGGATCCTGGATGTGCAATGTGCAGCTGCAGCAGCCCAGCAATTATACCGGCGGCCCGGTGAAGCTGACGCTGGTGCAGGATGTGAACGGCGTTTCCCAGGAGACGGTGCTGCTGGAGGGAACCACCATTGATTTCCCCTATGAACTTCAGGTACAGGGAGCGGACGGCGTATCCACCGGTACCGTGTATCTGTATGAGATCACGGATTCCGGCGAGGTGGAGCGGGGCCATTATTCTCCTGTGGAATTCGCTCCCACGGAGTAAAACCGTTTTATGCAGGGAAAAATCATCAAAGGCATTGCCGGATTCTACTATGTGGACGTGGCGGAATCCGGCATTTATGAGTGCAGGGCCAGAGGAATTTTCCGGAAGGAAAAGCAGAAACCTCTGGTGGGAGACGATGTGGAGATCCAGGTTCTCGATGAAAAAGAAAAAGAGGGAAACCTGGTGAAAATTTATCCGCGAACCAGTCAGCTGATCCGCCCGGCGGCGGCCAATGTGGATCAGGCGCTGGTGATCTTTGCCGTTCGGCAGCCGGATCCCAATCTGGATCTGCTGGACCGTTTTCTGGTGGCCATGGAACAGCAGCATGTGCCGGCCGTGATCTGTTTTAACAAGACGGATCTGGAAGAGGAGAGTCAGATTAACCGGCTGCGGCATATTTATGAGGGCAGCGGTTACCGGGTACTGACGGTCAGCGCAAGAAAGCGGCTGGGGATCGGTGAGATTGAGGAAATTCTGGAAGGAAAGACCACTGTGGTGGCAGGTCCTTCCGGGGTGGGAAAATCCTCCATTACCAATTTGCTGCAGGAGGAGATCAGCATGGAGACGGGGGAGATCAGCAGAAAGCTGGGGAGAGGAAAGCATACCACCCGCCATGCCCAGCTGATCCGGATCGCACCCCGCACCTATCTGATGGACACGCCGGGGTTCAGCTCCCTGACAGTGGGCGGCATGGAGAAGGAAGAACTGAGACAGTATTTTCCCGAATTCGCCCCTTACGAGGGCAGCTGCCGGTTTCAGGGCTGTGTTCACATCCATGAACCGGGCTGCGCGGTGAAGACTGCGCTGGAGAACGGAAAACTGGATGCGGGACGGTACGCCAGTTATGTAAGCTTTTTTGAAGAACTGAAAGAGAAAGAAAAAAGGAGATACTGAGTATGTATGAATTGTCACCATCGATTCTGGCAGCGGATTTCACCTGCCTGGGAGAGCAGCTGGCACAGCTGGAGGCGGCCGGGGTTCGCTGGGTGCATCTGGATGTGATGGACGGAATATTCGTCCCCAGTATCTCCTTTGGCATGCCTGTGATCGCGTCGCTGAGGAAGCAATCGAAGCTGTTTTTTGATGTGCACCTGATGGTGGAGGATCCGCAGCGGTATATTGATGACTTCCGGAACTGCGGGGCGGATTCCCTGACAGTTCACGCGGAGGCCTGCCGTCATCTGGACGGTACACTGCGCCAGATCCGCGCGGCCGGGATGCGGCCGGCGGTGGCTCTCAATCCGGCCACGCCGCTGTGCAGCCTGGATCATGTGCTGGGACTGGTGGATATGGTTCTTCTGATGACGGTCAATCCGGGATTTGGCGGACAGAGTTTTCTTCCGGAAAGTCTGCCCAAGATCCGCAGACTGCGGGAGATTCTGAATGATACGGGACGGCCGGTGGATATTCAGGTGGACGGCGGTATCAATGAGGAAACGCTTCCGGCTGTGCTGGAGGCGGGAGCCAACATCATCGTGGCGGGTTCTGCCGTTTTCGGAGAGGATATCCCCGCGCGGGCGAAAAGACTTACGGGTATGATGAGGGAGCATCAGAGAACATGAGAACAGTAATCATTACCGGGGGCAATATCGAAGAAGATTTTGCCCTCTCTTTTTTGAAACAGTGGCAGCCTTCCTGCCTGCTGGCAGTGGACGGCGGACTGGCTTTCTGCTATGTAAACCGGCTGCGTCCGGACTGCATCATGGGAGATTTCGACAGTGTTGCTCCGGAGGTGATTCAGTGGTACCGCAGTCAGGGGGGGATCCCCATCCGGGAATATAATCCCGTGAAGGACGCCACGGACACCTGCATTGCCCTGGATTACGCCATGGAGCAGGGGAGCAGTGAAATCGCAATTCTGGGAGGAACCGGGACCCGTCTGGATCATGTACTGTGCAATATCCAGATCCTGAAACGGGCGTATGTGAAAGGCGTTTCCGCCTTTCTTCTGGATTCTCACAACCGGATTCAGCTTCCGGTGCAGAAGGATTTCACCATTGAAAAGGACAGACAGTACGGAACCTATGTATCTTTCTTTCCCCTGGGGGAAGAGGTGGAAGGTCTTACTCTGGAGGGGTTCAAATATCCGCTGGATCATTACCGGCTGAGAAATCTGGAGGGGCTGGGGGTCAGCAATGAGATCACGGCCGGGATTGCGCATGTCAGCTGGGAAGCGGGAATTCTGGTAATGATAGAGAGCCGGGACTGAGTGAGAGAACGGCCGCGGAACATGGCAACCATCCTGTTTCGCGGGAAGTACAGGTTACAGAACGAAGAATACATTACAGAAAAGAGGAGATCAGTTTATGAAATTAGGAATCGTAAGTTATGCTCCTAATTTTATATCTCAATGCTTGTCTCTAAATGCCCATAAAGCGTGATAGAATCAAGGTTTTCCGTATATTGACCCATATAAAGATTTATATATCTCTATGCTATAGAATGCCGAAATGGTGTAAAAATGGTGTAGAGAAATCAAAGGTACACAGGCGTAAAAAGTCTCACTGCAACCAAAAAATCGGGCTTCAGCTATAGGATAAGCCCAGATAAAAATGAATTGAACATGAGCGGTTATCTGCCGTCAGGAGAAATCCTGGCTGGCGGGTAACCGCTCTTTTTTTGTTTCTGCCGCTACTGGTAGAAGCAGAAACTATGCAATGCAAGGAGGTTTTGTGAAATGAACAATATGTTGTTTACGAGTGCAGAGCCGTAAGGAGGTGGTCGGATGGCTGTTTTCCGGGTAGAGAAAAATGCCAACTATACAACCATGTGTAACTACCATCTGCGGGATCAGACACTGAGTCTGAAAGCAAAAGGACTTCTTTCCATGCTTCTCAGCCTGCCGGACACATGGCACTACTCTGTAAGAGGGCTTGCGGCAATCTCCTTGGAAGGTGTGGACGGTATTCTCACTGCCCTGAAAGAATTGGAAACACATGGCTATCTGGAACGCCGTCAGCTTCGTCAACCGAATGGCCGCTTGGGACAGACAGAGTATGTGATTTTTGAAAAGCCGAGATCGCAGCCGTGCATGGATTCACCGTGTACGGAAAAGCCGGATACGGTAAGCCCGAATACGGTTCCGCCGGATACGATAACTCCCGCACAAAGAAGTAAAGAAGGATCAAGTAAAAAACAATTAAGTACAGATGAGAAGGGAAAAACAGTATCACAACCTTCTCGTCACTGGTACGGAATGTATCAGAATGTACTTCTTTCGGACGAAGAATTGCAAAAACTCCAGGCTGAGTTTCCAGCAGACTATCAGAGCCGCATTGAACGATTGTCGGAATATATGGCTTCCAGCGGAAGGCGCTATAAAAATCATTTGGCTACCATCCGCAGTTGGGCAAGACGAGATTCCAAACAGTCCAAACTGCCCGCATATAGCCATGATAACTACCGGTACAAGGAGGGAGAAAGTTTATGAATACAATGTTCGATTTTCTGGATCGTATTCAGGTTCAGAAAGAACCTAGACCGGAGCAGTATCTCGGCGAAGATGGACTCCTCTATTGTGGGAAATGTCATACGCCGGTTCAATGTCGGATCACATTTGAGGGCAAAGAACGGATCATGCCCTGTATCTGTAAATGCCAGAAGGAAGAACGGGAACGGCAGGAACAACGCATGAAGGAGGAAGAACAGCTGCTCTACGTTCGCCGTCTGAAAGCGGCAGGTATTCAGGAGCGGCATCTTCAGGATTGGACGTTTGCGTCAGCGACAGATACTCCCAGCATCCAGATGGCGAAACGGTATACGGAAAATTGGAAGAAAGTCAAGGCGGAAAACCTTGGCCTTTTGCTTTGGGGCGATGTTGGAACAGGAAAATCATTCCTGGCCGCTTGTATTGCTAATGCATTGTTGGAAAAAGGTGTTCCCGTCCTGATGACCAATTTTTCCAAAATTCTAAACCAGATGGGTGCCATGTATTCGGATGAGCGGTATCGCTATATTGCTTCTTTCAACCGCTTCTCTCTGCTGATTATTGATGATCTTGGAATTGAGCGGAATACCGAGTATGCGTTGGAACAGGTTTACGCTGTTATTGATGAACGCTATAAGACAGGGTTTCCATTGATTATCACAACAAACCTGACGATCAGCCAGCTCCGTAATCCTGAAGATGTGGCACACGCCAGAATTTACAGCCGGGTACTGGAGATGTGTACGCCGGTACACGTTCCGGGGCATGACCGGCGAACTACGATTGGAAAATCAAAGCAGGAACTGGTCAAGGAGGTGCTGTTCTCCTAGTAAAAAACGGCAGTACAGCCGGGAAAGAGAGGGTTTTATGAATGCCTGTAAAAAAATCTGAACGGGTTCAGGAGATTCCGCTCTCTGAATTACATCCGTTCAAAAATCATCCCTTCCGGGTGGTGGATGATGAAGCCATGCAGCGTACAGTGGAAAGCGTAGCACAGTTTGGCGTGTTGGCTCCAGCGCTTGCCCGTCCACGTCCGGAGGGCGGGTATGAATTAGTGGCAGGTCATAGGCGCATGAGGGCTTCGGAACTTGCTGGACTTGAAACGATGCCAGTGATTGTCCGGCAGATGGATGATGATACCGCAACCATTGCCATGGTGGACTCCAATCTTCAAAGGGAAACGCTTCTCCCCAGTGAGCGTGCGTTTGCCTACAAAATGAAGATGGAGGCGATGGCTAGAAGGGCTGGAAGACCGTCTAAGGAAAATTCCGGCCAAGTTGGCCGGGATTTTCAGGGAAAAGAGTCTAGGGAGATTATTGCTGAGCAAACCGGTGAAAGCGCCCGTCAGGTTCAGCGATTTATCAATTTGACCAATCTGATCCCCGAGCTTCTGGATATGGTGGATCGTAAAGAAATCGCATTCAACCCGGCGGTGGAATTGTCTTTTCTGAAAAAAGAGGAACAGCAAGGTTTCCTGGAAGCTATGGATTACGGACAGTCCACTCCATCGTTGTCTCAGGCACAGCGGATTAAAAAGCTCAGTCAGGCAGGGATGTGTACCCAGGAAGCTATGAACACGATTATGAATGAAGAGAAA
>DVIN01000025.1 GCA_018711275.1 Candidatus Pullilachnospira intestinigallinarum
CTCGAGCAGATCCAGCGTCCGCTGCAAATTCTTGATGGCCGCCTCATCGGTAAGTTCCACATAAGTCTGGGGAATCATGGTCACCTCAGCCTCTGCCATGGGGATTCCCTCCTTCTCCAGCGCTTCTCTCACCTGGGAAAAATCATCCGGATCCGTGAGAATCTCATAGCAGTCATCTTCCTCATTGAAATCCTCCGCTCCGGCGTCCAGAGCAGTCATCATCAGATCGTCCGCGCTCATGCCGCACTCTTCCTTATCCACAATGATCTGTCCTTTTTTATCAAACATGAAAGATACACAGCCCGGTGTTCCCACGTTTCCGTTTCCTTTTGTGAACGCGCTTCTTACGTTGGCGGCCGTACGGTTCTTATTATCCGTCAGCGTATCCACAATGATGGCGATCCCGTTGGGGCCGTATCCTTCATAGGTGATATATTCGTAATTATCCGCATTGGCGTCTCCGGCAGCTCTCTTGATTCCACGTTCAATGGTATCGTTTGGCATGTTGTTGGCCTTTGCCTTGGCAATAACGTCACGCAGCTTGCTGTTGTTGGCCGGATCGGGTCCGCCCTCTTTGACGGCAATCACAATCTCTCTTCCGATAATTGTGAAAATTTTACCCTTCTTGGCGTCATTCTTCTCTTTTTTATGCTTGATATTGGCGAATTTTGAATGTCCCGACATACAATTCTCTCCTCTTTCTTTTGTTTACTCAGTCTGTGATCCTTACAGAATATACCATTTTCCCAAACTTTCGTCAAGAACCTGCATTATGTAGGAAGCTCCAGGCTGATCTTCAGCGCCTGGTTTACCTGATCCATCAGTTCCTGATCCAGATGGCATACCTTGTCCTTGAGCCTGCGCTTATCGATGGTTCGAAGCTGTTCCAGCAAAATCACGGAATCCCGCACCAGATCGTAGGAAGACGCGTCGATCTCGATGTGCGTGGGAAGCTTCGCCTTATTCATTCTTGACGTGATCGCGGCGCAGATCACCGTGGGGCTGTGCTTGTTTCCAATGTCGTTCTGAATAATCAGCACCGGACGGATTCCTCCCTGTTCACTGCCAACCACCGGACGCAGATCCGCATAAAAAATATCTCCTCGCTTTATAACCACACAATTCACACTCCGATTTCTGTGCCGCCGCGCCAGTTTTTGAACATGACGCCGCGGCGCTTAGATATCTATAGTATTTCCATCTTCCTTTCGTGTATACGAATTGTTTCCGGTCAAAGCAGATCAGAGTTCTTTTTCCTGTCCGTCCTTCCGATAGATTCTCGGCACCCGGCTGCTGATGCAGCACAGATATTCATAGGGAAA
Source organism: Candidatus Pullilachnospira intestinigallinarum (assembly GCA_018711275.1). Classification (GTDB taxonomy): domain Bacteria; phylum Bacillota; class Clostridia; order Lachnospirales; family Lachnospiraceae; genus Pullilachnospira; species Pullilachnospira intestinigallinarum. The sequence continues at coordinate 1,323 of DVIN01000025.1, forward strand.
GCGCCCCGACAGTTCCGAAAGCTCTTCCACTGTAATCGCATCATCGCCGTCCTGTCCCAGAAGGGTCACCGGCGCGTGAAGCCTGGCTTCCGGGATATCCGTCACATCCACCATAAACTGATCCATACAGATTCGTCCCAGCACCGGGGCACGTTTCCCGGCAATCAGTACGCTTCCCCGATTGGACAATCCCCGGGAGACGCCGTCCGCGTATCCGGCAGGTATGGTGGCGATCCTGGTTTTTTCTCTGGTGGTCGTAAAAGTTCCGCCATAGCTTACGGGTACCCCCGCCTCCACTTCCTTGATATGTGAAATGTGAGAAACCAGACGCATTACCGGTTTCAGCAGGACTCCGTTTTTGATTACTTCCGCGGAAGGATATACCCCGTAAATGGTAATTCCCGGCCGCACGGCATCCAGATCCCCGTCCCTGTGCCAGAGGATTCCCGCGCTGTTATTGCAGTGGCGAACCGGTATCCGGATTCCTTCCTCCTCCAGCAGCCGGATAAATTCATGAAATTCTTCATATTGTTTCCGGGCCCATCTCACATCCTGCTCATCTGCCCGGGCAAAATGTGTGAAAATTCCTTCCACAAAAAGCCCCGGCATTTTGCAGATATGTACCATGTCCGCCAGGCTCTCCCGCGCATTTCGAAATCCGATCCGTGTCATCCCCGTATCTGCCGCCAGATGCACCGGGAGAATTTTTCCCGCGTTTACAGCCGCTTCGGAAAGCTCTTCCGCCATCCGACGGGTAAATACCGCCGGGCGGATCTCATACTCCGCCAGCAGTGAATAATGCTCGGGAAATACATAGCCCAGAATCAGAATGGGTTTCTGAATTCCGTGGTCGCGAAGCTCCACCGCCTCCTCCACCGTGGCCACCGCAAAGCCCCAGATATACTCCTTCGGCTCCATCAGCCGGGCGATGGGAACCGCCCCATGACCATAAGCGTTGGCCTTTACCACCGCTATCATCTGTGTTCCCGGCGTAAGCGCCTGTCTCATCTGTTCAAAATTATATTCTACCGCGTCCAGATCAATAAACGCGCAAATCCGTCTGTATTTTTCCATTATTTTTTCCGCACAATTTTGCGGTCCCCTTACTTTTCTGTGAATTCTGATACATCCTTCGTTTCCGGTGTTTTCCCGTTTTACGGTACGCCTCCAAAATCCCCCGCCGCGGTTTTCCGTGCGGCCCCGGCGGTCAGCAAACGCCATACCCCGGGAATTGCATCCAGAATGTCGGAGGCCAGCACGGAAGCTTCCCCCTTTCCTTTTGCCGCCAGATCCCCTGCCCTGGCATGAAAATCCACCGCCAGAGGCGCCGCTCTTTGAGTTTCCGTTCCTGCGGCCAGAAAACCGGCCGCAATTCCGCAAAGCACATCGCCGCTGCCGGCGGTGGCCATTCCACTGTTTCCTCTGGTATTGATAAATACCGTCCCATCCGCGGTTTTTGTGACCGTACGCGCATCTTTCAGGATACAGGTGACCGGATATTCCCCGCAGAAAGTTTCCAGCTGTCCCACCGGATCTGCTTTCAAAACAGAAACCGGCAGACCGGTCAGCCTTGCCATTTCCCCCATATGGGGTGTGAGAATACAGGGACCTGCCGCCTGTTTCAGCAGTTCCCTCCTGCGGCTTACCGCATTCAGCCCGTCCGCATCCAGCACCAGCGGTTTCTTATTTTCTGTCAGCAGAACAGATACCAGCGTATCTGCCGCAGTTCCCGTCCCCAGACCCGGTCCCGCCGCGGCCACATCCGCCCAGTCCAGAGCCTGTCTCAAGAGCTTTTTCAATGCTTCCGGCTGCTCATCCTTCCGGTAGGTGGTCAGAAGCGCCTCCGGAAGCAGCTGCTGCAGAACAGCCCGGTTATGCTCCTCCGTAAAAATCCGGACCATACCCGCGCCGGCCAGCAGACAGGCCTTCGCCGCGAAATACGCGGCCCCGCACATATCTTCGGAACCGGCCGCCACCAGAACTTTGCCGAAGGTTCCCTTGTTTCCTCGCGGATTGCGGGGAGGCAGCCAACGGTAGTCCTCTTCGGTAATCCGGAACATGCCCTTATGGGATGCCGGGTACGGTTTCGTACAGATTCCCACATCTTTCACGGTAACCCGTCCGGCATACTCCGCCCCCGGATAAAGCAGAAGTCCCGCCTTTGCACAGGCAAAGGTGACTGTCTGTCTGGCATGGACCGCGGTTCCCATCACCTGTCCGCGGCTCCCATCAATTCCGGAAGGGACGTCCACCGCCAGCACCGGAACACCGGACATCTCCATCTTTTTCAGGAGTTCCTCATATCGTCCTTCCACCTTTCGGGAAAGGCCCACGCCGAATACGGCATCCACGATAGTAGTATATTCGGTAAACACCGGCTTCTTGACAACAGGTACCCCATACTTTTCGGCAATCTTCCACTGGGTTTTGGTTTCTTCCGTAAAAGATTCCATTTTTCCCGCCATGAAAATCTCCGCCTGGATATTATCCAGATGCAGCAGTCTGGCCACCGCAATGCCGTCTCCGCCGTTGTTCCCGGAACCGCAGACCACCAATACCCGGCCGGTATCAAAATTTTTTTTCAGTTCCTCCGTCACCGCCAGAGCCGCCCGTTCCATCAGAACCAGGGACGGCATTCCCATCTCCTGTATCGTAAACTGATCCAGCCGCTTCATCTGCGGGCTGGTTACAATTCTCTCCATGCCACGTTCCTCCCAATTTTCCCGGCAGACAAAAATCTGCGGACAGAAAAATCTTCCGCAGTTTTTTCTTTACCCACGAACGGAAAACTGCCGCCCGTCAGCTTCGGCGGCAGTTCCTTTTTACTTCTTTTTCGGTTCTTTGTGATCCTTTTCGTAACGGCTCAGATTATAGGACAGACGCATCAGGCTCTCGGACAGATGTACATTCTCCACAATCACATCCGACGGCACTGACAGATTCAGGTCCGTATGCGCAAAATTCCAGATTGCGCGGACGCCGTTGTCCACCAGTACCTTCGCCATCTCAATGGCTTTCGCCTTAGGCAGTGTCAGGGTGGCAATCTCCACATGATGGGTCCGGATAAACTCCGGAAGTTCGTCAATCATCCGCACCTCAATGCCTCTCACGGAAACACCTTTCAGCACCGGATTCACATCAAAAAGTCCGATCAGCTTAAATCCCTGACGCTCAAACTGGGTATAATTGGCCAGAGCCTGTCCCAGATTGCCCACGCCCAGGATAATCATGGTGTGCGTCCTATCCAGTCCCAGAATCTTCGCGATCTCCGAATGAAGATACTTAACGTTATATCCGTATCCCTGCTGGCCGAAGCCACCGAAATTATTCAGATCCTGACGGATCTGGGAGGCAGTCACCTTCATCCGGCCGCTCAGCTCATTGGATGAAATCCGCTCTACGCCATCCTCCATCAGCTCTCCCAAATAGCGGTAATATCTTGGAAGCCGTTTGATCACAGCTCTCGAAATATCTTTTTCCTCCACGAAAATACTCCTCCTGTATCCCAAAAACGGAATTTCTTCTTTGGTCACTATTATAGTGAAATGTTAAAAGAATGTCAAACTATTTTCGTGGTTTTCAGATTACTCCTGAAATTCCTTCCGCAAAATCTCTCTGGGCGGTTCAATCTCATTGGCCAGCGTATGCTCCGTCAGTTCGGACAGAAGCTTCAGCTTCCGGTTGATCACAGGCCGCATACAGTTGGGAACATGCTCCTGATGGGCCCGGTGGATAGCCACGCATTCCTTACAGTTTCCATGATAGCGACAGGCTTTCCGGCATGGACAGTGATCCTTCTGTCGATACTCCTCCCGAAACTCCGCCGCGAATTCTTCCTGCAGCCGAAGACCTTCCTTTCGGTCCCCCCGATGAAAAGCTTCCATCGCCTGTTTTTCCTTTTCATTTCCCTCGATAATCATTGTTCTCCTCCCATCTTTGTCTGTTCTCTGATCAGCCAGGCCATTCCCCGGGCGCATCTCCCTTCCGGATCCGAAAAATGACCGCCCGGATTCCATTCCAGAATCACATGCTTCATGGCCGCCTCCTTGCGAAACATCCTCTCGGTTTCTCTGGTGGCATCTCCCACCGCCGCCATCCAGGGATTCCTGGTTTTTTCCTCTTTCCGGCCCAGGCTGAGATATATGCTGTCTTTGCCGCTTTCCCGGAATTGTTCTGTCCCGAAAGGAGATTTTGGTCTGCCCTTCGTCTGCTCCAGCAGTTCCATCCAGCCGGGAAACCAGAGGGAGGCGGACATGGCGGCCGCGCCGGAAAACAGTCCGCTTTCCAGATAAGCCCAGAGGGCAAACAGCCCGGCAAGGGAATAGCCGGCCACAAATCTCCCGCCGGACGCAGCGCCATATTCCGCTTCTACCCTGGGAATGCACGCTTTTGCGAGCCAGGAAAGGGTATCCCGGCCGCCGCCCGCAAAGTTTTCTCCTTCTCTGACACCCCTGGCCGGCCAGGGAGAAAACTCCCGGTTCCAGTCCTCCGTCTCATAGGCCGCCAGCAGGAAATCCTCTCCCACCGCGTCAGCCAACAGACGGGCGGTCTTCCGGGCCATGGCGCCGGATCCGGCGGCAATCCCCCAAAAGATCACCGGCCCCGCCTCTCCCCGGATAAAAAGATGACACTGTTTTCCTGAAATGATTCTGTGACTGTATCTCATGGTTCCTTCACTCCGTCCATAACTGCTTTATTATTATAACAGATTCCTCTGTGATTGTGCAGAGTGATTCTGCATTTCCATTTTCTGTACGTTGAAAATCCGGAAGGATCCTCCCTTCAAAGAAAGATCCTTCCGGATTACAGGATTCGACTGCGAAAGCGCATGGAAACCGTCATGCCTCTTTTTCCGTCTTATATTTTACCGGAAACAGTATGGTCAGACGGAAGCGGTCTTCCTCCTGCTCCACCTGACATTTCGCTTTCATTTTCAGCGCCATATTCCGGATACTCTGGATACCGATGCCAGTGCTTTCCACGGTTTCCTCTGTCCGGCGGATATGGTTTTCAAAGGAAAATCCCACCATGTGTTCTTCCTCTGCGGAGGATATGATGACAGGATAGGAGGAATCTGCGTATTTTACCAGGTTGGAAGTAAGGTTGTCCAAAATCCGCAGCATATATTCCGTGGAAATCTGAATCTTTTTCTCCAGCCATTTCACATGGAATTCCACCTGAAACCCCTGCTGCTCCAGATAGCTGCAGGTTTCCGAAAAAAGATCATAAAACAGAACCTCATAAAGCTCCGGTTCTTCCATCTGGACACAGGTCTCACCGGTCAGAAGTGAATACTCAAACAGGTGATCCGTCAGCTGCTTCATCCGCCGGGCCCTTTTTTCAATTTTTTCTATATATTCCATCTGCCGTTCTTTCCCATTTCCCCGCTTCAGGATCTCCGTATACAGCAAAATGGAGGTGATGGGGGTTCTGAGATCGTGGGACATTTCCGTGACGATTCTCTGATTCTCCCGAACCATTTTTGCTTCCTGATCCAGAAGTTCCTGAAAGGATTTCCTCATACTGTCCAGACCGAAAGCCAGGGTTGCCAGTTCATCATTACCTTTAACTGTGATGGGATAATCCAGACCTCCGCCCTCCAGGATTTCCACCTCCTGCCCCAGTTTCCGGATGTAGTCCATCCGTCTGCGAATACCAAGCAACACCAGAAGCAGAAAAATCCCAAAGCATAAGAGAAGCTCCGCAATATAACAGTAAGTAAAAATCTGATACGAATAATTTCCGATGACGATTACCTGCGCGCTGCCGTCCGAAAAAGACAGTGGATAGAAATTTCCCCATTCCTGATCTTCCGACAGGATTTCCGTCTCCGGAAGCTCCTCCTGATAGGTGGAATCGAATACCAGTACCCCTTCCCGATAGATCTGAAGATACAGGATATTCTGTTGTTTCACCCAACTGCTCAGCTTCTTCGAATCCCCGGATGACAGATGATTCTGATCAATATATTTCTGCAGTTTTTCCACATATACCTGATTGTGTCCTTCCACATAAGCCGGACTTTCAAAATACTTTTCCAGTAGACGGAAACTGATAAAATCCGCCAGAAAAAAAATCCCAACGGCCACACCTGCCGAGACTACCAGCAGTTTCAGCAGCTGAACATAGATGGAATTACGCCTGCTCATTGCCCGCATCGAATTTATACCCCTTTCCCCAAACAGTCTTTATATATCTGGGATTTTTGGGATCCGCCTCTATTTTTACCCGCAGCTTCCGTATATGTACCATGACCGTACTGCTGCAGGAATAAAAATAAGGTTCCTCCCAGACGCTTTCATACAGATTCTGAGCAGAAAAAATTCTGCCGGGATGCCGCATCAGCAGCAGAAGAATGTGATATTCAATATCCGACATCTCTTTTTCTTTTCCATCCACGAAAACCTCATTATACGTCCTGTGAATCCGTATGCCTCTCAGCTCCAGCCAGGCGTTCTTCTCCTCCAAATTAACGCCGGTCTTTCCCTGGTAAACATTGTAACGGCGCACCAGCGCTTTTACCCTTCCCAGCAGTTCCGCATAGGAAAACGGTTTTGGAAGATAATCGTCTCCTCCTGCCATAAGCCCGATCAGTTTGTCGGATTCCTGTGCCTTTGCCGTGAGAAACAGCACCGGAACATTGGATTTCTTTCGTATTTCCTCGCAGGTACGAAGGCCTGAGATTCCGGGCATCATAATATCCAGGATCACCAGATCGGTAGTTTCGTCCAGAAGCTGAAGACCCTGGTGCCCGTTCTCCGCCTCACTGACACAGTAATTTTCACTTTCCAGCAGAATTCTTACGCCTTCCCGGATATCCGCATCGTCTTCCACGATCAAAATATTTCCGATACTCACCGTTTTCCTCCCTTTGTCCTGTTTTGTCCGTTTTCCCGAAAGGCAGACGGCAGAACCGCACGCTTTCCATACGTCTGTAGCATAACAGGTTTTGGCCTGCAGGTAAATATCGGGACAAAGTTTTCTTTATATTTTCCGGCACTCCCTTCGCCCGCTCCTCCTATCTGTCTGCTGCCCGTCTCTGTGTCTGTCGCTTAATTCTTCGACTGTGTACTCTTACTATTCTCTGACGGGGAACTGCCTTTCCTGACTCCGAGTCCGCCGCTCTTCTTTTTTGACGAAGAGGCGCCGCCCGATTTGCTCCTGGCTTTGGGGGCTGCCGCTGTGCCGGAACTGTTTTTATCCTTTTCCGGCTGTGGAGACTCCATCTGCGTTTTTGCTTTTGTATCGGATGAAGGGGATTTTTTCCCGCTGGAGCACGCAACCATTCCCATGGCAGCTACTCCTATGGTGCAGAAAACCATCCCTTTTTTTACAAAACCTCTGATGTTTATTTTCTCATCGTTCTTTTTCCTGTTCCTCATGATTTGCTCCTTTCCAGGTCTCGTTTTTCAAAAATGTTTTCTGATAAAAACCTTCCGATGTATTTCAAAGATGTTTTCTTTGATAGTTCTTATTATTGCATCGAAATCTGAACAGATCCTGAAAGGAACCTTAACAATTCTAAAAGCGGCCATGCCGATGCGCATGGCCGCAGATATGCGTTGCTTCCCAAGATAGATACTCACCGATCACAGGAGTATCCTTGTGGATTATTTCCAACTTACTCATTTTAATCGTCTGGGCTGTCGAATTCGCTTTTGAACGTCATTGCAGCACACAAAGATCCGCTTATCCGAGAATAATCAGCGCCATAAATACCAGATCCGTGTCCCCGGTATTCGCAAGCGCATGGCCGCAGCCATCCGGTGTATGCGTAACATCCCCTGCTTTTACCGTGCGTTTTGTGCCGTTATCATCGTACTCTCCCTGTCCGGAAAGAATGAAATATGTTTCGCTCTCTCCATGATGCTCATGATACCCCAGAGTACATCCCGGCTCAATGGTCACCTCCGCATACAGACCGCATTTTCCGTTCAGCTCCTTCTCCCCGAGAAGATGTTTGATAATCACATGGCCTTTGCCGCCGCACATATTCTCCACACGTTCTACTTTCATATTCTTTACCTCCTTGTTAAATTCTTGTAAACTTGCTCCATACACAAAAAAAGTCCCAAAAACTTTCGCCTTTGAGAGTTCTTTTCAGTATATTCCTGTTCTTTAGATTTGTCAATTCCTTCGGTACCGCTCTGCAAATTCCCCCTCCCCGGAATTTCCTGTCCGAAATTTTTCCGGAAATACAGCGGGACATTTCACAGCTTCCTTCTTCTCTGTGGCAGTGTTCTGTGGAAGTTTACTGCAGATTCACAAGCGTTTTTGATTTCCTACAGTAATATTCCGGTGTTTCCTACTGCACAATTTGATGTTTTTCTTTCTCTACCGTAGTACCCTGCCTTTTTCTACGGCAGACTTATTGATTTTCATTTTTCTACAGTAGTACATTGTTTTCCTGCAGTATTCTTCTGAATTTTGTTTCCGTATTTTTTATAATTGTATACGTGTAAGGATATGATTTATCATTCATGAAGCATTCCCGATTTTTCCAGAATACCATAAGTACAATTTAAACTTTTAGCTATATTAATATTCATCCTACACTCAAACTACTTTTTAGAACACCCTATCGAAAGCCCGCACTTTCTCACGATTAAGCTCATCATTATATATATCTGATTCAAAATATTTTCCCCCGCGAATATCATTTAAATACCCTTCTTTCAGTTCCATAGCCATAAACGCAGGATAATTATATCCTTCCGAATCCGATATTCCATAAAGTGCGGCCTCCCCAAATCCAAATTGAGGATAATATTCTGGTCTTCCAAAAAATAAAATTGCTCCATAACCTAGTTTTTTTGCCTGTTCTATCATTGTACGCACAAGTGTTTTTCCAACGCCCTGACGCTGATATTCAGGCAACACACTCAACGGACCGAAGTTCAGGACAGGAAGTATCTGCTCACCTTTTTGATGACAGCATTACTGCAAATAATGTGTCCAACCACTGTTCCGTCTGTCTGTTGAGCAACAAAACTAAGCGAGGCAATGCCATCTCGATGTCTTAATTCATGAACCATCCAGTGCTCATAAGGGCAACCAATCTTCCCTCTCCTGATTCTTTCAGGATAATTAAACGCTGCTCCCGTTATTTCCTCTACTTTCCGATAATCTTTTTCTTCTTCAAGTCTGACATTTATATCCATAGAACCCTCCGCTAATCCGCCAAATACGGAATTAATAACAAATAAAGTATACCACTATTGTGGGCATCACTCATCACCAATTTATGGGGTAATCAATGGATTTATACTATCCAGCGCGCCTTGACAACCCTCCCACCTTCCCCCTATACTGAACAATGGAAGGCATAACAGGCAGCCCTGCCCTTTTCATGTGAATGAAAAGCAGTTCTTTGTCAAAGCGAACTGCAGGTCAGCGCCTGCCGGCAATATCCGAATAAACGGAGGGTTTTTATTATGAAGTATGACATTATCATTATAGGAGCCGGTCCTGGAGGAATTTACTCCGCCTATGAGCTCACAAAAGAACGCAGCGATCTGAAAATCGCCGTATTTGAGGCGGGGAATCCCCTGGAAAAGCGCCGCTGTCCCATTGACGGCAAGAAAGTAAAATCCTGCATTAACTGCAAAACCTGTGCCATCATGAGCGGATTCGGCGGGGCCGGAGCTTTCTCTGACGGTAAATATAATATTACCAATAATTTCGGCGGTACACTCTACGAGCATGTGGGACGGCAGACCGCTCTGGATCTGATGAATTACGTGGATCAGATCAATCTTTCCCACGGGGCCGAAAACACAAAGCTTTATACAACGGCCGGAACCCGTTTCAAAAAACTCTGTCTCCAGAACAAGCTGCATCTGCTGGATGCCTCCGTCCGCCATCTGGGAACAGATCTGAACTATGTGGTTCTGGAAAATCTGTACGCCGAACTGAAGGACAAGGTGGATTTTCATTTCAATACCCCGGTGAGCACCGTGGAGGTGATTTCCGACGGCTTCCGGGTTGTCTGCGGCGACAGTTCTGCGGAATGTGAGAAATGTATCGTATCCGTGGGACGCAGCGGCAGCAAGTGGATGGAAAATGTCTGCCGCCAGCTTTCCATTCCCACCCTTTCCAACCGGGTGGATCTGGGCGTCCGGGTGGAACTGCCCGCGGTGATCTTTTCCCATCTCACCGACGAGCTGTATGAAAGCAAAATCGTCTACCGGACAGAAAAATTTGAGGACAATGTCCGTACCTTCTGCATGAATCCCCACGGCATCGTAGTAAATGAAAATACCAACGGCATTGTCACCGCCAACGGCCACAGCTACGAGGATGCCAGTATGCAGACGGAAAATACCAATTTCGCTCTGCTGGTTTCCAAACATTTCTCCGAACCCTTCCGGGACAGCAACGGCTACGGGGAAAGTATCGCCCGTCTGTCCAATATGCTGGGCGGCGGCGTGATCGTACAGCGGTTCGGCGATCTGATGCGGGGACGCCGCAGCACGGTCAGCAGAATCGAGGAGGGCCTGGTACGCCCCACCCTTTCCGCCACGCCTGGAGATCTGAGTCTGATTCTGCCAAAACGGATTCTGGACGGCATCATCGAAATGATCTACGCACTGGACAAAATCGCACCGGGTACCGCCAACGACGATACGCTGCTTTATGGAGTGGAAGTGAAATTTTACAATATGGAAGTGGAAATTGACGAAAATCTGGAGAGCCCCTACAAAGGTCTTTATATCATCGGGGACGGCAGCGGCGTCACCCACTCCCTGTCCCACGCCTCCGCTTCCGGCGTGTATGTGGCACGGCATATTCTGGGGGAGATGTGAGAATCGTCAAATCTGTCAGGGCGCTGCACGAACAAAACAGTGCAGCGCCCCTTTCTTCATCATCCGGTGATTCCGCTGGTTTTCTGATTATTTCCGCACAGAACTTCCTTAATCTCCGAAATCGTCATCCCTTCTTTTCTAAGTTCCTTTATTTCCTGAATCCGCCGTATACTCGCCTCCCGCGGATACCTTCTGGTGAGATTCTCCTCCTCCTGTTCAAAAGGAAGCATCCCCTCTTCCGTATAATATTTCAGGGTGCTGTACCTTGTGTCCGTCAGACGCACCAGTTCGCCGATGGTCACATATTCCGCTTTTAAAATTGTTTCCAGGCTTCTCTGCCGTGACATAATCCGTCACCTTCCCTAACTGAACATCGTCATCAGCACCGTCATGGTGGCAATCATGTTTTCGATATATTCCACCATCTGATCAACCATCTGGCCTTCTCTCGTCTTCCGTATGGCCCGGAACCGCTGAGCCATCTCCTGCCGTTCGAATTTGGAGAAATAGTCCTTGCTGATCTTCCCTTTATCCAGCAGGACTGCCAGAATCAGTACCTCCTGTGAGACAGGCCCATCTTCCAGAAGCTCTGCCCTCACCATATCCACCACGCTGCGGATCGCCTCCCGTTGGGGGACGTAGGATTTTCTCCCGAAGAAGCCGCCTTCCTGCAGTCGGGCAAGCCCCTGAGCCGCCAGGCTTTCTCCCACATCATCCAGCAACATCTGCAGCCGCTTGTCAGACATGGAGTAGGTGTATTCCTCCAGAATTTTTTCCGTTTTCACCGGGTTATGCTTTTTGACAAACAGATACAGGGACTTCAGATACTCTCTGTTCTCCGGAAGCGGCCCCGCAATCTCCACCCGCTTCTCCGTAAGACGCACAGCCCCGGCCAGCTCCATGTCCAGAAGCCCGGCCGCCACCAGACAAACCAGACGCTCCGTACTGAATCCGGATATTTTTCCTTTTTCATTCACGGCGCAGATCAGATACTCCTGTGTAATTGACAAATCTCTCATAAAAACCTCCCGATTTCAGCGGCATCCGCAGATGTCGCTTACCACTTACCACTTACTACTTACTGCTTACTACTTACTACTTACGATATACTATAAAACTGTTTTTGTCAATTACTTTCCAGATTTTCCTGTTATCCCCAAAAAATACCTGCTGAAATGGCAAGTGCAAGTCCTACCAATCCAATAATGCATAGAATATTTACAACTTTATTGATCGCTGATTTAGCAGAGCTTACATCCTCATAAATAGAAGATAACTGTTTTTCACTTAGATTTTTACTTCTAACATCCTGCACATCTATATCTTTTACAAGTGCGTCCAGTGATAACCCAAAATAGTCACTCAATAAAACAAGTCTTTGAAAATCAGGATAACTTTGAGCCAGTTCCCACTTAGATATTGTTTGTCTTGATATTCCTAACGCATTACCAAGTTCATCTTGTGATAAGCCTTTCGATTTACGTAATTCTATGAGCTTTTCATTAAAATTCATATGTATTCCTCCCCTCTGATTTCGAACTTTTGTAATGCAATTATAGAAAACAATATACTTCATCGCAACCAACTACTATTGGCAATTTGTCAACTTTAAATAACATCTTCTGAAAACGGAATTTGTCTGTCTCAAAAATGGATTCAGCGAAAATGTTCGCTTCTCCGTTTTTTCACTCCCCCCTGTACTCCCTGACAATCTCAATCATATCCAGATAATTCTCCGTGGGAACATAATCGGGAATGGAGTTTCCTGTCCCGGCCGCGATTCCTCCATGTCCTTCACAGCAGCTCAGCACATCCCGGATATATTCCCGCAGCTCCTCCTTCCCCGCGAAGCAAACCTTATCCACATCAAAACCTCCGAAATTTCCGATCCTGTCCCCGTAGCGTCTCACCCACTCCGGAAACGGAGCGATCTGATCCTCATTGGAATGTTTCGCGTCAATGCCCACATCGGTGATCAGATCCTCCATCAGATGGAAAATATTCCCGCAGGAATGAAGCAGAAACGGCTTTCCATAGCTGTGTACCAGATCCACCGTCTTTTTGTACCAGGGGAAAATGTGCATCCGGATATCATCTGTAGACAGCAGACTGTTGCTCTTGTAGCCCAGATCGTCACCGAACCGCAATACACAGTAGATATCGCCGAATTCTCTCATAAACCGCTTCCAGATGCTCTGATGCAGCTCGCCCACTTTCCGGAACAGATCCGCGTACAGTTCCTCGTCGTCGGCTCCGATATAGCACAGTCCCTGAAATCCTGTCAGCTCCTGCACACACTCGAAAATTCCATTTCCCACGCCTCCCACGGCTTTCATACCCTCCGGCATCTGGCTTCGCAGCGCCCGGAAGTATCTGGAATTTTTCTCAAAATACCGCTCCTCCAGTTCCTCCCAGGGATACCGTTCAAAATCCTCCCGGGTCTTGATCACCGGATCCACCCGGCTGTCTCCCAGCGCGCCGCCGCCCGGGAAAATCTGTCCGATACAGGCCTCAAAAGTCACCACATCATACCCGTACCGGCGGAAAAACTCGCTGTAGACGGCAAAAAATTCCTCCACATCCCTGTCGTCTCCCTGAAACAGCGTCTCCAGGTCCTTTCCCATAACTTCTCCGATTTTCTTAAAGGATACGTTGTGCTCATATAATGGAAGTCTTTGAGCACTCCTGTTAAAAGCCGCATTTACCAGATTTCTGTAATCCGGACAAAAAGTTTCTCTCATATCCATGTCCTCCTGTTTGTTTTATTTCTGACAACGGAAGATTCACAAAGCTTTCCGTTGTTAATGGCGTTCGAAAAGTGACGATTCATCCTTCCGGCCTTACTGTCACAAAAGCACGTACACAGACCTGGATATCTCCCTGTAAATGCAACAGGATCTATACTCCGTTTCGGGTCCGTGCTAAACGCATAACACTGGCACACAGCGTCCTTCTCTCCGCTGCGGTCTGTACTATGCGTGTATCACTGCCGCACAACATTCCTGCGAAGTTCTTGATGAGTAATCTGAAACGATTTTTAGGGAACCTTCCCCTGATTTATCCTCTTTTTATATCCTGAAAGCAGCTTTTTTCGAGACTTTCTCCGATTTAGCAGCTCTTTTTCGGCCTGACGGCATCTTTTTTCAGGACTTTCTACGATTTAGCTGCTCTTTTCCGGCCTGACGGCATCTTTTTTCAAGGCTTTCTTTGATTTAGCTGCCTTTTCACGGCCTGGCGGCATCTTTTTTCAGGTCTTTCTACGATTTAGCCGCTCTTTTCCGAACTGACGGCATCTTTTTTCGGAGCTTTCTCCGATTTAGCAGCTCTTTTACTAACGATTCATCCTTCCGGCTTCATCGCCAATTGACAGTTTCTGTTTTCCATTATAAAATGAACAAAAATATACTGCAATCAAGAATGAACCCAATACAATTTTAATGGATTACCTTCGAGGACTTTTGCATGATACAACCTTTCAACTGTGTGGATGAATATTATATTTCGCCGGAGCGAACCGTTCTCACCGGGCAGCAGCTTCATATTCCGGGCGTGCGGATGCTGGCCTGGCATACAGCCCGCCATGCGCTTTCGCCGCTTCCCTGGCATTATCACAGGAACGCCTTTGAGTTTTCCCTGCTGATGGAAGGAAGCCTGGCCTTTTCCACCAGGGAGCGTACTTATCCCTTCTCCGGCGGAGAGGTGCTGGTTTCCTGGCCGGACGAAGTACACAGCAGCGAAGGATCCCCGCTGAATTTCGGGGAACTTTACTGGTTCCAGCTGGATATCAGCAGTCCGGAGAAATTTCTGTTTCTGGAAGAGGAAGCGGCCCGGAAGCTGATGGGGCAGCTGTATGGGCTCCCCCACCATGTGATCCGTCTGAAGGACAAGGAGACGGGACAGCTTCTGAAAAATGCCTTTTCCCTGGCAGCCACCGGAAGTGACCCTGCAGCCACCGCCAGCTGCCTGGTGACTTTTCTTCATATGCTCCTGCTGTCCGCAAAGAAGGATGCGCCCCGGCTGACGCCGGATATTGAATCGTCTCTGACGTATATCCGGGAACATCTTTCCCGGCGGCTGTCCCTGGAAACGCTGGCCGCCAGCTGCGGACTCTCCGTTTCCCGTTACAAGAAAAAGTTCCGGGATCAGATGGGGATTACTCCCCGGAATTATATCAACCGGGAAAAAATCCAGGCCTCCCGGAAGCTATTGCTTTCAGGCCTGAGCGTCACCGAGACCGCCATGCGGATGGGCTTCGATACCAGCAGCTATTTTGCCAACGTTTTCCGCCGCTACATGGCGCTCTCTCCCACCGAATATGTAATCAGCTGCAAAAACGGGGGCCAGGACACACCTTCTGCCGGGGAGAAACCCCTTTCACAGACAACATCAAAACCAACGAACTGACAATATGGCCATCCGGCCAAAAGGAGGAAATCCCGCAGGGGGATACCTCTATGGCCATTCGGCCAAAAAGGAGGAAAGATGGAAGTAAATAACCAGTGGCTCAGCTGGGCCGTAGAGCTGCAGAGCCTGGCCCAGGCGGGTCTGACTTACGGAAAAGATGTTTATGACAGGGAACGGTATGAACGGATCCGGGAGATCGCGGCTGAGATAATGGCCTGTAAAACAGGGCTTACCATGGAAAAAGTCCGGGATCTGTTCTGCAATGAATCCGGCTATCAGACGCCGAAGCTGGATACCCGGGCGGCCATTTTTGAGAATGACCGGATTCTTCTGGTGAAAGAAAACAACGGGAAATGGTCACTGCCCGGCGGATGGGTGGACGTCAATGTGTCGGTGAAGGAGAATGCCATCAAAGAGGTGAAGGAGGAAGCGGGACTGGATGTGACCGCGGACAGAATCATCGCCGTCCAGGATCTGGCAAAGCACAACCCTTCGCTGCATCCTTACGGCATCTGCAAAATTTTCGTCCTGTGCACTGCATTGGGCGGCCACTTTCAGCCCAATATCGAAACCATAGAATCCAGCTGGTTCGCCGAGGACTGTCTTCCGGAGCTTTCCGAGGAGAAGAATACCGATGAGCAGATCCGTATGTGCTTTGCCGCCGCCCGCAGCGAACACTGGGAAACCGTATTTGACTGAAACAACAGCCCCTGCCACAGCAGTATCCGGCGGAAAACATACGGACAGTAACATACATAAAAAACCGAACGATCCGGGAGACGGCTTCACCTCTCCCGGATCGTTTCCTGTCATGCGATATCAGTTTTGCAAAACACCTTTTCCAGCGGAATATCTTTTCCATCTGTATAAGCGAAATCGGCGTCAGCTATTTCGCGGAAGCCATTTCCGTCCTGTCTGCCTTGATGAACAGCAGAAATCCCGCCAGGAACATGAAGGCCAGCGCTCCCACGCCCAGATTAGTGCTTCCGGTAATCTGACTCACCACGGACACCAGCATGGTTCCCATGAAGGAAGCTCCTTTGCCGCAGATATCATAGATGCCGAAATATTCTCCCGATTTGTCAGCCGGAATGATTTTTGCGAAATAGGACCGGGACATGGACTGGATAGCCCCCTGAAACAGTCCCACGCAGACCGCCAGAATCCAGAACTGATACTGTTCTCTCAGCCCCAGCGCATACAGCGCCACACAGAAATACGCTCCGATACAGATCAGCATCAGCCGCGCCACCGGCGCCTTGCGGGAAAGCTTTCCGAACGTCAGCGCCGCAGGGAAAGCCACCACCTGGGTCAGAAGAAGCGCCAGCAGCAGGCCGGTGGTGTCCAGTCCCAGAGCGGTTCCATAGGCCGTGGCCATATCGATGATGGTATACACACCGTCAATATAAAAGAAAAAGGCAATCAGGAAATACAGAACCTTCCGTTCTTTTCCCAGATCGGAAAATACACCTGCCAGTCTTCTGGCGCAGGCACGGACAGGATGCTGGCTGGCCTCCTGATAATATACCTGATGGTATGAAGTAAGAAGCGGCACCGTCAACAGCAGCCACCAGGCCGCCACCAGCAAAAACGCGATTCCCATGGCCAGTTCCATGGTGATTCCCAGATTCTCATAAAACAGCACCAGCAGCAGGCTCAGAATAAACGGAATGCAGCTGCCGATATACCCCCAGGCATAGCCTCTGGCGGAAACTTCGTCCATCCGGTCCTCCGGAGCAATGTCCGTCAGCATGGAATCATAAACCACCAGACTTAAAGAATACGCGGACTTTGCGATCACAAAAAGCACCAGGAACCACAGCCAGGACTGCATAAAGCCCAGGGCCACACAGCCGATGGCGCCCACCAGCAGCGATCCCAGAAATACTTTTTTCTTCCAGCCCTTCAAATCAGAGGCCGTTCCCAGGGTGGGCCCCAAAATGGCCACCAGAATGGTGGACAGGGACACCGCATAGCCCCAGTAGGCCAGATAGTCCACATCCGAGATTCCGGCGTTTCCGGCCAGATAATTGAAATAAATGGGCATGATGGTGGATACCAGCAGAGTAAACGCGGAATTTCCCACATCGTACAGCACCCATTTCTTTTCCAGTGCGTTCATCTTAAATTTCATATACTTCCTTCCTCTCATTTTATTGCTGCAGGATTTTTGACTTCCCGCAGGCATCGAGCCGGGCGGATATGTTCAGCACAGCTTGCTCCCGTTGGCATGGAGTTTGAACCGGCATCCCAGCTTTTCCGCTGCCCGCCTGCACATCAGCATCCGTTTCAGGAAAATCTCAAAATAATCCATCACGCTGCAGATGGAATCATCCAGCTCCAGATTCATCTGAATAATCTTTTTTTCCCGGTCCACCACCAGCTTCGACGAAAGGGCCGCATAGTTGACCCGGTCATGAATGTCAAAGTTGGCGGGATTGGGATTCTGCACCCGGTTACGGCGCACATCGGTTTTGTCAGCCAGAATCAGGGCGGCGGAAACCTCGTCCACCGCCGTTCCTGTGGCCTCATCGTGATGCCCGATGGCGGTGGTCACCGTGAGAATCTTTTTCAGTTCCATCCCCCGGTTCTGCAGAATCTGGTAGGCCAGGATGGCGCCCGTGTGGGCGTGGTCATGGCGGTTGATACTGTTGCCGATGTCATGCATATAGCCGGCGATCCTTGCCAGCTCCACCTTCTGGGGCTTATACCCCAGCTGTTCCAGAATATTTCCCGCCTCGGCGGCCACCTTTGCCGCATGCTTTCTGGAATGCTCCGTATAGCCCAGTTCCTTTAAAATTTCATTTCCTTTCTCGATCAGAAGATTGATCTCCTCATCTTCCCGGATTTTTCTGTAATCCAGTTTCATAGATCTGTTTCCTGCTTTCTCTTTATAATCTTTGAATAGCGTCCATGGCCAGCGAAGAACGTTCACACTCCTGGGCTGTCATGGTGATCTGCCAGCACAGCGGACTCCCCTTCATGTGCTCGGAGGCATAGGACAGTCCGTTGGTCCGTTCATCCAGAAACGGACGGTCAATCTGATTGGGATCCCCCAGCAGAATGATCTTTGTGTCTTTCCCCGCCCGGGTGATAATCCCCTTGATCTGATTGGGCGTGGTATTCTGCGCCTCATCGATGATCAGATACGTCTTGATAATGGAGCGTCCCCGGATAAAATTCAGCGCTTCCGCCTGGATCAGCCCCCTGGAAAAGATTTCTTCGATCTTGTCCTGAAGCTCCGCTTCATTTCCGAATCGTTCCTCCTCACTGGAGTCGATCAGCTGTTCCAGATTGTCGATCACCGGGCGCATCAGCGGAGAAATCTTCTCCTGTTCATCTCCCGGCAGAAAACCGATATCCGAATCGAACTGGGCGTTGGGCCGGCACACCAGAATTCTCCGGTATTCTCCCGTGGGATGATTCAGCAGTTTTTCCAGCCCCACTGCCAGGGAATAGAACGTCTTACTGGTACCCGCCATTCCTTTTACGATCACCAGCGGGGCCTTGCATGCCGGCTGCATCAGCGCTTCCTGAAGAAAATACTGGCCGGCATTTCTGGGAGTAATCCCGTAGGGCTGGCATTTCCGGTATTCCAGTTTCCGGATCACGCCTTTTTCCACTCTGCCCAGATGGGTCTTTTTCGGTGACTGATCCGCCTGCAAAATCACAAACTGATTTTCCGTAAGCTGTGGGGTCATACGCTGACCGTCCTCTTCCACCTGATAGACCTCTTCCACCGGAACGCCTTTCTTTTTGAAATCCTTAAACAGTTCCTCCGGCACGTATACCTGGCATCTGCCGGTGTACTGCTGCTCCTGCTCCAGCACCTGCTCCGCCATAAAATCTTCCGCCGCCAGTCCCAGCAGCTGGGCCTTCAGCCGGAGAAGAAGATCCTTCGTCACAAGGATCACCTGGGTTCCCATGGTTTGGGAAAGCCCCAGACACACCTTCAGTATACGATTGTCCATGGTAGAATCCGGAAGATCCTCCGGCAGCTTCACATCCACAAAATTCTTCTCCACCCGGAGAACGCCTCCGGCCAAAAGCCTGACGCCCTCCAGCAGATTGCCCCTCTGACGGAGCTGCTCCAGATAGCGGATCACCTTCCGGGCGTTGGCCCCCCGCTCTCCCTCGGCTTTTTTCAGGCCGTCCAGTTCCTCAATCACCGCCAGCGGCAGGACAATCTGGTTATCCTCAAAACATTCCGGCGCGTAAGGCGCCTGGATCAGAACATTGGTGTCAATCACATATACTTTGCTCATATGGTGTATCCCTCCTGATTTTCCATTTATTTTACAGTGGAAATTTAAAGTCTGAGCAATACCCCATATAAAATCTGTGTTAAATCCATCCGGACAGGATATCAGCCTGCAGTCATAGCGGCCCTTTAAGCGCATATTTCTTTTTGGCCTTCTGCACTTTGATCATCCGCTCGGCAGATTCGGAGCCCATCTGCTCCGACAGCGCCAGGATCAGGCCGTCCACCAGCGCCACCGGAACTGCGTTGGAATGAAATTCATCTTCCTCCCCTCTCCAGACATACAGGTTCACATCGCCCCGCTCCCGGGCGGAAGCGTGAAACCGGCTGGTAAACAGGAGGGTGCGGTAACCGGCACTCCGGGCGTAATCCAGGATGATTTTTCCTTCCGCGGAGATTTTGGAATATCCGAAGAGAATCACCAGATCCTTCTCACCCGCATGGACAATTCCCTCCACCACCTCCGTGCCTCCCGACGGGATCAGCGACACATCAAAGCCCAGACGGCGGAGCCGGAAAAACAGAAGCTGGCCGGTGGCCGCGGAAGCATTCTTGGCGTGGATATAGATGCGTCTGGCTGTGCGGATACTCTCCACTGCCCGATTAAACTCCTCCGCGTCCAGATTTTCCAGGGTTTTTTCCATACATTCCTGCTGAAACGCAAACCAGGCGTCCAGATCAAAGCCCTGGTTTTTCATCAGCGTCCCCGCCAGTTTTCTGGCGGCCCCCTGATCTGCCTTCTGCCGGATCACCGCATTTTTCATATCCTTAAAATCCCGGTAGCCGATATGGCGGGCAAACCGGGAAATGGTGGCCTCCGACACCTGCAGCCGCTGTGCCAGCTGCCCGATGCTCATAAAGAGAAATTCCTCGGTGCTGTTTTCGATAAATTCTCTGATTTTCAGATCGGATTTTGTATATCGGATCTCCGTGTTTTTCACTGTCAGTACCATGCTGTTTCCTCCCATATGAACTTATTATAACGTAAATAAGCCCGGCATACTACAAAAAACTGAAAAGTTCTCTGCAAGTATGCCGGGTAATGAACTTTACGGTTCAGCCTTCCTCCGTCAGCACCGACACATAGTTCCCCCCTGCCGCATGGATCTCCTTCAGTGCCCGTTTCAGAAGTCCTGCCGTTTTCACCTGAAAAGCCGCATGGTCAGACACCTGGATGGTATAATGTCCTGCCTTCATCTCCTCATAAAGAGTTTTCACGGTACGGATTTCCTCCGGAAAGGCAGTACGGATACAGCCGTACTGCACTGCCTGATGGGTATCGCTGCCGCTCACCACGGGAATCTGCAGACGCGTCCCCAGGGCGCAGGTCAGACGCTCCGTCTGCTCCCTGTCCTCCGCCACATCCTTTCCGTTGAGATCCACAAAGTCAAAACGGCGAAGCTGATCTTCGGGAAGGGAAGGAATGTTTCCGCCGGCCCGGAAAGGATGGGCCGCCCCCACGATCACCTCATATTCATCAAACAGATCTCTCAGTTTTTCAAAGGGCAGAAATCGCCCCTTCTCCTTATAAGGTTCCAGCCGCCGGTTCAGCTCCATGATCTCCTCGGGTGTACCGATGGAAAGCACATGGCCGCTTTCCGCGATGTCTGTCTCCATTCCTGCGAAAATCCGCAGCCCGGAGGGCGCAACCAGCGTATCCCCCTCCCGGTCACAGGTCGTTTTCAGGTAACCGTACAGCTCATCAAACTGCAGCGTATTGAAATGTTCCGTCAGACACAGGGCATCCAGCCCGGCTTTTTTCGCCTCGCCGAACAGCCAGTCTGTATAGACGGTGGAAAACGGCAGTTTTTTGGCCAGTTTTCCATGGGTGTGAAAATCAATGTACACGTTATCGCCTCCTGCTACATACGGGCTTTGGGCCCGTGCTCTCTCCGTTTCTTCCGCTGCCGTCGGACAAACGGAATCTTTCGATTACATCAGAGTTCCCACCAGAGCGGCTGCCGCCGTCCCCAGCACCGAAACAGCCACAAACAGAAAATCATCCCCTGTGACCTTCAGGGAGGACAGCTTCATTTTCTTCACTTCCCGGTTCACAGCCGCATACCGGTACCCTTTGATTTCCAGTGCCTCCACGGTGGTCCGGGAACGTTTCGCGGTGTTCAGCATCAGCGGATAAAAGGAATGGATAATGATCTTGATCTGGTAAATCAGATACCGCACCTTTCCAGTGAATGTCCGGTTATCCGGGGCATTTCCCCGCAGCCGGTAGGAAAGCAGCACATTCTGAAATTCCTCCATCAGCATGGGGAGCATCCGGTACGCATAGGAAATGGAAAAGGACAGCCGCTCCGGACATCCGAACCACATCAGTCCGTTGGAGAGCCGGTCCGGGTCCAGCCCGGAAAATACGGTGATGGAGGCCAGGGAAACGGTGGCCACCTTCAGGGTCAGCACCAGCAGCGGCAGGATGGTCTCTCCATTGCCTCCAAACAGCAGAGAGGCCAGGAACAGGTAGCCCGTCTGGGAAAAGACACCCACAAGAAACAGCAGCAGCACCAGTCCCGCCACCCGGGCCATCAGGGTGGTGACTGTTACAATCA
Organism: Candidatus Pullilachnospira intestinigallinarum; assembly: GCA_018711275.1. Lineage (GTDB taxonomy): Bacteria > Bacillota > Clostridia > Lachnospirales > Lachnospiraceae > Pullilachnospira > Pullilachnospira intestinigallinarum. Next base: position 23,354 of record DVIN01000025.1, read on the forward strand.
GAAAACACCCCAGAAGAAATGGCAGACTGCTGACAAACCAGGGTGCCAGCGCGAAAAACACATACCACACCAGAAGAACTCTGGGATCTCTGGCGGCGATAAAGGTGTCGTCATTGCCGTAAGCATTTTTCAGCACCTGGTTCCGCAGAAAATCCATGGACAGTTTATCCAGCACACTGTCCGAAAGCTTTCTCATCATCTTTTCCATCTCACCCTTCTCCTCCAAATCCTTTCACAAAATCATCCACCGTGTAACAGAATGCCCGCTCATCCAGCGCCTTTCCCATGGAGAAAATCTCCGGAGGACGGATGCCGGTCTTTTGGGCCACTTCCCGGTTTCCGAAAATTTCATCTCTGCTTCCGTCGGCGATCACCTGTCCCTGCCACAGCACAATAATCCGCTGGGCCCATTCGCAGACCAGCTGCATATCATGGGTGGCGATCATCACCGTCTCGGTGATATTTTTCATATCGTTGAGCGTCCTCATGATTTCCTTCCGGGTGGCGATATCCAGGTTGGCCGTGGGCTCATCCAGCAGCAGAATTTCCGGGTTCAGCGCAATGCCGATGGCCAGGCTGGCCCTGCGCATCTGTCCGCCTGACAGAAGTCTGCCGTCCCGCTGCCGCAGATCGGAAAGCCGAAACCGCTCCAGAAGCCTGTCGGTTTTCTCCTGCCAGCCCTCCAGATTCCGCACCTGCATGGCAAAGGCAATGTCATGTTCAATGGAATCCTTGATAAACATATCCTCCGGGTTCTGATACACCAGGGAGACATAACGGGACAGTTCTTCCGGCCGGGTGTCCCGGATTTTCCGGTCTTTCAGCGTCACCGTACCCTCCGTCGGTTTCAGAAGGCCGGTCATCATTTTCATCAGTGTGGACTTTCCGGCTCCGTTGGATCCGATCAGCGCGATCTTTTCCCCGCGGTACAAAGTCAGATTCAGCTGGTCAAAGATCTTTCTCGGCTCACCCTTTACACTCCGGTAGGATACAGATACCTGGTCAAACCGGACCACCGGTTCGCCATGGGCCGCCTCTTTCTTTCCTTCCATGGGCTTGTGGTAGATCAGCTTTTGGAAGGTTTTTGTTCCGTCCTCTATGGTGGAGGGAAGCAGCTCCTCATCCGCAATCTTCCCCTTTTTCTGCAGCGCGTGGGCCGCCAGTGTCACCTGCGGCGGAAAAATATTGCACGCCTCCAGTTCTTCCACCCGCTGAAGCGCCTCCTCGGCGGGCAGCTTCCAATTAACGGCGCCGTCCTTCATCAGCACCACATGGCGGCAGTAATCCGCGATATACTCCGTATGATGCTCGATGACAATAATGGTCTTCCCGTGTTTCTCATTCAGTTCCTTCAGGATCTGATAAATCCGATCCGCATGGCCGGGGTCCAGCTGGGCGATGGGTTCGTCCAGAATCAGCACCTCGGGCCGCAGGGACACGGCGCCCGCCAAAGCCAGAAGGTGAGTCTGTCCTCCGGATAGCTGCCAGATATAGTCTGCTTCTCTGCCCCCGAGACCGCACATTTCAAGGGCTTCCTTTCCGCGTTCCAGATAATCCTTCATGGCATAATTCATGCAGGCATAGGAGGCATCATCCAGCACCGTGGGGCGGACGATCTGATTTTCAAAATCCTGGTACACATAGCCCACTTTCTGGGCCAGGCTGCCGATATCCATTTCCAGGGTGTTGAGTCCTCCGGCCAGCACCTTTCCTTCAAATTCCCCTGCGATAAAGTGGGGAATCAGGCCATTCATCGCCTTGCACAGCGTGGATTTCCCACAGCCGTTATTTCCCACAATGGCCACAAAGTCGCCCTGCTCTATGGTAAGGCTGACCCCCGAAAGCGTCGGAGTGGACGCCCCGGGGTAGGTAAATGTCAGATTTTTAATTTCTATACTGTTCATCGCTTACTCTCTGCTTCCTGTATCAGCTTTTCTCCGGTACGGCAGCTCTTTTTCTCATGACTGCCAGAATGATCACCGCCAGAAGCGCGGCCACCAGAATTCCCGCGGCCAGTGCCGTACCACTTTCAGCCCATCCGGCCTCCCAGTCAATCAGCGGCATGCCGCTGGTGGCCAGAAGCTCTGCTCCAACTGCCACCGCAAAGGCAGCCAGGCAACAGACAATCACTTTGGCGTTGATGGATCCCAGAGCGGTTTTCCCGGTTCTTGGCTGCATACCCAGCAGCGGCTCAATTTTCCCGTACAGCTTCGGCACCAGAAAAATGGTGGGCAGCAGGCAAAAAAGAATACCCGAAAACAGCGCGTCATTGAGGAAGGCAAAGCCTTCTGTGGCAAAGACACTCTGCGGCAGACCGGGCACCGCTTCAAAATCTTCCACGGCAAACTGTACTTTCAGGATATCCACCACCATACCCAGGAAAAGCTGAATCACCGTTCCGCTCATGGCGGCGATTCCCACCATCTTCCGGTTTGCGGGATTTTTCACCATCCGTCCTGCCAGGTATACACCGATGGTCACGGTGATAAATTTCTCCAACTCTCCCAGTCCTCCAAACTGTCCCAGCATAATCTCGCTGAACACCAGCTCTCCGGTGGAAGCACCCAGCGCCGCGGACATGGGATCAAAAAGCATTGCCAGCGTCAGTGGGATAAACAGGAAATACTCCACGGAAAATTCCACAATTCCCACCTGAAAATGGGGAATCAGCTCCGTAAACAGGGTTGCCAGTCCGTACAGGGACATGGTAAGCACAAAAATCATCAGTTTCTGCGGCTGAGTTGCCGTCTGTCTTGCAGCCATTTTTTCATCCTCCTCATATTTCATCCGTTTTTGTTTACGGTTAAGATTATAAGAAGTTTGTGTAAAATTAAAAATCAAAGTTGCGTTAAATGAAAGTTAATTTTCTATTTTCAGTTATTATGAAATATTATTTTCATTTCAATTTCATTTTTCCCCTTCTTGCCAATTTCCGGATTTCCTGTATAATTGTCGATAGGCATGTGTACCGGCCAAAACCGGCCGCACCGGCCTTTTTACCGCCCAGCCGGCAGGTATCGGGCGGCTGCTACAGGAGGAAACGTATGATTTTAGCATGTCAGAATATTAATAAATCCTTTGGAACCACAGAAATATTAAAGGACGTCTCCTTTCATCTGGAAGAACGGGAAAAGGCGGCGCTGATCGGCCCCAACGGCGCGGGAAAAACCACCCTGCTGCGGATCATCATGCAGGAGATGCCCGCCGATTCCGGGGAGGTGATCCTTGCCCGGGGAAAAACCATCGGCTACCTGGCCCAGCACCAGGAGCTTTCGGAGGGGCGGACCATCTATGAAGAGCTGCTGTCTGTTAAACAATATCTTCTGGATATGGAAGAAAAGATCCGGAATCTGGAACTGGAGATGAAGACCAGCACCGGGGAAGCGCTGGATCAGGTGCTGGCGGACTATTCCCGGCTCACCCATCAGTTTGAGCTGGAAAACGGCTACGCCTGCCGCAGCGAGGTGGTGGGGGTTCTGAAAGGTCTGGGATTTTCCGAGGAAGAATTTTCCAAAGAGGTCTCCACCCTCTCCGGCGGCCAGAAGACCCGGGTGGCCCTGGGGCGGCTGCTGCTGTCCGGCCCGGATATCATCCTGCTGGACGAGCCCACCAACCACCTGGACATGGATTCCATCGCCTGGCTGGAGACGTATCTGATGAATTATAAAGGCGCGGTGTTCATCGTCTCCCATGACCGGTATTTTCTGGACAAAGTGGTGACCAAGGTGGTGGAGATCGATCACGGATCTGTCCGCACCTTCCAGGGCAATTATACCGCCTACGCCCAGAAAAAGCAACAGATCCGGGAGGCCCAGCTGAAGGCTTACCTGAATCAGCAGCAGGAAATCAAACACCAGGAGGAGGTCATCGCCAAGCTGAAATCCTTCAACCGGGAAAAGTCCATCAAACGGGCGGAAAGCCGGGAAAAAATGCTGGAGAAAATGGAAGTCCTGGATAAGCCCGCCGGGGATGATCCCCAGATGCACTTTACCCTGACTCCACGCATCACAAGCGGCAACGATGTACTGAACGTCCGGGAGCTTTCCAAGGCATTTCCCGGACAGCAGCTGTTTACCGATATCAATTTTGAGATCAAACGGGGAGAACGGGTGGCCATCATCGGGGCCAACGGCACCGGAAAAACCACCATTCTGAAGATTTTAAACGGACTGGTGCCCCCGGATACCGGCGAGGTGGAGCTGGGAAGCAAGGTACAGATCGGCTACTACGATCAGGAGCACCACGTTCTTCATATGGACAAAACCATTTTTGAGGAAATTTCCGATGCCTATCCTTATCTGACCAATACGGAGATCCGCAACGTGCTGGCCGCCTTTCTCTTCACCGGCGACGATGTGTTTCAGCCCATCCACACCTTAAGCGGCGGCGAGCGGGGCCGGGTTTCCCTGGCGAAGCTGATGCTCTCCGAGGCCAACTTCCTGATCCTGGATGAGCCCACCAACCATCTGGACATCGTCTCCAAGGAGATTCTGGAAAATGCCCTGAACCGGTACGAAGGGACCGTGCTCTACGTCTCCCACGACCGTTATTTCATCAACCAGACCGCCACCCGGATCCTGGAGCTGACCAACCAGGCCATGGTGAACTATATCGGAAACTATGATTATTACCTGGAGAAAAAAGAAGAACTGACGGAGATCTACGCGCCGGCGGCCGAGACGGTGGCCGTGGAAGGCGGAGACTCCTCTTCCAAACTGGACTGGAAGGCCCAGAAAGAGGAACAGGCAAGACAGCGGAAAAAAGAAAATGATCTGAAGAAAACGGAAAAGCAGATTGAGGAACTGGAAACACGGGATAAAGAGATCGATGAAGAGATGAGCCGCCCGGAGGTGGCCACCGATGTGGCCATGTGCGTACAGCTGTCCAATGAGAAAGCGGAAATCACCCAGAAGCTGGAGGAACTGTACCAGGCGTGGGAGGAGCTGGCGCAGTAGCGTCCCTGTTCTTTCCTGTCCGGAAAATATTTTGCGACGGCGCCGTCAACAGGCTGCGCCGTCGCAGGTTTGATCCGATTATTTTACAGATATTCTAATACAATACTGATTTCTTCATCATCCGTCTGGACTATATAACGAAACTGGCAATTCTCCTGCTTTGTGACGATATAAAAATCGGAGGAGGTATTCATATCAAATTTTGGAAGCCCTTCCGGTTTTATAATTTCAACACGATCAAAACAATCCTGCTCCTCACAGGTAAGTTTTACCAGTTCTCTCGTATCCGAACCTCGTATCCGCTCAATCAGCAAAGCAATCATTTTGGGGGAAAGTACGATCACATCGTACTCCCCCGTAATTTTTATTTTGTATTCCTTCATCAGCACTCCGCCCCTCTCAGCCATTCTACCAGTGCCTCCTTTGAAAAACTTTTCATTGAAACAAATGTAATGATCAGCGGTACCGCGATCAATACGACTGTATAGGCAAGGGCGAAGACCAGCGGGAACTTGAAGGCCATGTAATAAGCTCCCATATCGTACAGCATTTTGCTCAAACCATATCCGCAGATGGTGCCGATCGTCATTGTGACGCCAACCGTCGCAAGAACCAGAAGCAGGCTTTCGCTCAAAAGCATTTTTCCAAGCTGCCCTTTCGACATACCGATGGACTCCAGCATTGCCAGTTCCTGCTTTCTGGTGACGATGTTGGTAATCAGCGTATTCATCATACTCAAAATACTGAACATCATAATAAATGCGGCAAGTCCGCTGATCGTCCCGAAAATCGTATTCATGGAATGCTGGTCCGCTACTTTTCTGTCCGCCAGCGTCGTCATATCCAATTCTGTCCTTTCCGATACCATCTGGCTCAATGCTTCGCCGACAGCCGCCTCCTTTTCCGGCTCCGTAGAGACAAGCAAATTGGCGTTCAGCGTGTCAAAGGAAACAAAATTCAGAATGGCCTGCTCAGGCATTAAAAACCACCCCACCAGATTCGAGTTATCTCTTGTATATTGGTCATTTAGCAGTCCGAGAATGGTAACTTCCCGTTCCGTCATCTGTTTCCCGTCATAATAATGGAAAGTCAGAACATCCCCCACATGAAACTGCCATCCATAGATCTCTTTTACATTGGTATTATCTGCCACCAATACATAGTCACCGGACATCAGTTTATCGTAATCCGCAGATCCTTCTTCGATATATTTCCCTATATTCTCCAGCTCCTCCCCGGTCAGAGGATAAACCATATCATCATTGTCGTACTCATCCTGCTGCGGATAATCAAAACGAATACCAAAATTTTTCAATTCTTCTACGCTCTTTACCCCATCTATCGACAGGATTTCCTGTACCATTGTCTCATCCAGAGGCGTTTCCGCCTGCAGGCCGCTCATTCCATACGCATTAACTTCCAGAGCTGCTTCTGAATAAGTGATATCAAATTCCGCATTGGTAAAATTACCCTGTCTGGAATAATTTGCTTTATCAAAAGAGGAAATATAGGTGGCCGCCGTCATAAACCATACAGGGCATAAAAACAGCCCATCTCCGCATGTAGAAATGGGCTAAAATCATATCTAATTACCGGCGGCCGGCAGCAGTATTTTCAAAAGAAATCTCCCGTTTTCCTGCATGGCCGTGCAGGTGCCGCCGTACTTTTTGGCCGCGTTTTTCATATTGGAAATACCAAAACCGTGCAGAAACTTATCTGCCTTTGTGGTATGGCCGTCTGTATGTACTTCATCGGAACAGTTATTCTCGATCAGAATCGACACAAAGTTCTGTACCTTACCCGCTTTCACAAGGATCACACGCTGATTTTCGGGCAGTTTCTCACTGGCTTCCACGGCATTGTCTATGCCGTTGCCGAAAAGGGTGCTGATATCAAGCGGCTCTATGAAATCTATTCCATTGAAATCGATAAAAGAAGAAAAGTCGATATGCTTTTCACGGGCTTTCTCCGCCTTATCCCTGATGATAATATCAAGAAAATCGTTGCCTGTATGGATATAGTTTTCATAGTCCGCAATCTGTGAGCGCAGTTCCCGGGCCATTTTGTGTGTCACATCTGTTCCCTGACTGCTTTCCAACACAAGCAAGTGGTTTTTCATATCGTGATAAATGGAGCGTATGCGTTCCTCGTCCTTGAATTTATCCTGATAGTAGGCGTACTGCTGCTGAAGCTGCGCAATCTGCACTTTATCCCGCTGCTCCTGCTCCCGGAGATACAGAATATTCTTTGCATACATAAAAATTATCATAAAAATAGCAGATAAGATACCACTGCTGATATACAGCATCAAATCCACTGCCATTCCCAAATTCAGGATACTGAAAGTAGAAAGGAAGGAAATCACAAAAGCAATCAGAAAAACCGCCGTCAAGATAATACTGTCTTTTATCTGCATTTTATATTTGAAATTTTTAAGCAGTAAATAAGTCATACCAAGTACAAGCAAGCGTACAGAAATGCCAATAACGTAAAGTTCCCATCTTGCAAATGCCTGGCCCTCCAAAAAATCGATTTGATGATTTCCATATAACCAATATCCAATGCCAAAAAATATAGGCTCTGCCAAGAACACAACTACAGTGAACCATACTTCTGTCACAGTAGCGATTTGATATACGGAGTCTTTATAGCATATTTTCAAGATTGCGACGACAAATATAAAAACAATCCACATTTTCAGAGCGCCTAAGTCTGTTAACCAGGTCAAGCTCCATGTCAATATAATTTCCGCTATCGGTGGGATATATTTACTTATTTTCGGCTGAAAACGAAACTCTTTACATAAACACCTGCTGATCACATACAGACAGAAAGCCTCCTCTATCGTGGACAGTATATCTAAAACCTGGTATACCCACATCATAGCATGTCCCCCCAGAAGTCAGCCAGCTTCGCCATAAATTTCTTGCGTTTCGGCTGACTGATCGGAATATGCTCGCCCGTGGTTAAGACTGCCTCCAGATTTTCCACGCTTTTCACATAGGCCATATTCACAAGAAAACTTGCGTGACAGCGGACAAACTGCCGCTGTGTCTCCAAAATCGAAGCAACCTCTTTCATATTCTTATAAATGACCTGTTCCTGGTCATCAAAGTGCAGAAGCACATTGCGCCTGGAGGTCTCAGCGTAACGTAGATTTTTATACAGCACCTTATATTTTCCGCTATCGTTCGCAAAGCTGATATACGGTTCCTCCCTGCCCTGATAGCGGGAGAAAAAACGGTCAAGCTCCATTTTCAGTCTCCCGTACTTCATCGGCTTGAGCAGATAGTTGATGGCTCCGTACTCATAACCTTTCCAGACATACTGTGACAAAGAGGTCAGAAAAAATAAGCCCACTGTACGGTCTGTCTTCCGGATTTCTTCCGCTGTCTTCAGCCCATTGAGCTTTTCCATCTTTATATCCATAAAAATCAGGTCAAAATCAGGCTGATAATTTTCGAGCAGCTCCGTTCCGTCGTTGAACTCAAAAAAATGAAATTCCCTGCCCGTATCAGCCGCATAGCGACTCAGCAATTCTTTCAATTCGACAATGAGAGTCACAATGTTATACACCCAAAACAACTCCTGAAACACAAATTGCATGGCATTGCTGCCATTTGCCAAACAGGGCTATTATAACATAACTGCTCTGAACTTCACCATATATTGACTGTAATTTTTAAATAATTTATCTCATGGCCGTATCCTTGGCGCTCCATTTGAGGATTTCTGCAGTGTTTTGAAGGCGCCTTTGTTCAAGTAGTGTGCCCGTCTGCCGGGAGTATCTCTATTTTACATTCCGCGGAATATTACATACCACAACGATAATAGTACAAGTTTATTGTAGTTATCTATAACTAACCTATTAAGAGATCCTTTTCCCGATTTATAAGGCGCTAGCCATACCGTGTTAAAATATTGCGCAAACACGGTAAATCCTAAATGTCTTTCCTTTTCCTGACCGCCTCTTGCAAACAGTTCTCTCTGGTGTTACTATAAGAATTGTCAAAGGCGGGGGGAGTTTTTCTTCTGTCTTTTTATCTTTTTTAAGGAGGTTGAGACGATTGACAGAAAGGACTGCCCGTATCGCTGAAAAAAATGATGGAATATGACTGCGGGGATATCCGCAGGATCAAACACTTGATAAAGGTATATGGATATGCCGTCGCCATCGGGCGGCTGGAAGGGTTACATTCCCGGGAACTGGAGACACTGGAGGCTTCCGACGGAGCAGTACGCCACGCGCTGAGGGCAGTTTTCCGTACAGAAAGCGGAATCTGTTTTCTGAAATCCTTGTTGCCCCTATAAAAACTGTGACCCATATAATAATTTTCAAGAAAGGAGACGGCTTATCTGCCGTAATAAAACTATGAAAAAAATGATCCTTGTCACTTCTCCCCCTGCATGCGGGAAGACTTATATCTCGAAACAGCTTGCAAGAAATCTGAAACATGTGGTGTATCTTGACAAAGACACCCTAATTCCCCTGTCCAATCGGGTATTTGCAGCCGCCCATGAGCCGGTAAACCGCAGTTCCCAATTCTTTGAAGAAAATATCCGTGACTACGAATATGAGGCCATTGTAGATATCGGCGTGGAAGCCCTGGAATACGACGATATTGTGCTGATCAATGCGCCCTTTACCAAAGAGGTACACAACGAAGAAACTCTGGAGCGTTTCCGCACAAAGCTCCGGACAAAAGGGGCGAAGCTTGTAATCATCTGGGTGGTGACAGACCCGGAGGTCTGCCACCAGAGAATGGTCGAGCGCAATTCCGACCGGGATACATGGAAGCTGGAGCACTGGGATGAATATATCAAAACCGTTGACTTCTCCATCCCGGAACCCCTGGAACGTCTGGACGCAGGGCATGACCTGATCCTGTTCCACAATTCTTCCGATGCGGAATTTGATGCATCCATGGCTGCTATCCTGCCTCAGTTGGAAGAAAACGACTGATCCGGTTTCCTTCCGGGGGATTTCGTATCCATCCTGGTCGCGATCATATGGACAATATACGGGATCAGGATGACCGGGATCGCGAGGTAAGCGATCAGGCTGTATGCCTTCTGGATCAGTGTCAAAAGTCCGAACTGGGCAATACCGAAATCTACGATACAGCAGATCAACGCCGCGGCGATCTCTTTTTTCCCGATTTTTGGCTTTCTGGAAGTTTCCGTTGGTTTCCTCTGTTCTTTGCAGATCCTTTTTACCATGGCCGCAACCATATTTACCGCAGTAGACACCGCCCCCAGGATAATAAGCAGGGAGATCAGCGGAGTCATGAAAGAAGCCCCAACGCCGTTCTGCACCATAAAGAGTGTGGGAACGCTGGCGTCTGCCATACCCGGATCGGTATATACGGTCATCAGTCCCAGGACGACCATGACCATCATCAGGGCATTCACCACAATTCCGACGCCCATACTCTTTCCCGCATCAGAAGGCTTTTCAAAAGACCTGGCGTGCTGGACAAACACAGCGATATTGGACAGCTGAAATGTCCCGTACAGAAATGCGGAGGAAACCGCGCTCCCCAGCGGAAGTTCTGCCGATCTCATGCGCTCTGCCGCTTTGGCAATTCCGTCCATACCCGACATGATGTTGGGAATATAAACGATCAGCAGGCCTGCAATGATGCATATGGACAGGATTGAAGCCACTTTCCGTACCAGGTCTGTCCCAAACACAGCCACAGCAAAGATAAAAATTCCGATCAGGAACGTACACAGCAGATACGGCAGCCCGGTGAGGGTGTTCAGCGTAGCGCCACCTGTTGCAAATGCTACCGCCGGCGCCACGCACATCACACAGATATAGAGAATCTCAAACAGGTTGGAAAATATCGGGGCAAACCGCCCGTAAAAAGCATTGTTATAGGACCGGTAATCATATACTTCATGCTTTCTTGCAAACCGGAGACTGTAGGCAAAAAAGATGCCGTTATAAACCATCGCCAGCACCGGCAGGATCAGACATACGATTCCATACTTTACAAAATAACTGTAAATCTGTGCGCCTGAGGCAAAGCCGCCGCCAAAGTGTGTGGTAAACCATACGAAGGCCACCCCCAGTATCACTGCTGTATTTTTATTCTTCTTTGCCTGCATCTTTTCTCACCCTTTCTTTCAGTCTGTCCATAGCCTCTGTCAGCATTTCTTCCGTTACTCTGTATGGATAGTGGGCTACGTCCGACATATCCGGGATCCTCTTCCTGCATTCTTCCCACTGTTGCTCTGTAATCTCGATCTCTTCCAGGGATAACGGAAGCCCTAATGCGCGGTTCAGCTGGTAGATCTTCTCGAATTCCTCTTCCTGTCCATCCACAAGAAGCGCCAGCAGAACGCCGAATCCTACCACTTCTCCGTGGAGATGCCGCTCTTCGATCACCGGATACGCCGTCAGGGCATAAAAAACCGCATGTGCCAGACCGCTGTTATAGTCCGGCGTATAATCCTTTGTCAGGAAGATGGAGGCGATCCCGGTTGTCACGATAATGGCAAGCACCGTCTGCTCCACATCATAAGTACAGCGCCCGTTTCGGTGATCTTCCAGCGCCTTCGGGCCATACTCCAGGAGCGGATCCCGGCACATACGGCTCACTGCCACTCCCAAAGCTGTAAAATGCTCCAGCCGCTCCCCCCTGGATGAGATCACAGCCTCATAATACTTCGCATAGGTATCCCCGATCCCCGCCCACATATACTGGGCAGGTGCCTTTGCGATGATCTCTGTATCGATAAAAGAATGCATCACCGGCCTGATAAAAAAGTGCGGTTTCAGGAATGTCCCATCCTCGTTATACATAATGGAGACCGATGTGCATGCAGAGCAATTGGACGCAATCGTAGGGAACGCAAAAACCGGTTTGTCATCTGTGATACAGAGACATTTCACCGTATCCAGCGCCTTGCCGCCGCCGACTCCGAACACCATGTCCGCTTCCTGATAGAGCGGCAGGCCGCGCAGATGTTCCACTGTGGCATATGTACAATTCTCCCCGTAGATCTCTTTTCCAATAATCTGAAGATCTGTTTTCTCCACATAAGAACAGATCTTGTCGTAAGCCGCATCCAGAGCTTTCCTTCCGCCGATCACAAAGACCTTCTTCCCGTAGGATTCACAGACCGGTCCGATCTTGTCGTAAATCCTGTCTCCGATAGAATAATTCGGGAGATGTACTTCATAATTTTCCAGTTTCATAATGCATTTCTCCTTTCTGTTTCGAGATCCGAGCAAAACAAAAAGCCCTCATCCCATACAATACATTTGCAGGGACAAGAGCTGTAATTCAAAATAACTCCTGCGGTGCCACCCGGCTTGATACGATCCATCTGTATCCACTTATGCATACTGACATATGCTTTCTTTGATAACGGAGTCTGTTCTCCGGCTCGCCTACTTCCCCTTTCAGCCCGCCCTCAGAAGCCCATTCACTCCAAGTCCGGCTTACCGCAATCCCACCGCCTGCGGCTCTCTGTAAAGCGTCCATTGAAGCTACTTGCTCTTCCTCAAAGGTTTTCTATACTTTAGCATGTTTCATTTCTGCTGTCAACATTCAAAATATAGTTCTGAACTGCACCAAAATGAAAAGCCATTTTTGTGATGATTGTATCTATATCAAATTGAAAACCGTTCTATATCATTTTCAACTGATCAGAAAATAGCTGTCAGCACACTCACCACAAGACAAGCGGGCAGACCAAGAACCATGCCAATACAGGACTGCCTGATATGAAAACGATAATCCCTGTATTCTTCCATATCCTCTGTCCCCGGTATCCTCACCTTTTTAGAATGGCAGAACCAAAGGCAATCAAGAATCAGCGTGTCATACCAGTCGATGATCAGCCAGATCAGGTAAGAATCCCGAAATCCTTCCCAGAACGTATCTGCTCCATTAAACTGTTTCAGAATAAAAACGAATGCAAACACAAAAACAAGCAGGACGATTCCTTTCCGAATGATGTCCGCCCTTGTAAAACGCTGCTCTCTTTTTTCAATCAAGCCTAATTCGATGCACTTCTCCCGTATAGCCGGTGGATAATCCCCCACTGAAGTAAGGGGATTTTTCAGTGTCAGCGGCACGATCAAAATTGTGAATAACAGGATTCCGATCAGACTCTCTATCATTACCACCATGTATATCTTTCCCCTCCTTGTTCATCAACCCGTGCCTTGTTCCATCTCACTTTCTTCCCACCAACATTCTCGACTCGCCAAGCATCATCATAGCCGCCCGGCGGCGTGAGCCAAATGCCTCTTTGGCAGTGTCAACAAGGCGTACTTCCTCATATCCCATATCCCGGAGTTTTTGGGCAAACGCCTCCATATCCCCGTACATTCCCGGCTTCATCTCATCGTTGAGAGCAAAGACGCCGCCCTTTTTCAGCACCCGCAGAGTCTCCAGCAGCAGCTGCTGTTTATCCGCTCCGGTAATATTGTGGTACACATAATTGCTCACCACAGCGTCAAAAGAGCCATCCGGGAAATCCAGCTTGTTGGCATCGCCACGGCAAAAGGTACACCGATCCCCTGCCCCTTCACTGACAGCGTTTTTCTCGCAAAGAGCCTGACTGTAGTTGTAAACAGGCGCCCAGTAGTCGATTCCGACAACCTTTGTCTCCTGCCATGTGAGCGCTGCCCGGATGGATAATGCTCCGGAGCCGCATCCTACATCCAGCAGTGTTCCTTTGCCGTCATAATCCATGTGGGACAGGATCGTCTGATGCACCCGCTCCATGATCCCGCCGCCATCAAAGGCATACTGCCGACGAATCCAAGTGATCCAGCCAAGGAGCGCCAGAAGCCCGGCCACGATGATTACAAACAAAATACCCGGCACAAAAATATGGAACACAGCAAATGACAGTACCGCCAGCAGCGCTGCCAGAGCTGTCAGCCCGCCCACCATATAAAACACCGGGTTTGACATCCAACTTCCGTAGTCTTCCCCATGAGTGCCAAGGCAGATCGCTTTTTGAGATTTTCCCTGCAGATCAGACATAAATTTCCTTCTTTCCTCTTCAACAAATTTAATCCCTGTTCCTATAGTTTCGTTCTTACTACT
>DVIN01000026.1 GCA_018711275.1 Candidatus Pullilachnospira intestinigallinarum
GTATGAACTAATTCCTTCCGTGATGGGGCGGTTATCCGCCCCATCAAAGGGAACATTCCATGACAGATATCCTGGCAATCTCATGACAGCATGACAGGGCGAGATCATGACAACCCAGGAGAGCATTAACATTTTGAAAAATCAGGAAGGAATTCTGTTTGTAAATAAAAGATGGAATGATGGAACAATTTATAGTGATGATGCTTTTTCAATTATACAATTATTGCTTCTCATTATTTACTCCTACCTCCTCACCCGCCGCACTCTCCTCATCCACAGCTCCCTCATCGACCACCACGGCAATGGCATCCTATTCCTGGGTCCTTCCGGCATCGGCAAGACCACCCAGGCGGAGCTCTGGAACCGCTACCGCGGTGCGGACATCCTCAATGGGGACATGGTATTCGTCCGCCAGTGGGAGGACGGTTTCTACGGCTACGGATCCCCCTGGCATGGCTCCTCACCCTACTACAAAAACGCGAAGGTGAAGCTGAAAGCCATGATTGCCCTGGAACAGGCTCCGGCAAATTCCATCCGGAAGCTGTCCGGATTTGAGGTGCTGCAGGGAATGATGGATCAGGTATTTCTTCCCCACTGGTATCCGGAAGCAATGGATGACTGTCTGTCCACGCTGGATGCCCTGTTAAGTGAAATCCCCATTTATCATCTGGCCTGCCGTCCGGATGAAGACGCGGTGCGTCTGGTGGAACAGGAACTGGGACTGTGACTTTCCATCGGCAGCCGGTTACAGTAACGGCAAATTCATTTGGCAGCAATGCGAAATCATACGCTGCATACATATTTACATACCACACAGGAAGGGGGAGTCTCCAAAAAAGAGATTCCTCCTTTTCTGCTGACAATGCCCTTGAAATTACTTTCAAAGATGGGATTTCACTCCCGCAAGCAATGAGCCAGGCATGCCGGCCTGTCCATTTGGCGGCTGCCGTGAAGGGTCTGATACCCGATACTCCGATGAAGGCACAGGGGGATCAGACGGACTACGCCAGGATATAGTATGCCATATATTATGATTTGAAGATAAAAAAAATCAGGAAATGTTTTCAGGAACAGAAAAGTGAAATCAATCGATAAAAAATAGAGTTAAGTATTCTATACAGTTCCAAAAACGGAAATGGGGAATATAACCGTTTAAAAATGGAGAAGCAAACGATTCCAGAACCGGGAATGTGAGATATAACCGTTCATGAATGGTATACTGTACGGTTCCAGAATCAAAAGTACGGAGAATAACCGTTCAAAAGTGAAAGAGCAAACGGTTCCAGAAGCGAATCTGGCTTCTATAACCGTTCAACAGCAGCGAACGGCACGGTTCCAGAAAAGAAAATGCAAAACATAACCGTTCCGGCCAGTTAAGGAAACGGTTCCAGGAACGCAAAGGCAGAAGATAACCGTTCAACAGCAGGAAACGGTACCGCTCTGTCAGCAAAATATATGTTATAACTGTACAAAAAGGCATTTCTTATTCCGGTTCACCGGAACAGGTTATTATCGGTATTTCCCAAACCCTCCAAAGTCTGTGATCATATCGCAGATACTGAAACCCCATCGTCCCGCCACACCCCACAGGAGACCACCCATGCTTCATTTTGCCATTCATCTGTTAAAAAAATTCTTTGAAAAAGACTGGGCCAGGATCCTTTCCGCCTGGATCTGGATTCTCCAGTATGTGCGGAAATACTGGCTGCAGATCGCCCTCTACACGTTGCTGGGCCTTTTCGGCACCATTTTCGGCCTGGCGGGCACCGTGGTGTCCAGGAATCTCATCGATGCGGTTACCGGCTTCAATTCCGATTCCATCGGATGGGCTTTCGGCATGTATGTGGGGATGGGCGTTGGCCGGGTATTTATCAACATCATCACCGGGAAGATTTCTCTTCTGATTCAGACAAAGGTGCAGAATGAAATCAAAGCCGATGTTTTTGACCAGGTGATGTGTACCGAATGGGAGGCCATGTCGGATTATTCCACCGGCGACCTGCTGGTGCGGACCAGCGGGGATTCCGGATCCATTGCCAACAGCGTACTCACCTTTATCCCCAGCGCCGTGACGGCGCTGGCCAATTTTGCCGGAGCCTTTGCCATTGTCTGCTACAATGACCCGCTGATGGCGTTAATCGCGCTGGCGGGGGCACCGGTGACGGTGCTGACTTCCCGGTACCGGATGGCGAAGATGCAGGAATTTCAGCGGAAGAATCAGGACATGTACAGTAAGAAGATGAGTTTTGATCAGGAAACTTTTCAGAATGTCCAGTCCATCAAGGCCTTTGGCCTCATCGGTCAGTTTTCCCGGAAAATGCGGCAGCTGCAGCAGGACGCCCTGGCGCTTTCTCTGGAGCAGTACCGCTATCAGTCCTGGTCATCGGTGCTGATGTCCCTGACAGGGCTGGCGGTCAGCTATTCCTGTTATGGATTTGCGGTGTACCGGCTGTGGCAGGGGGAGATTTCCTACGGAACCATGACCATGTTTGTGTCCATGGCTTCTTCGCTCAGCGGTTCCTTCAGTTCCGTGGTGAGCCTGATCCCCACGGCCATCCGGGCGGCCACCAGCGCGGAGCGGATCATGGAAGTGATCACCCTTCCCCGGGAATCCTATGAGGACCGGGAGGCGGCGGAGAAAATCCGTGACCGGGGGAAGACGGTGGGAACGTATGTACATATGAACGACGTGACTTTCCGTTATAAAGATGGAAGAAGCGTCTACAGCCACGCCTCCCTGGAAGCAAATCCCGGGGAGATCGTGGCTCTGATCGGCCCCTCGGGGCAGGGAAAGACCACCACCCTGCGGCTGCTGCTGGGGCTGATCCGCCCCACAGAAGGGACACTGACCGTGGGAAATCCGGAAACCGCGGAATCTGCAAAAGCCGGCAGTGGCGATTCCCTTCCCATATCCCCTTCCACCCGCTGTATGTTCAGCTACGTGCCCCAGGGGAATACCATGTTCGCGGGAACCATCGCGGAAAATCTCCGGATGGTGAAGCCGGAGGCCACCCGCCAGGAACTGCAGGAAGCGCTGGAGGCGGCCCAGGCATGGAAGTTTGTATCCCGGCTGGAGGACGGCATGGATACGAAAGTGGGCGAGCGGGGCCTGGGCTTTTCCGAGGGGCAGAATCAGCGGCTTTCTATCGCCAGGGCGCTGCTGGCGGACGCTCCCGTTCTGCTGCTGGACGAGGCCACCAGCGCCCTGGATGTGGCCACGGAGCGGCGGGTGCTGCGCAGCATCATGAAAAAGGATCCCTGCCGGACGGTGATTGTCACCGCCCACCGGCCCAGCGTGTTTTCCATGTGCAGCCGGGTATATAAGATCGAGGAAGGCGAAATTTGCCAGGTGGATGAGGAAGGAATCCGGGAATTTCTGGAAAAGTTCTGATGGAGATACGATAAAGCAGAGGGAAAAACGTGACAGTGAAGCCGAAAAGCTGAATTGTTACAAAAAACCACCGAAATATGGTCAAAAAAAGAGAAAGGATTTATTTGAAAACCCGATACGATTGCATGATATATCCTATGCGCAAATTAAAAGAATTATGTTAAAAAATCAAATGAATAAGAATATTTTATAAATATGTCATACCCCGGATTTTACTCAGAAAAATCCGGGGTATTTTCTGGGAAACATATCCACGATTTTGGGTGCAGAATATCTTTTTTCCAGGATTTATAATAGATGGGATAAAATGGCATTTTGAGGTACGAACCCGAAAATCATGAGAAATACTGTCGTTTTTTATACCGGAAAGCAGAATGATTTCGGGATTATCAGCGCAGCTGATTCGAAAAGGATAACAGAGCAGCAGAGCCGGAAGTGAAGGGATGCTGCCGAAAGCAGGAAGGTGAGCCGATGAGAGTTGCAGTTTGTGACAGGATAAAAGCGGATGGGGAAGCGCTGAAAGAGCTGCTGACCGGATGCTGGAGAGGTGTGCCGGTGGAGGTGTTCGAGAGCGGGCGGGAGGTTCTGGCCCAGGCCAGGATGGGCAGGCTGTTTGAACTGATATTTCTGAATGTGGAGGAACCAGGCCAGGAGGAGCTGGAGACGGGAGCGATTCTCAGAGACCGGTTTCCGGGAACGGAGCTGGTTCTGGTCAGCAGCAGTCCGGCATTTGGTCCGGAGGCTTTTGAACTGGGGGCTCTTCATTATCTGATGAAGCCCTGTACGCAGGAGAAAATCCGGGAGGTGCGCGCCCGATATCTGAAAAACCGGGAGCGAAGATCCATCATTACCATCCGGAAAGGGAAACTTCAGGAGATCCCCTATCATCTGATCACTTATGTGGAAAGCTCCCACAACGATCTGCTGATTCATCTGGCCACCGGCTCGGTGCTGAAAACCAGGGGAAGTCTCCATGAGATGATGGAAAAGACAGAGGGGCGTTTTCTCAGGGTGAACCGGCGTTATATGGTCAACATGGAAGCGGTGGAACGGATGAGCGGGGATACCTGCGAGGCGGCGGGCGTTACCTTCACCCTCAGCCGGAGAGAGCGCGCAAAAAATAAAAAACAGTTCAATGAATGGCAGTTCCGGACCGCGACAGGCCGGCAGGACCGGTAAACCGATAAAACAGACGAAAGAGGGTTGCTTATGAAATATATCCGAATCGCAGTGATTGTGCTGCTGGCGTGTTCTCTGGAAATTTACGGGGCAGGTGTTGTGCGGGAGAGAGCCAACCGGGATCCCAGCATGCCGGTGATTACCAGTGACCGTCAGGTACTGGAAATTTCCACAGCATATCAGGAGGAGGACCTGCTGGCAGGTCTGACCGCCTACGATGAAGAGGACGGGGATCTGACAGATCAGATTCTTGTGGGAGAGTTTTCCCAGTTTGTGGAGAAAGGGCTGGCAAATCTCAGTTATGTGGTATTTGATTCCGCCAATCAGCCGGCATCTTTTTCCAGACAGGTACGTTTTACGGATTACCGGTCTCCCATACTGACCCTTACGGAGCCGCTGGTATTTTCCCGGGGAGAGACGGAAAATACTGCCTCCAGAATCGGAGCGCAGGATGTGCTGGACGGCGATATATCTTCTCTGGTGACGGAGACGGATTCTACGGTGGATTACCAGACACCCGGGGCTTATACTGTCAGCGTAGAGGTCAGCAACAGCTTTGGAGATGTGGAGGCACAGACGCTTCCGGTGCATGTGACAGAGGCCGGCAGCCGGGAACTGGATATTCAGCTGACAGAACCTCTGGTGTATCTGACGCCGGGGGAGGCATTTGACCCGTATGCTTATCTTGCCGGTCTTCTGGACGCTTCCGGGGAAACGCTGGATGCGTCCCTGGTGGAAGCGGAATCCGGGGTGGATCCGGCGGCGGAGGGCTGTTACGAGGTTCACTATTATGCGGACGATGGAGAGGGCCGGAACGGGGAGACCTGGCTGACTGTTATTGTTCGGGCGTAAAGGGGAGTACACATGGAAAAAGAGAGAACCTTTTCATTGGATGAAATCAGTCTGCTCAGCATTCTTTGGGATCTGCTGAGAAATCTGCCGCTGTTCTTTCTGGCGGCAGCGGCCGCCTGGTTTGCGGTGACGGGGGCGGGAAAGCTGCTGTATGTGCCGGAATATACGGCCACCGCCACTTTGGCGGTGAACGCCCGGGGCAGTACCAGCGCCTACGGTTCCCTGACTCTGACCAACCAGATGGCCAGCGTTTTCGGCGAGGTATTTACCAGCGATGTGCTGCGGGAGCGGATTGCCCAGGATATGGGAGTGGAAAGCTTTGAGGGACAGATTTCCGCCTCCGTCATTGAGGAGACCAACCTGATCACCCTGCAGGTGACCGGCCCGGATCCCAGGGAAACGTATCTGGTGATCCGCTCGGCGCTGGATAATTATGATACGGTATCGGATTACCTGTTTTCCAATGCGGTGCTGCGGATCGTACAGGAACCGTCGGTTCCCTACAGTCCGTCCAATATCCTGAATATCCACAGAATCCGCCGCCTGTCCATGCTGGGAGCTTCCGCATGTGTGGCTGCCGCGGTGATTCTTCTTTCTGTCCTGCGGTTTACCGTGAAGACCCGGGAAGGCGCGGTGCGAAATCTGGATGGGAAAATTCTGGGATATATTCCGTATGAAAGAAAAGTCACCTCGGTTAAGGAACTGTTCCGGAAAAAGAAAAAATCCATTCTCACCGGTTCCCCGGTGGTGAGCCTGGCCTTTTCGGAGAGTATCCGAAAAGCGGCCACCCGCATTTCTCACCACATGAAGCACAGGAATCAGAAGGTGCTGCTGGTAACCAGTGTGGGGGAAAACGAGGGGAAATCCTCCGTGGCTGCAAACCTGGCGCTTGCCATGGCAGAGAAGGGTAAAAAGGTGCTTCTGGTGGACGCCGATCTGAAGAAACCTGCCCAGTACCGGATTTTTGACCGGCCGGAGGGCGCCAAAGCCTGGTTTTCCGATTATCTGGAAGGCAATGCCAATGTGGGGGAGGTACTGACTTATAATAAAAAACGCCGCTTTTACGCGGTGTATCAGAACAACGGCGTCAAAAGCTCCGGATCCCTGCTGGATTCCGGGAGGATGAAGGCATTTCTGGGAGCCTGCCGTAAAAATATGGATTATATCATTTTGGATACGCCGCCCATGGGTCTTTCCAGCGATGCGGAACTCCTGATGCGTCAGACAGATACAGTGCTGCTGGTGGTACGGCAGGACTGGACGGATATCCGCATCATCAATGATATGGCTGATGTGATCCGGTCCGGCAGCGCAGATTTTGCAGGAATTCTGTTGAATGCTTTCCGAAAGGATATTTTTGAACATGCATCCGGCAACAGTTATGGAAGATACTACGGACGCCAGGAGAGAGGAGGAATTCGGGAAGGATGAGTACAGAACAGCGGAATACGGATGATGTAATCGATCTGGGAGCCCTTTTGTGGAATTTTTTCCGGGTACTGAGGCGGACCTGGTGGCTGATCCCTTTGTTGGCGTTGCTGGGAGGGGCGGCGGCATTTGTGCGGTATTCGGGATTTTACACCCCCATGTATCGGTCCACTGCCTCTTTTACAGTGATGACCGGCAGCAGCGAAACCGATTCGGAAAGTTATAATTTCTATTACGACAGTGCCACCGCAGGGCAGCTGGCAAAAACCTTTCCCTATATTTTAAGCAGTAATCTGCTGACAGATGCCATCGAGGCGGATCTGGGGGTGGAAAGCATCAATGGCAGTATTTCAGCGGAAGCGGTGTCGGATTCCAACCTGATCACCATGACGGTGATCAGCAGCGATCCGGAGGATGCCAGAGATATTCTGGAATCTGCGATCCGTGTATACCCGTCGGTAGCCAGATTTGTTATCGGAGAAACTCGATTCAATATGATTGACGTCCCCACGCTTCCCACGGAGCCATATAATCAGCCCAATGATACCCGGCAGATTGCCAAATGGGCCCTTGCGGGCGTGGCGGCGGCTCTGGCGGGGATGCTTTTTATGGCTCTTCTGAAAAAAACGGTACAGAGACCGGAGGAACTGAAAAGTGTTATGAGCCTTCCCTGTCTTGGAAACATTCCTCAGGTTCGGTTTAAAGCCAGAAAGAAGAAGGGGGCGCGGGATCTCACCATCAAAAACGGACGGCTTCCTCAGAATTTCCGGGAGAGTATTTTGAGTCTGCAGGTGCGCCTGGACCGGGAAATGGAAGAACGGAAAGGAAAGGTACTTCTGGTGACCAGCACCCTTTCCGGAGAAGGAAAATCCATGACCGCCATAAATCTGGCCTGTGCCGCTGCGGAGCATGGGAAAAAGGTACTGCTCATTGACGGAGATCTGAGAAAACAGCAGGATGGTCAGTTATTGGGAGCAAAAAGCGGCAAGGGCCTGGAACAGGTGCTGAAAAGCGAATGTCTTCTGGAAGATGCGCTGCAGAAGGAGAAGAAAAGCGGTGTCTGGATGTTGTGCGGCAGCAGGCCGGTTTCCCGGGTGGCCCGACTGCTTTCTCATCGGCAGATGCCGGAGGTTATGGCTGCCTGCCGGAAAATCATGGATCTGATTGTCATTGATACACCGCCCTGCGATCCCTTTGAGGATGCGCAGATCTGGTCCGAGTATGCGGATGGCATTGTATATGTGATTCGGCATGATTTTGTTCAGAAGAGAAGGATTGTGGATGGAATCAACGGGTTGGAGGACGGCGGTACGCCGATTCTGGGATATATCTTCAATGATGTCCCGGTTCACCGGGGCGGTTACGGTTACTACGGCTACGGACGGTATGGCTACGGTTATTACGGCTATGGAAAGTATGGCTATGGAAAATACGGCTACGGTGAAGGGGAAACTTCACAAAAGCCGGAAGCCTGAGAATGGAACACATTGACAGTGAGGCCGAAGGAGTGAACGGCTGCCGGCGGAGGATAACAGGAAGCGGGGAAAGGCATGAACAGAAGAAAGTTGCCGCATATCGTGGGAACGGCTGCCGCCATATGCCTGGCGGCACTGCTGATCTTCAGTGGTATCCGGGAAAATTATCCGGAAAGTGAAACAGAAGATAAAAACGGATATCAAAAGGCGTCCATCACCTTTGAACCGGAGAACCTCACCTATGACGGAACCGGAAATCTGGATCTGATGGAAGGGGTGCAGGCGCGGGATGCCCGGGGGAATGATCTGACAGATCAGGTGCAGGCCATCCTCACTGCGGAGGGTACGGAGACGGAAAAGAAAATCCGATACATGGTATTTGACGAAGAGGGTCGGGAAACCACCAGAGTGCGTACACTGAAAATGAAAAATTACAGCGGGCCGTCGATTTCGGCGGCGGATCCTCTGGAATTGTCCGCGGAGGATCTGAAAGATCTGACGGCTGTTTTGGAGCAGAGAGGAGAACTGACAGCGGATGACGGCTTTTCCCGCAGTGTGCCGGAAGCGGTTTCCTGGGTACGTCAGCGGACGGGAGAAGGAATCTATCAGATTACGTTTACCCTGCGCAATGCCTATAGGGACGAGGCAATAGCCACTGTCAGCGCCCGGATATCCGGGGATGTCCGGGATATCACCCTGGAATTGTCCCGGAATCAGGCGACGATTCCTTTAGGCGGAGAGTTTTATCCCATGGATTATGTGCAGAATGCCGCAGATCCGTCCTATGGAAATCTCACATCCCGGATTCGGGTGATAAATCCTGTGGATTCTACGCGGCCGGGGAGATATACGGTGGTGTATACAGTGACTTCTGCTGATGGAACACAGAAGGCGGAGGCCATGCTGAATGTAACGGTCACAGGAGGGAACGATGACTGATCTTCATATTCATATTCTTCCAGGTCTGGATGACGGAGCTGACTCCTGGGAGGACGCTCTGGAAATGGCACAGATGGCTGTGGAATCCGGCGTGGAGATAATGGCGGCCACTTCTCATGCGAACCTGCCGGAAGGAAACAGAAAACAATACCGGGAATCAGAGAGATATCTGGGTGTGCTGGAGCAATTTCAAAAGCTTCTGGCGCGGGAAAAGATTCCGCTTCGGGTATGCGGAGGCATGGAAATATTTGCTGTGGGAGACTATCTGGAACGTCTCTTAAAGGGAGAACTGTTAACGTTGAATCAGACGTCCTATGTTCTGGCAGAATTTCCCATGGACTGTCAGGCTGCCATGATTTACCGGGCAGTGCAGCAGATGGAACAGGCCGGCTATCGGCCGGTGCTGGCGCACCCGGAACGGTATCTGTGTGTTCAGCAGGTTCCAGCCCATGTATACGAGTGGTATACCATGGGGGCAGTGATCCAGATGAATAAAGGCAGTCTGCTGGGACGATTCGGAGAGCGGAGCCGCAGAACCGCGGATTCGCTGCTGCGGCATGGTCTTGTGTGCGCGGCCGCCTCTGATGCCCATCGCCCATATATTCGGACGCCCCGGCTGGAAGAACTGTGGGAGACGCTGGCTGACCGGTACGGAGAACGAACCGCCTGGCTGCTGCTGGAAGAAAATCCCGCCCGAATTCTGGCCGGCAGAAGCATCCGAAAAGAACAGCCTCTTCCCTATGATTACTCCTGAAAAAGAACTGTCATGGAACGGCATGGATTTTATATGGCGGCAAGGCCCTGAGACAATCCGCTGGAATCCCCCGTCCATGACAGTTTTTTTCAAAAAATTTATAAAAAATTCATGGAAGTTCCGTTGCCTTTCTGCCAAAAAAGAGATACAGTTAAAAGGAAAATCGGGAAAGGCTGTGAGAAGCATGAAATATAAGATTGTATACACCAGCGCGACGGGCAACACCAGGAATCTGGCATTTGCCATTTATCAGGCCCTGGAAGAAAGATCCAAGGATATTGAAGAACTGGCGCCTTCCACCAGCCCGGAGGACGGAGAAATTTATCTGGTGGGGTTCTGGACGGACAAGGGGACCTGCCCGCTGGCCACCGGAGAGTTTCTGAAGCGGCTTTCCGGCAAAAAGGTGCTGCTGTTCGGCACCTGCGGCATGGGTTCGGATCCGGAGTATTATGCGACCATTGAGCAGCGGGTAAAAGGACTGGTGCCGGAGGACTGTGAATATCTGGGAACTTTTCTGTGTCAGGGAAAGATGCCCAGGAGTGTGCGGGAAAAGTACGAGAAGATGCTGGAAAACAAGAAGACAAAAGAACTGGCAAAGAAACTGATCGCGAATTTTGATCAGGCTCTCATGCATCCGGATGCGGAGGATTACCGGAGAGCGGTTGCCTTTGTAAGGAGCGTTTGCAGATGAATCAGTGGAGAGATAAGTTGATAAGATTTATGACAGGCCGGTATGGTGTGGATGATTTGGGGAAAGCTACACTGGCGGGAGCCATTGTTCTTCTGGTACTGGCCATGCTGTTCCGCAGTTCTCTGCTGAACCTGCTGGCTCTGGCGCTGATCGTCTATGGCTATTTCCGGATTCTGTCCAGGAATATTTCCGCCAGGTATGAGGAAAATCAAAAGTATCTGCGGCTGCGGTCACGGGTTCTGGGAGGCCTGAAGGGACAGCGGACCGGCGCGGATCGCACCATGAAGGTTTTTCGCTGTCCCACCTGCGGACAGAAAGTGCGGGTTCCCCGGGGAAAGGGCAGAATTTCCATCCACTGTCCCAAATGCAATACGGATTTTATCAAAAGAACGTAAGAGTTGAGGTGTGGGTATGTTCGGTTATGTGAGAACCAATCAGGAGGAATTAAAGCTCAAGGATATCCGCAGGTATCAGACCTTTTACTGCGGAGTGTGCAGAGACCTGGGAGAGCGGCACGGACTGGCGGCCCGGCTGACACTCACTTATGATATGACATTTCTGGCGGTGCTGCTGACCGGACTGTATGAGCCGGAGGAGAAGGTGGAAGAACGGTTCTGTCCGCTGCATCCCGTTAAAAAGCGTCTCTGTCGGAGAAATGCGGCAGTCTCCTACGCAGCGGATATGAATCTGCTGCTCTGCTATTACAATCTGCTGGATGACTGGACAGACGAAAAGAAACCGGCGCCTCTGGCGCTGGCACGGATGATCCGGAGTGATGTGCAAAAGATTATGAAAAGATATCCACGGCAGGCAAAGGCAGTACGGCAGTATATGAAAAAACTCCGCGAATGTGAGCGGGAGAACAGCCCGGATCTGGATCGGGCGTCCGGCGATACCGGCCGGATGCTGGCGGAGATTTTTGTGTGGAAGGACGATCACTGGAAGGATACGCTGGGAAAGATCGGATTTTATCTTGGCAAGTTTATTTATCTGATGGATGCTTTTGAGGATGTGGAAAAGGACAGAAAGAGCGGAAACTACAACCCATGGCTTCCCATTGCCGGGGAGGAGAAGTTTCAGGAACGGGCGCTGGGAATCCTCACCCTGCTGGCGGCCCGGTGTTCCGGAGAATTTGAGAAGCTTCCGGTGGTGGAATATGTGGACATTTTAAGAAATATATTGTATTCTGGTATTTGGACCAGATACGAAAGGTTAAAGAAATCAGACGAGGAGTAAATCATGTTGGACCCATATAAAGTCCTTGGGGTGTCCCGAGATGCCAGCATGGACGAGATAAAAAAGGCTTATCGGAATCTGAGCAGAAAGTATCATCCGGATGCCAACATCAACAATCCCAACAAGGATCAGGCAGAAGAAAAGTTTAAGCAGGTACAGCAGGCCTATGATCAGATTGTGAAGGAACGGGAGCGGGGACAGACCGGACAGGATTCCTGGTACGGCGGATTCGGCGGAGGTTATCAGAGCGGCTATCAGACACAGGAAGACCAGAGAAGCATGGAGATGCGGGCTGCGGCCAACTATATCAACGCCGCGCACTATCAGGAGGCACTGAATGTTCTGAACCGGATCACAGAGCGCAACGGAGAGTGGTATTATTATCATGCCATTGCCAGTGCGGGAGCCGGTCAGGAGGCCACGGCCATGGAGGATGCCAGAAAGGCCATGGAACTGGAGCCGGGAAATCCTCAGTATCAGCGGCTGTATCAGCAGCTGCAGTACGGAGGACAGTGGTATCGGAACATGGGAACAGGATATGGATATGAGCAGAGTGGTTCCGGGAGCAACTGCTGCTGTCAGTGCCTGTGCCTGAATATGCTCTGTCCGGGCTGCTGCTGTGTACCCTGTTGCTGAGAAGCGGAGGTACAGCTGCTGCTCTGTGCGGTTTATGTGATTTTTCAGTTTTCCCGGGAATTGAAGATTGCGGGAAAAGCGGCGGAAAAGATTCAGGCGGCAAGGGCCCGGGAGCAGATCCGACTGGATCGGCAGAAATACCGGATCCGACGGGCAGCGGAAAGAAGGGCGAAAAGAAGGAAAGGTTCCCGGCGAAGAACAGAATTTTTCTGATGGGGAAATAGCCGGAAAATAGAAGAAAAGAGAGGGATTTGCTTGACACCCGCAGGAGATACCCGTATACTGAATAGTACGAAAATGCGGTGGCAAAGGCGCTTCTGGCAGATCCGTGGGAAGTCGGTTCACAACGAGGACAGGCTTCTCTTTTCATGAAAATGGAAAGTTCGCAGAGCGTTCTTTCCATTTTTGTGTTTTCCGGTTTTTCTGACTGCCAGAGAGCAGAAAAAAGGAAGGAAATGTGTGCCGGAGTTTGTGGCTTGTGCAGTGCCGCAGAGGAAGAAAGGATGAGGGAAATCGTTATGCAGGAAAGAGAAAAACTGAAGTCCCGCCTGGGCTTTCTGCTGATTTCAGCGGGATGTGCCATCGGCGTGGGCAATGTCTGGAAGTTTCCATATATGGCGGGACAGGGCGGCGGAGGTACATTTCTGCTGTTTTATGTACTGTTTCTGGTGATTATGGGACTTCCCATCATGACCATGGAGTTTGCGGTAGGCCGTGCCAGCCAGAAAAGCCCGGTGAAGGCATACCAGGCATTGGAAAAACCGGGACAGAAGTGGCATATTCACGGATATATCACCTTGATCGGCTGTTATCTGCTGATGATGTTTTATACCACGGTGACCGGCTGGATGCTGCACTATTTTTATCTGACCGCCGTGGGAGCCTTTGAGGGACAGGACGCCGCCGGTGTGGAGAATATTTTTAACGATATGCTGGGACAGCCGCTGGTGATGGGCGGATGGATGATCCTGGTGGTTGCGGTCTGCATTTTTATCTGCTCCCGGGGTCTGCAGAACGGACTGGAGAAGATTACCAAAGTGATGATGCTGGCGCTGATGGTGCTGATGCTGGTGCTGGCCATCAACAGCTGTATGCTGGACGGAGCCGGAGAAGGACTGAAATTTTATCTGCTTCCGGATTTTAAACGTATGATGGAAACCGGTATCGGAAATACCATCGTGGGCGCTATGAATCAGTCGTTCTTTACGCTGAGCCTTGGGATTGGCGCCATGGCTATTTTCGGAAGCTACATCGGGAAAGAACGGTCGCTGCTGGGCGAGTCCATCAATGTGGCGCTTCTGGATACCTTCGTGGCGTTTACCGCGGGACTGATTATCTTCCCGGCCTGCTTCAGCTACGGGGTGGATCAGACTTCCGGACCCAGTCTGATTTTCATCACGCTGCCCAATATTTTCAATCACATGCCGCTGGGGCGCATGTGGGGCTGTCTGTTCTTTATCTGTATGACCTTCGCGGCCATTTCCACAGTGCTGGCAGTATTTGAGAATATTATTACCTGCGGTATGGAATTGACCGGATGCAGCAGGAAGAAATCTTCCCTGGTGAATCTGGTACTGATTATTGTGCTGTCCCTGCCCTGTGTGCTGGGATATAATGTCTGGTCCTGGGACGGCTTTAAGATTTTTGGCGGAACTATTATGGATCTGGAGGATTTCCTGGTAAGCAATATTCTGCTGCCGCTGGGATCGGTAGTATATCTGTTGTTCTGTGTGACCCGCTACGGCTGGGGCTGGAAGAACTTCATGAAGGAGGCCAATACGGGAAAGGGCGCCAAGATGGCCAACTGGATGCGTGGCTATCTGACTTTCGTTCTGCCATTGATTGTGCTGTTTATCTTTGGATATGGCATCTATGACAAATTTTTCTGAAAATCAGCAGTTAGAAATACCGGAAAGCACGCCTTGCGAATATTCCGGTGACAGAAATGATTACCCCCGCAGCCGGGAAACCGGCCGCGGGGGTTTCTTAAAGGGGAGGATAAGTATTTCTCTCTTCTTTCGTAGCCTGCTGCCGGATGGGGGGATCCGGCAGGCCGTTGTCTTTGGTGCCAACAGGGAGGGCCACGCTGCTGTGTCATCTCCCTGCCGGCTATCTACAGTATTGCCTGTGGAACAAGATTTATACAGGAAAATAAAAATTTTTTTACATGCTTGCCCGATGAGAATCGGGCATATATAATTTACTGTAAAAGCTGTGAATCTGAGGAGAAGCATTTCCGGGAACGGAGATGGCTGGAAAACACAAAGACGGACGGCTGACTGACAGAAAGAAGAGAGGATATGGACATGGCGCAATGGATGATTCCGCCGCTTTTCAGGCCGCAGGCCGTGGTTTTTGACATGGACGGACTGATGGTGGATACGGAGAGAGTTATCAAATATACCTGGGATGTGACCGGGGCAAAGATGGGATATGAGAATTTCGGTGATAATATTCTTCAAACACTGGGAAAAAATAGAGATCAGAGAAATGAATATTTTCTCCGGAAATATGGAGAGGATTTCCCGCTGCAGGAATTTCTGGACGGCTATCATCAGGAATACGCCCGTTATGAGAAGGAGCATGGAATTCCCAAAAAGAAGGGGCTTATGGAGCTTCTGGAAACCCTGCGCAGGATGAAGATTCCCATGGGTGTTGCCACTTCCACCCACGGGGAACACGCGCTCCCGGAGCTGGAACGTCAGGGCGTGCGGAAGTATTTTCAGGCGGTGATTACCGGAGAAATGGTATCCAGAGGAAAACCGGACCCGGAAATCTATGCGGTTGCCTGCCGGAAACTGGGCGTTCCGCCGGAAGGTGCTCTGGCTCTGGAAGATTCCTATAATGGAATCCGTTCTGCCGCGGCGGCAGGGATGAAGGTGATTATGATTCCGGATCTTCTGACGGATGACACCCCCGTGGCGGGCTGCCTGTTTGGAAAAATGGAGTCGCTGGAGCGGGTGGCCAGGTGGCTTGACGGAAATCGGTAAAAAAGGCGAAGTTGTTTTAAATTTTTGTAAAGTAGTGTCACATTCCCGGAATTTATGGTATGATAAGACTGATATTTGACAGGGGAGATGACGCGAGAATGCCGACGACATTTACACATGACGTATTTGGAAAAGAGGTTTTTTCCAGACTTCCGGAAGCGATGAAACACACTGTCCGGCAGGGAAAAGATTTGTATCGGATCGGATTGCACGGTCCGGATATATTTTTTTATTATCATCCGATGCTCAGGGGAAAGATTTATCAGATCGGGCATCGTATGCACTATGAAACAGCCAGGGGCTTTTTTGAAAAGTCAGCAGCCGAATACCGGAAGAATCCGGATCCCCGGCTGGCCGCCTATCTGCTTGGATTCGGCTGCCATTTTATTCTGGACAGCAGCTGCCATCCATATGTGTGGGCCTTTGAAAAGGAGAAGGGAGTTTCCCACGCGGAGATTGAGACGGAGCTGGACCGGTATTTTATGATACGGGAACACCGGAGACTGTTCCATTTCTGCCCGGCGGGAGTGCTGAATCCTACGCCCCAAAACAGCAGAGTGATTGCCAGAGTATTTCCGGAAGCCGGGGAAAAAGCGATTCTTCACGCAGTTAAAAGTCAGAAGATGTTTGACAGACTGCTGGTCTGCCGTCATCCATGGAAAGAGAAGCTGATTCTTGGAGGTATGAAGCTTCTGGGATGCTATGAGCCGCTGGAGGGTCAGGTGATGCGCAGAAACAGCAATCCGGTCTGCCGGGAATCCACAGAACATCTTCTGGAATTGTATGGGAATGCTTTGGAGGAGGCGCCGGCGGTGCTGGAAAATCTTTATGAGTGCCTGCAGGGAACCGGAGAACTGACGGAACGGTTCGACCGGAATTATGAATGATACTTCGGCCAGAGGCCAGAAACAGGAGGAAAAAATGACAAACGCGAAAGAAATCAAATTCACCATGGACAAGACCAAACATATTGCCCTGGTAGCCCATGACGGGAAGAAAAAAGAGATGGTGGAATGGTGCGAGAGAAACAAGGAGATACTCAAAGGCCATTTCCTCTGTGGAACAGGCACCACCGCCAAGCTGATCAGTGAGAAGACAGGTCTCCCGGTGAAAGGATACTGCAGCGGCCCCCTGGGCGGTGATCAGCAGATCGGATCCAGAATCGTGGAGGGAGGCATTGACTTCCTGATTTTCCTGTGGGATCCCCTGGAGTCACAGCCCCATGATCCGGACGTGAAGGCGCTGCTTCGGATCGCGGTGGTGTATGATATTCCGGTGGCAAATAATCTGGCTACGGCGGATTTCCTTCTGGCTTCAGAGTATATGAATAAAGAATATGACAGGACCGTAGAGAATTTTAATATTACGATCCAGGAAAGAGTAAAACATTTCCAGTAAAAGAAGATACCAGGATGCCCTTTTAGACTGTACGGTAAGATGCCGCACGGAACTGAAAGGGCATTTTTCTTTCGAAGGAAACCCGTTTCGGATAAAACATCGTGAAGGTCATATTGCGGCGCAGCTTTCTGAGATGGAATAAAAGACAGAAAATAATTAAAAAGTAACAAAAATATTAAAAAAGTTATTGACAAACAGAAAATAATGTATTAATATATAAACATCAAAAGAAAAGAAAGAAAAAAGAAAGAGAGGGGAAGATCACCGGAACGATCAGAAGAAATAACAATCGGAATATTTAAGAAAGGAAGGTACAGACCACCGAAAAACATAAGTAATCAATTCATAATTTAAGAAATGGAGGTTAACCAATGTCAGAACCCGTAATAAAAAAGTGAGTATCGATGGAGAGGAAAAAATCGATACTCACTTTTTTATTGTCCTGAATTTGGGAAATCCGAAGATCTTTTGAGTACTGAAATTAGGCACTTGAAAAATGCCGGTTAATCGTATATACTTATATCTGATTTCAGGGAGCGGAGCGCGGACAGACTTTCCGGACAAACAGAAGAGGGCGCGCCGTATCCGGCGGAATAATCAGGTGAAGGAAGGTAGTATAAATGGGATTATTAAAAAAATGGAGAGATACGGCATACTCTCAGCAGGCCGATAAGGGGAAACTCCAGAAGTTCTGGGCCAATTATTTTTCAATCGAAAAGAAGATTTATGAGCAGCTGCTTACCAATCCGGACGAGGTGGTGCACGGTACGGTGAAGGAACTGGCGGACAAGTACGGCGTATCCGTGATGACCATGACCGGTTTTCTGGACGGTATCAACGACAGCCTGAAGGTGAAGAACCCCATCGAGGAGATGGAGGAGGACACCGAGGTGAACCTGGGATTTGACAAGGAGCTTCTTTATAAAAACATGGTGGACGCAAAGGCGGACTGGCTGTATGAGCTGCCCATGTGGGATGAGATCTTTACTCCCGAGCAGAAGAAAACCCTGTATATGGAGCAGAAAAAATCCGGTACGGTAATCAAAGGAGCAAAGATCGGAAGAAATGATCCCTGTCCCTGCGGAAGCGGAAAGAAATATAAGTTCTGCTGCGGAAGAAATAAATAAAAACGTGTGAATCGGGCGGAAGACGGACTCTTCCGCCTTTTCTGTTATATAGAAAAGACGTCCCTGCAAAAAAAGATTTGCAAGAGTACGGGATGTTTGGCGGGAAATGGTGTGAAATCAAATGGTGACAGGAGGTGGCGGATGGGTATTCTGCTGGGAATTTTGGGAGTGATATGTCTGGGATATTATGCGGCCTGTGTCCGGTACGCAGGGGTGCGGGTTTCCATGTTGTGGATCTGGCCGGCCGCGGGGATCGGCTTCTGGGTGTTGGCCGCGGCCGGCCAATTCGAATGCTTTCGGGAAATGGTCCGGCAGATTCCCCCGGGACTCCGGCTGACTGCAGGAGTTTTCGTATTGCTGGCGGTGACAGCTTTTCTGGTTCTGACGGGACTTGTTTTGTCTGCCATGAGAATGCAGGGGGAGAAAGGGCTGGATGTGCTGGTGATTCTGGGCTGCCAGGTGAAAGGCCGGGTACCCAGTCGGGCGCTTCTGGGAAGACTGCAGACAGCGGAAAAATATCTGAAGCAGAATCCGGAAACGCTGGCCATCCTTTCCGGAGGACAGGGATACGGTGAAGAGATCACGGAAGCTGCGTGTATGAGACAGTGGCTGGAGAGCCATGGAATCGCTGATAACCGGCTGATTTTGGAAGAACAGTCCACCAGCACGGCGGAGAATCTTATCTTTTGTTTGAAAATCCTGAAGAAGAGGGAAGCGGGGAAATGCTGGAAGGTGGGGATTGTCACCAACCATTTTCATATGTACCGGAGTCTGAAAATTGCCGAAAAAAAGGGTTATGGTGATGTCTGCGGGCTTTCGGCTCCAGGAGGAAGCGTGCTGGTACCTCATTATATTCTGCGGGAGGCAGTGGCTGTACTCAAGGAGAGGATCTGCGGAAATATATAGGTCGATGTTGGGAAGCTTTGGAGCAAAAGGGCAGGATGGCGTATGCCGCCTGTCCGCCGGTCAGTCCGGAGACGGCGCCAGATAAGAGCTTGACAATCGGAACTTTTTTTTATATTATAAGTGTACTAAGATAAATAGTACACTTGATACGGAAAGGGAGGGAGGCTGTTGATTGTCATCGATTATCAGGACAGAAGGCCCATCTATGAGCAGATAGTGGAAAAATTTCAGATGCTGATTCTTCGGGGCGTGCTGGAAGCGGATACGCAGATGCCTTCCGTGCGGAAGCTGGCGGTGGATTTATCCATCAATCCCAATACGATTCAGAAGGCTTACGCCATCCTGGAGCAGCAGGGATATATCTACCCGGTGAAGGGGCGCGGGAATTTTGTCTCCGGCGGAGAGGATCTGCTTCAGGAAAAACGCAGAGCCTACTGGAAGGAGTTCGGCGATGTGGTGGAAAAGGGAAGACAGATTGGAATCGGCCGGGAAGAATTTTACGCCAGGCTGGAGGAATCTTGGAGGGAGGATGCGCATGATTGAATTGAAGGGTATCGGTAAAAAGTTTGAGGATATTACCGCGCTGACCGATGTCAGCGGTCAGATCCGGGAGGGAAGCGTTTTTGGACTGGTGGGAACCAACGGGGCCGGGAAGAGTACCTGCCTGCGGATGATGGCGGGCGTACTGGCGCCGGATACGGGGGAGGTGCTGGTGGATGGAAAAAATGTATACCAGGATCCCGACAGCCGCAGAGAGATATTTTTTATCGCGGATGATCCCTTCTATTTTCCCAACGCCACGCCTGCGGATATGATGAAATATTATGCCATCTACTATAGCTGTTATGATGAAGGGCGGTTCCACGAGATGGTGAAAAAATTCGGACTTGACGAAGGACGGAGGATCCGTACCTTTTCCAAAGGAATGAAAAAGCAGCTGGCGGTGATTCTGGGAATCTGCGCTAATACGAAATACCTGCTGTGCGACGAGACCTTCGACGGACTGGATCCGGTGATGCGTCAGGCGGTGAAAAGTATTTTTGCCGCGGAGATGATCAGCCGGGATTTTACTCCGGTGATTGCCTCCCACAACCTGCGGGAGCTGGAGGATATCTGCGACCATGTGGGACTTCTGCACCGGGGCGGTATGCTGCTGTCCAGGGAAGTGGAAGAGCTGAAAAGCAATCTGCACCGGGTACAGTGCGCGGTGGATGAAACCCAGAAAGAACGGCTGCTGGCTGCCCTGCAGGTGGTGAAGATGGAACAGCGGGGATCGCTGCTGACCCTGACGGTGCGGGGGGAGGAACAGGCGGTGATGGAATGTATCCATCAGGTACAGCCGGTATTTGCCGAGCTGATTCCTCTGACACTGGAGGAAATCTTTGTGAGTGAAACGGAGGTGGCGGGATATGACGTCAAAGATCTCTTATTCTAAAATGGTGAAATATTCTATGGGACAGCGGGCGTGGTACGGCGCGCTGCTGGCGCTGGCGTTTTTCCTGTGCTTTCCCCTGACGGCCATGCTGGAATTCTACCGCAATGCGGATACCATGGCAGCCATGCAGGTCACGGATGTCCAGAATATTCTGCAGGAAATGAGAAACGGCCTGCGGGCATTTCTGGCAGGGGGAAATCCGCTGACGGCTCTGACCGTGGCGGGTGGCGCGCTTTTGGCGGCCTGGACGGGACTTTCTTACCTGCATTCTTCCCGGAAACTGGATATGGTTCACAGTCTTCCGGTGAAAAAGGAGAAGATTTTTCTGGCGGAGACCACAGCGTCGGTGCTGCTGTTTGTGATTCCTTATGCGGTGAATCTGGTGCTGGCAAATCTGGTGGGGATTTTCCAGGGAATTTACTCGCCGGATCTGCCGCTGGTGAGCCTGGCGGCGATGGCAGTACACCTGATAGTTTTCCTGGCAGTTTATTTTTTCGCGGCGGTGGCCATGCTGCTGACCGGAAAGCTGCTGACGGGGATTCTGGGAAGCGTGGTGCTGCTGGTCTATCTGCCGGGACTGGTGCAGCTTCTGCTGGCGCTGCCTGGAATATTTTATGAAACCTACAGCGGTACTTCCGGGGGAACCACTGCGGTGGCGGCAGTGTTCCGGTATCTGTCACCGGCCTACGGGCTGGCGGCACTGTGCAGGCGAATCGGTATAAGCGGCCTGGATGCAAATTTCTGGGGTTATGCCATGAAAAATCAGTGGTGGGAGCCGCTTCTTTGTACCGTGGCTGCCGGTGCGGCCATGGGAATGCTGGCCTTGTGGCTGGCAAAAATCCGGCCCTCCGAAGGCGCGGGCCGTTCTTTGGTGTTTCCCCGGACGGAGGGAATTATCAAGCTGGCCCTTCTTCCGGTACTGGGATTGGCCGGAGGACTTTTTTTCCGGACGCTGGGAGACGCAAGCGGCGCCGGAGCCAGAGACGGTTGGTTCTGGTTCGGTGTTGTCTTCACGGTGGCGGTATGCAGCATTGTTATTGAGATGATTTATCACTTTGACAGAAAACATCTGCTGGATCATAAATTGTGTACCGGCATCGCGGTTCTGGTGACGGCGGCTGTTGGCGTCTGGTTTCAGATGGATCTGGGCGGTTATGATACCTTTCTGCCCCAGGAGAGCCGGATCGCTTCCATGGCGGTCTGCTATTCCTCCTGGTATGGGCTTATGGATGAAAACGGGGAGGCAGAAAATATGAGTGACTGGCTGGACGAAAATGGTCAGCTGGAGGATTTTTCTCCTATATACCAGCTGGCACGTCAGGGGGTGGATATCGCAAAGAACGGCGCATCGGAAGGAGAATACGATTTCGCCACCGTTATCTACCGGCTGAAGAATGGTCAGGAAAAGCGGAGATACTATCGTCTTCCGGTGTCCGGCATGCAGGATGCCGAGGAAGCTTTGTATCAGGAGGAGGCTTACCGGACCGCCATCTGGCCGGCGCTGAATATGGATGCTGCGGATATCGGCATCGAAATGGTAAGGGACCCCGGCACTACAGTGAATCTTAGACAGATGAGCCAGGAGGAGCGGATGCAGCTGGTCCGGACCTATCAGAAGGAACTGGCATCCATGACCTACGAACAGATGCAGGAGCCCCCTGTGGCCCTGATCAGTCTGTGCAGTCTGCCCGGATGGGCTCCGATCGGCAGTGATATGCCTATCAACAGTAACTTTACAGAGACGCTGGCGCTTTTGAAAGACCGGGGATTTGTGCCGGATCCTGAAATGAAAGACATCCGGATTACCCGAATTACGGTGGAGTATTATCCGGATTATTCAGAGACAGACGCCTGGCAGACAGACAGTACAGCCACGGAGACGGTTCTGCTGGCGGAAACGCCGGAGGACATTGAAGCGGTTCGTCAGAATCTGGTATGGGATCAGAATTACTGGCTGATGGCTTCCAGGGATAAATTTGAAGAGAATATTTTCGTATATGTGGAAGGCGTCAATGAACAGGGAGAATCCGTGAGCGCAAGCTTCCGCTATCCCGTCGGGAAGCTTCCGGAGATGGTGAAGGAATTTTTTGGAATATAATGTCTGGATAAAGGAATCTTAGTAACACTTCAGCCTTCCACTGTCCCGAATCTTAAGAATTATATATCCAAATTTTGTTGATTCCTTTCTCGGCAAATGATATATTGGTACCGGAAATTGTCCATACAATGAGGAGAAAGGAATCTACTATGAAACTTGAAGTAAAGGACTTGCGAAAAAGTTTTGGGGAAAAGGAAGTGCTTCACGGCATTTCCTTTTCCATCGAGAGCGGCAGGGCGCTGGGGCTTCTGGGAAGAAACGGCGCCGGAAAGACTACGACGATCCGGATTCTGATGGATGTGTTCCGGGCCAGCGGCGGATCTGTCACAGTGGACGGGAAGCCCTTCCATCCGAAGGATTTCCGGATCGGATATCTGCCGGAGGAACGGGGACTGTATCCGAAAAAAGGCGTGCTGGAGCAGCTGGTTTATCTGGCCCAGCTGCGGGGCAGCGACCGGAAGATGGCCAGGCAGCAGGCCCAGCGGTGGCTGAAACGTCTGGGTGTGGAGGAATACGCCCAGCGAAAACTGGAGACACTGTCCAAAGGAAATCAGCAGAAGGTGCAGCTGGCCCAGACCCTGGTGTGCAGCCCGGATCTGGTGATTCTGGACGAGCCTTTCAGCGGTCTGGATCCGGTGAATTCCCAGATTCTGAAGGATGTGATCCGGGAGCAGATTCAGGACGGAAAACTGGTGATTTTTTCCAGCCATCAGATGAGCTATGTGGAGGAGTTCTGTGAGGATATCGTGCTGATCAACCACGGCGAAGTGGTGCTGTCGGGGAATCTGGATCAGATCAAACGGGAGTACGGCCATAACCGGCTGGTGATCGGACTGGAAGCCGGCATGGAGCACCCGGAGCAGCTTCTGGAGGAGCAGCTGGGGGATCTGATCCGGGTGACGGGACGTCGGAAGGATCAGGTGATTGTGGAAATGAAAGAGGGCTGCACCAGGGAACGTCTGCTGGCCGGCCTGCTGGAGAAAAAGCTGATTCCGGAGGAGTTTGGAAATTATGAGCCATCTCTGACGGAAATTTTTGTGGAAAGGGCAGGTGACCAGGCATGAAACAGTTTCTGACCGTACTGAAATTTGAGCTGAACAACTACTTTAAAAATAAAAGCTTTCTGTTGACCACCATCGTACTGATCGTTCTGGCGGTGGGAATCATCGCCATACCGGGAGTGATTCTGGGAGGAGGCGGCAGTGATTCGGACAATTCTGCTTCCGGCA
Organism: Candidatus Pullilachnospira intestinigallinarum; assembly: GCA_018711275.1. GTDB lineage: Bacteria > Bacillota > Clostridia > Lachnospirales > Lachnospiraceae > Pullilachnospira > Pullilachnospira intestinigallinarum. Next base: position 23,765 of record DVIN01000026.1, read on the forward strand.
ATTCTGGCAGTGAAAGCAGCCAGGAGACGGAAACGCTGGCGCTGTACGATGTGAACGGAAGTATTGCCGATCCCCAGGCGCTTTCTCAGGCTATGGGTATGAATATTGAATGGCTGGAGTGCAGCGATGAAAACCAGGTGGAAGATGCGGTGACAGACGGGACAGCCCGGGCAGGATTCATCGTGGAGGATCTGATGAACTACACCTATGTGGTGGAGAACCGTTCCATGTCCGATACCCTGGATGCCACTTTTTCCCAGGCTGCGGCAACTCTGTGGAGGACGCAGGCTCTGGAGGCCCAGGGCGTCAACGCCCAGGAAGTGGAGACGCTGTACCGGTCTCAGCCGGCGTCGGAAACCCGGATTCTGGGAAAGGACAGTGTGGGAAATTACGCGTATACTTACATGTTGATCATGATTCTGTATTTCCTGCTGATTTTCTACGGGCAGATGATCGCCACCTCCGTGACCTCGGAGAAAAGCAACCGGGCCATTGAGATTCTGGTGACCAGCGTGGACAGCAACAGCCTGATTTTCGGAAAGGTGCTGGCGGGAGCCATTGCGGGACTGATCCAGTGCGTGCTGATTCTGGGAAGTGCCGTGGGGACGTACCAGATTTTCCGGGACAGCTGGGGCGGCCTGCTGGATGTGCTGTTTCAGATTCCCATGCCGGTGTGGGCGGCCTTTGCGGTGTTCGGTATGATGGGCTATCTGCTGTACGCCTTCGGATTCGGCATGCTGGGGGCCCTGGTGTCAAAAACAGAAGATATCAGCAAGGCGGCCATGCCGCTGACCATGATCTATCTGGTTTCCTTCTTCATCGCCATCTTCGGAATGAATGACAGCGACGGTCTGCTGATGCGGGTGGCTTCTTTTGTTCCGTTTACCTCCAGCAACGGTATGCTGATCCGGATTGCCATGGGCAGCGTATCCATGTGGGAGATTGTAGTGTCCGGATTGATTCTGGCGGTCTTCTGCGTGGGCGCCGGATTTCTGGCGGCGAAGATCTTCCGGTTTGGTACGCTGATGTATGGAAATCCCATCAAGTTCAGCACGGCACTGAAGAGGATTCAGGAAAAATAAGAAATACTCCGGTATTCCGCCGGAAGGGCGGCGGGACAGCGAAGACGGAACGACACGGGATCTGACGGAAAGGAGATCAGGAAAATGGAGGAAAAACAGGAAATCAATGAAATTCTTGACTGGCACAGATCCGGTCCTGACCGAGGCAGTCAGGAAGCAATTGTGGATATGCTGCGCCAGCTG
>DVIN01000027.1 GCA_018711275.1 Candidatus Pullilachnospira intestinigallinarum
ATTGAAGCCCTGATACGGCAGGCAAAGGGCGACGGGAAAGCCCACACCGCGCAGCAGACCATTCCCTACTTGCAGATGTACCCGGACGGTATCTGCCGGGTAACGGATAAGAAGTATTCCAAAAGTATCGCATTTGAGGACATTAACTATCAGCTTGCGGGCAGCGACGACAAGACCGCCATTTTTGAAAACTGGTGCGATTTCCTCAACTACTTTGACGCTTCCGTATCGGTGCAGCTTTCCTTTATCAATCAGGGGACGCAACGGGAGGAAGCGGAAAAAGCCATTGACATACCCCCGCAGGACGACGCTTTCAATTCTATCCGCAGCGAGTACGCGGGTATGCTGAAAAATCAGCTTACCCTTACCGGGGGAGGACATCATCTGGATCCGTATGGAGAACTGGAAGAGATGAAGGATGAACTTTTTGATGCTGCTTATTATGAAGCGAAATACGATCTGGTTATTAAGGATATTATTGTCAGGCAAGATTTTTCGGTCACTCGGGATGAACTAAAAAAAGAAGCTGCCGCTATGGCAGAGCGACAGAATTGTGCGTTAGAACTGGTATATCGGTTTTTTGGCGAAGATCTTGCTATGCTGGAGAAAGACGTAAAACGGAAGAAAGCGGAAAAATGGATATTGGAAAATGAATAATGGAGAAGCTGGGATGAGAAAAAGAGGCTAATCCGCCGCTTTTCGTTTTTGGATAAAAACTTCAAGGAGATCAGGCATATACAACCCATAATAAAATCCAGAACTTGTCTCTGTGAGGGCAGGGTTCTGGATTTTTTATGTTCATTTTTTCTTTCTTCTGTATTCCCCGGGCGTCATTCCGTACTGCGCCTTGAATTTTTTTGAGAAATAGCTGGTGTTGTTAAAACCGGTGGAGAAACAGATATCCGCCATGGAACGGTTTGTGGCGGCCAGAAGCTGAGAAGCCTGCAGCAGCCGGAACTGATTGATATATTCCACCGGAGTGACCTGGGAAAGTTCCGCAAAACAGCGGAAGCATTCGCTCTGGCTGATTGCGGCGGCACAGGCCAGGTCTTCCACCGAGATAGGCTGAGTATAATTCCGATGGATGTAATCCAGCATGACCTTCATACGCTGTTCCCTCAGATGCAATGTCCGGTCATCGGGCTGATCCGGCTGTGCGGGGAAAAGAGCCAGGAGATTCCGCCATACGCCGATCAGCTGTTCCAGAAGGAAAAGTTCATAGGTGGGGAGGGTGCTGTCTGTGTAGTACATCCGCCTTAGAAATTCCAGGATCCGGTGACTCTCTTTTTGTTCCGGTGTGATGAGCAGAGCATCCGGGCGGCCGGTGGAAAGGGGAAGGGCATACCGTTCACAGTGTGCCTGCTGCATGACGCCGGTCAGAAGTCTGGGGGAGAGTACCACGTTGTAACCGATGGCGCCGGGGGTAAGCTGTCTGGCCTGATGGATCGCTTCCGGCGCGATGTAGATGGCGCATCCCTCTTCCAGGGTGTAGGAGGTTCCGTTTACCCGGTAACAGACGCTTCCGGAGAGAATGATCTGCAGTTCCAGTTCTTCATGCCAGTGGCTGGGGAATCCGCCGTCCGGAAAGGTGTCAAACTGATCGACAAATTCGGAGAGAGGGAACATCCGGTTGGGATGGGTCAGGGTTTCCATGGTGGCGTGATTGATGGTTTTTCGTTCCATAATCGGATCTCCTTTCCTGTTATATGTAACGATTCTTTCATAATTATGAGAGGATTGTTATATTATCTGATATAAAACTGACTGAAAGCCCAAGGAAGAACCGGTACAATATCATTATAAGCAAAGAGACAGTGAAGTACAAGAAAGGAAGTTTCATTATGGTTGATTTTGCGATAAATATCGAACCGCTGTATCCGGGGGCGGATATCTGTGAAAAAATCAGAAAAGTCAGCGCGGCAGGATTTCACGGGGTGGAGTTTTGGAGCTGGGATGACCGGGATCTGAACCGGATAAAAAAGACCTGTGAAGAATGCGGGACAAAGGTGAAAGCCTTCTCGGCGACAAAAGAGTGGTCTTTGTGCGACCGGGAGCATCGTGCAGAATATGTGGATTGGATCGGAAAATCCATCGAGGCGGCAAAGCAGCTGGACTGCGATACTCTGATTCTGTTTCCAAATCATTTCACACCGGAAGGATGTGCGGATTTTCGTGACCGATACAGCCGGGAGGCCATGACGGCCAATATCGTGCACAATCTGGAAACCATCGCGCCGATGCTGGAAAAAGCAGGGATCACTGCGCTGCTGGAGCCGCTTTGCAATGCGGGAGCGGACGCCGGCATGTCCGTGACGGATACGGCCGCGGGGGCGGATATCGTGCGGGCGGTGGATTCCGATCACATCAGATTGCTCTGCGATGTGTTCCATATGCAGATCATGCACGGCAATCTGCTGTCGAATATTGTGGAAAACATGGACATCGTGCCCTACCTTCACCTTGCGGATGCGCCGGACCGTCATGAGCCGGGAACCGGCGAGATCAATTTTGACTATCTGTGCCGGGAATTGAAGAAAAGAGGATACGAAGGTACGGTCTGTTTCGAGTATTTTCCAAAGAAAGAGGCGGAAGAGGGATTTGGGGTTCTGAAAAAGATAATCGAGTTGTTTCAATAAAAGGAAGGCAGAGGAGGAAAAAGGATGATGAAAGAAGTAACGTATGGAATGGTAGGAGGAGACTTAAAGGCGCTGATCGGAGAGTGTCACCGCAAAGCGCTTGGTCTGGATCCGAGAGCAAAACTGGTGTGCGGATGTTTTTCCGCCATCGATGAGCTGAACGATGAGTGTGCCGAATATTACCATGTGGATAAATCCAGGGTGTACTACGACGCGGAAGAAATGGCAAAAGCAGAGGCGGGAAAGATCGATTTCGTTTCCATCTGCACCCCGAACTTCGTTCACTATTCGGCGGCGAAGGCTTTTCTGGAAAACGGCATCAACGTGGTCTGTGAGAAACCGCTGACGCTGAAGGTGGAGGAAGCGGAAGATCTGGCCAGAATCGCAAAGGAAAAAGATCTGATCTTTGCCGTAGATTACTGTTATTCCGGCTACGTGATGTGCAAAGTGATGAAACAGATGATCGCCAGAGGGGATATCGGTGAGATTATCGCGGTAAATGCAGACTATCTGGAAGGCTGTTTCCTGGATCTTCTGGAAGAGACAGAGCAGGTGAATACCAGGATCTGGCGTACCGATCCCAAATACAGCGGTATTTCCAACACCTGTGCCGATGACGGAACCCATGTGGAGCATCTGGTGAATTATGTAACGGGTCTGAAGGTAAAACGGCTGCTGGCGACGGCGGATACTTTCGGAAAAAAACTGGATCTCAACGACAACATCATTTTGGAATATGATAACGGAGCTCACGGAGCTTACTGGTTTTCCCAGGTAGCCTGCGGTTCTCCCAATGAGATCAACCTGCGTATCTACGGAACGAAGGGCTCGCTGGAATGGAAACAGACGAAACCGGACGAAGTGCGTTTTGCGAAAAAAGGGGAAGCCCCCAGAATCTTAAGCCGGGGAGGGGATGGCATCGATGTTCCCGCCGGCGCACTGTCCCGCATTCCCTTTGGCCATCCGGAAGGATACTATATTGCCATCGCCAATATCTACAAAAGTGTCATTGACACGATCCTGAAACGGAAAAACGGAGAAGTTCCCACCGGGGAGGATCTGGATTTTCCGGATGTGGATGCGGGCGTCAGCGGCGTGAAATTCTTCCACGCGGTGATAGAAAGCGCGCAGAATAATTCCAGATGGGTGGAACTGGACTGAATATGAAAAGAGAGGGTCAGGAGGCATAACAATATGACTAAGATGCAAAAAGCGATTATTTATAAAGGACCGGGGACTTTCGCCTATGAGGAGAGACCCATACCGGAAATCCGTCACTGTGACGATATCCGGATAAAGATATACGGCTGCGCCATCTGCGGCACAGACGTGAATATCTTTGCCACGCCGCAGAAGCACCCCTGCAAGGAGGATATTATCTTCGGCCATGAATTCTGCGGCGAGGTGGAGCAGGTAGGAAGCGCGGTCACAAATCTGAAGATAGGGGATAAAGTGATCATCGATCCTCACGGCCCCTGCGGATACTGTGACAACTGTCTGGCCGGACTGCCGGAAGCCTGTGAAAATGTGTTTATCGGAGCGGATTCCCAGTTTGAAGGACAGGCCCTTTCCATGGGAGTATTTGCGGACGGCGGCCTTACCAGATATGCGGTTCTTCCAGCAAAGTTCGCTTATAAAGTAGGGCCGGATACGAAACCGGAACTGATGGGGTTGGCGGAACCTCTGGCGGGATGCGGCTATGCCATTGAAAAGCTTAATGTTCACGTGGGAGATACGGCCTGTGTGCTGGGCGCCGGCCCCATCGGCCTGATGTTTACGGCGCTTTTAAAAGCCAGCGGCTGCCGGAAGATCATCGTCTCGGATCCGGTGGAATACCGCCGGAATAAGGCGCTGGAAATCGGCGCCACGAAAGTGGTGAATCCGGATACGGAAGATGTGGGGAAAGTGGTATCGGAGGAGACAGAGGGACTGGGAGTGGATCACTGTATCGAAGCGGTGGGCCCGCTGATTCAGGACTGTATCGATTATGTCCGCCCCAGAGGAAAGGTGCTTCAGTATGGACATGATGAACTGGCGCGGCCGCAGATCGAAGTGGGAACACTTCTGAAAAAAGAGGTGGAACTTCACTCCGGTTTTCTGGGGAAATATTATATGAGAAAAGTGGGACAGATCATCGAATCGGGAATTCTTCCGCTGGAGAAAATTCTGACCCATGTGATCCCGGCTTCCCGGTATCAGGAAGCGCTGGATCTGGCAGCCAGTTATCAGTGCGGAAAGATCTTTGTGTCCATGGATCTGTAAGGGGAGGAGAGAGAAGATGGCAGAAAAAACGGAAGTGCTGCGTCTGCGGGATCTTGCCTGGCAGGCCAGGGTGAATCTGTGTAAACTGTGCGGCAGCTACGGCGGAAATATCCATATGGGCGGGGATATGTCCATGATGGATGTGCTGACCTGCCTGTTTCACCATACCATGAAGGTGGGACCGGAAATGGAAGAGGATCCAAAGCGGGACCGCTTTATCTTAAGCAAAGGCCACGGAGCAGCCTGCATGTACATCGTGATGGCCTTAAAAGGGTTCTTTTCCTATGAAGAAATCTGTGAAACCTACGGCCAGGCGGGAAGTAAATTCGGACAGCATCCCTGCAAGACGCATCTTCCCATGCTGGACGTTTCTACCGGATCACTGGGGCACGGCCTGGCCATCGCCGCAGGTCTTGCGGCGTCAGCGAAACAAAGAGGTCAGAACCACCGTGTGTTCTGTATGATGGGCGACGGGGAAACCTGTGAGGGATCTGTCTGGGAAGCGGCTATGACGGCCAGAGCACAAAAGCTGGGCAATCTGGTGGCGGTGGTAGATCGCAACCGACAGCTGATGACCAGTTTTTCTGAGGAATCCATTTGCATGGATCCTTATACAGACAAATGGAAAGCATTCGGATGGAACGTGGTGGAAATTGAGGACGGCAACGATATGGAGCAGGTGACAGACGCGCTGGATTCACTGGAAAACGCTGATGCGCAGATTCCGACGGTGGTGATTGCCAATACCGTAAAAGGAAAGGGAATCTCCTTTATGGAAAGGCAGATCAAATGGCATGCGGGCAGTCTCAATGAGAAGGATCTGGAAACTGCTTTGGCGGAACTGGATGCTGCCAGGGAACAGCAAAGAAAGGAGCAGTGAAATGAAGCAATCCTATACGCTGGAGGAATATAATTCTGCCCGGTCTGTGGTGGGGGATACGATCACAAACCTGGGGGGAAAGGATGACAGAGTCTGGCTGCTGACGCCGGATATCGGCTTTGGCTGCAATGATTTTAAAGGAAAGTATCCGGATCGTTTCATCGACACTGGTATCGCGGAACAGAGCGTGGTGGGCGTCGCGGCCGGACTGGCATATGACGGAAATATCCCCTTTATCATCGGTATGATGCCTTTTATGAGCATGCGGGCACTGGAGCAGGTGCGCACAGACGTTTGTTATCCCAATCTGCCGGTGCGGATCATCGCCAACTACGCGGGACTGACGGGAAACGGAGGTTCCACCCACTATGCCATGGAGGATATGGCTTTGTATTCCTCGCTGGTCAATATGACGGTCTGTGCGGCTTCTGATCCGGTGCAGCTTCGCCAGATTATCGAAAAGAGTCTGGATTACGAAGGCCCCCTTTCCATCCGGATCGATCCTGGAAAAGAGAACCGTATTCTTTATCCGGCAGATACCGGATTTGAGATCGGGAAAGGCTATATGGCAAAAGAAGGGGAAGATCTGACAGTTATCGCCTGCGGCGAGATGGTGTCTGACGCGCTGCAACTCCATGAGGAAGCGGCAAAACTGGGCGTCAGCGTTCGCGTTATTGATATGTTTACCGTAAAGCCGCTGGATGAGGAAATGGTGTTGAAAGCAGCGCGGGAGACGGGACGGATCATCGTCTGGGAAGACCATCTGATGAAAAACGGGCTGGCCAGCGCGGTGGCGGATACCTTATGTGATCACGGCATATCGCTGAAATCTTTTAAGCGCTTTGGTATACCCCAGGTGTATCCCGGATTCGGAAATGCTGAGGAGCTGTATCATCTGTATGGATATGATCTGGAAGCAGTGCTGGACTATACGAAGCAGTTGTTTGGAAAATAAAGGAGTCTGATTATGAGCGTTTATGTATGGAATACGTTTTGTCCCACCCTCTTTGGAACGGGAGCATTAAAGGAGACGGGGAAAAAGGCGAAAGAACTGGGAATGCACAGGGTGATGGTGTGTACCGAGAAAGCTCTCTGTGATTTCAATGTGGCTACGCAGGTGATCGACGTACTGAAAGAGGAAGAACTGGAAGTGTTTGTCTTTGACAAATGCAAGGCAGACGCCCCCAGTGATATCTGCGACGAAGGCGCGGCTTTCGTAAGAGAACATGGAATCGACGGAATCGTGGCTGTGGGCGGCGGCAGTACGCTGGATACGGCCAAAGCGGTGGGGATCATCATCAGCCAGCATGGGACGACCATCCGGGATTATTATCATATCGAAGAGGACGCCCATGAAATGAAGCTGATCACGCTGAACACCACTTCCGGGACGGGCAGCGAGCTGTCCCAGTGGGCGGTGATCGGGGATGTGGTGACCGGAGCCAAGGAAATGCCGGTGTATAAACCGGATCTGGCCATCGTGGATCCGGCGCTGACCTATTCCGTTCCGGCGGGAACCACGGCGGCCACAGGGATGGATGTGCTGGCACACTGTGTGGAAGCCATCACCAACCGCAATTACAACCCCTACGGTTATATTTTCGGAAAGGAAGGAATCCGCCTGACCATGCGCTGGTTGTCGGCGGCGGTGAGAGAACCGAAAAATGCAACAGCCAGGGAGCAGATGTCGCTGGCGGCCAATCTGGGCGGGATGGCCATCTCCGCCTGCGGCTGTCAGATCGGACATAGCTTTGCCCAGACCTTCGGGGCGATGCATCATATTCCCCACGGCCTGGGATGTGCCTGGGGATTGCCGGGGGTGATGATCTACACGGCAAAATACGGAGAACGTTCCAATCTGGAAATCGTGGCCGAAGCCATGGATGTTTCCTTCGATGAGCATACGGATACCATGCAGCTGGCAAAAAAACTGGCGCAGAAAGTGATAGACCTGATGAGAGAGCTGAACATCAAATCCATAAAAGATTCCGGCTATACGCTGGAAGACTGTATGAAATCGGCGGAGCGCTTTATGCATGACGGAGCTTTTGGAAATTCACCGGGAAATCCCAGGATGGAGGAAATAAAAGAATATATCAGCGATACCTATTCAATGTATTAGAAAATACGGGCAGGATTTTCCTGCCCGATTTTTGCGGGTAAGGGTTATGGTATTTTACGGATTCCTGTTTCAAGCTAACTTGAAATTTTAAATTCCAGTGCAGAGTTAAATTCCACCACACTTTGCTTTTTACCGATTTTGCAGAAGATTTTTGAGCAAAATATCCTGTTTTCTGCTATAATTAGCTCAACTCATCGAAAAATACTTGATTTCTGGGCATGGGAAACGGACCACTGAAAAACAGTGTGCTAGACTGAATTCCACCGGCCACATCTAAAAAATGTGAACTGTTTACCTCCAGTCTGACAGCAGATTTCGATCAGTTGATTAGTGGTTAAAGCGGATCAGCTTAGGTGTCAGATTTACCTCATCCGGGGCAATCGGCCTAAGCTGAAATGCGTTTAGGACCTCTCTTCCAAGTGTTTCCAATGCAACGCTGTATGGTGTTCTCCCATCCAGGCTTTCCCTGGGAGTAGAGTTGATATGGTTCACGATCAGATTGACATCCCATTGTGTGAGGAACTCAAAACTGGTGCCTTTCGGCAGAACCATCCGGAGCATCGTGTGTGCCTGCTCCAGCCCGCCTTTCTGCCCGCTCTGCATCGGGTCACAGTAATAAATGCTGGAACGCTGTA
>DVIN01000028.1 GCA_018711275.1 Candidatus Pullilachnospira intestinigallinarum
CATTTTTTTTCTTCTTTGCCAAATCCAGAAGTGCTTTCAGTTTTTCGGCAAACTGGGCTTTATCCATTTCCATTTGTTTTCCATCCTTCCATAACTTGCTTATATTTTATCCTCTATGAGAAGAAATATGCAAAACACCCGTTCTGCTTTCCCATATTTCTGCCATGCCGCCGGCAGCTTTCCCCCCGGAAAACCGCCCTTTCTCATGCGCCGTGTCCGCCGTCCGGCTCCTGAATACGCAGCACCAGCTTACCGGAGCGGAGCGTTTCCAGCTCTTTCTTCTCCTGCATCAGATTCATCAGGCCCTGAAGATCGGTAGGCGCAAGGGCTGCCGTCCGGTGGGCGATGCTGTCCTCCTTCAGACGGCAGATGACATCCAGCAGCGCTCCCCTCCGTTCCTCCTCTGTTTCCAGAGGAATCCGGGCATTGAAAACCGCCGCCACTTCCTTCTGCTCCTCACTGTCCGCAAAACGATTCAGAAGTCTTGCAGGATTCACTTCCCCGTTGGCGTGCTGTTCAAAGAGCATCTCGGCCACCTGATGGTACAGCGGCTTGGTAAAATCCGCAGGACTGATATACCGGTCAATCTGATCAAAAATCTGCGGATAGGAGGTCAGCCAGGTGAGCATCAGTTTCTGCGACATCTCATATCCGTTTTCCTTCTCCTGACTCTTGCGGATACCGGACCTGGGCCTTACCGGATCCGGGATTCCCGCTCCGCGAAGGGCCAGCCGGTTCACCATCTTTCTCAGATCTTCCGGCGCGATTCCATAGGTGTCGGCTACCGCCTGGATATAGTTCTTTCTCTCCAGCTCGTCCTCGAACCGCAGCAGCTTTCCCGCCGCCTCCCGGTAAAAATCCGTTTTCCCCTGGGGATCCGCCATGTCAAACCGGCTCTCCATGGCCTTCAGTTCGAAAAGGAAACTGTTGGTGCCATTCTGCAGCCGTTCTTCAAAGGCTTCCCGTCCCATGTTTTTGATGAATTCGTCAGGGTCCTTATACGGGCTCAGATTGATCACTTTTGTGGCAAGTCCCGCCTCCTTCAGCATGGGAATCGCCCGCAGCGCCGCTTTCACTCCCGCCTCGTCACTGTCGTAGATGATCAGCACCTCATCCGCATACCGCTTCAGCAGACTGCACTGCTGAGAAGTGAGCGCTGTTCCCAGGGAAGCCACCGCATTATTGAACCCCGCCTGGTGCATGGAGATCACATCCATATAGCCCTCGCAGATGATCAGATTTTTCTTTCTGGACGTCCTGGCGAAATTCAGGCCGTACAGATTCCGGCTTTTGTCAAAAATCTTTGTTTCCGGCGAGTTCAGATACTTGGGTTTTCCATCCCCCATCACCCGTCCGCCGAAGCCGATAACCCGGTTGGTCACATCCATAATGGGAAAAATCACCCGGTTCCAGAACTTATCGTACATTCCCTTCTTTTCATCCACATTGAAAAGTCCGGACTGCCGCAAAAGCTCATCGGAATAGTTCTTTTTTTTCAGATACCGGTACAGGTTGTCGCTGAACCGATCCGAATATCCCAGACCAAACCGGTGAATGGTTTCCTCAGAAAGCTGCCGTCCCTTCAGATATTCCATTCCCTGTTTTCCCACCGGCTGACGCAGAAGGTAATAATAATACTTTGCCGCCTGGCGATTGATTTCCAGAAGCGCGCTGCGCAGGTCGGCCTGCTCCTTCGCCTCCCGGGAATACTCCAGGCTGGGCAGCTCCACACCCGCCCGCTGGGCCAGAGCCTTTACCGCCTCCACGAAGGAAAAATTCTCATATTCCATCAGAAATGTAAAGACATTCCCCCCCGCCCCGCAGCCAAAGCAGTAATACATCTGCTTGTCCGGGCTGACAGAAAACGACGGCGACTTCTCGTTGTGAAACGGACACAGTCCAAAATAGGAGCTTCCTCTCCGCTGCAGCTTCACATAACCGGAAATCACGTCCACGATATCGTTTTTCATCCGTATCTCTTCAATCAGGTCTTCCGAATAACGCATAATTTCAATTTTCCTCCGATTATATTATTCCACATCCGCCTCTGATTTCCTTTTTTCTTTTTATTTTTTCCTCACAATTCTTCTTTTTCCGGAATTCTTCCTTTCCCCGATGTTCTGTCCTCCGCCGGTTCAGTAAACCGCCCAGGCAGCCGGCATGAAAATCTTTTTGAATTTTGCCATGGAATACTGATCCGTCATACCGGATATGTAATCGCACACCACCCGCTCCAGTGCCTCTCCCCGGTCAATCAACTCCCGATACTCCGCAGACATTTCCCGAGGGTGTTCACAGTAATACAGATACATCTCCTTGAGCATCCGCTTCGCCCGCTCCTCCTCTTTCTTGGCCTCGGGGTTCCGGTACACGTTCTGGAACATCAGCTTCCGCAGCATCCGCATGGCTTCCTCCACCTCCGCGGACATCTGCACCCGGTCTTTTCCGGCGCTGTTGCTGACAATGTCATGGATCATGGTGTTGAGCCGTTCCCGGCAGGAATCCCCCAGCACCACCCGCAGGGTGATGGGAATATCGTCCTCACTGAAAATACCGGCCCGTTCCGCGTCGTCCATATCGTGGTGAATATAGGAAATCTTGTCACAGTAGCGGACCACCTGCCCCTCCAGGGTGGACGGGGAACCCGCTGTCCGGTGATTCAGGATGCCGTCCCGCACCTCCCAGGAAAGATTCAGGCCCTCCCCGCCCTTTTCCAGCAGATCCACCACCCGCAGGCTCTGTTTGTAATGGGCAAATCCCAGCGGACAGATTTCATTAAGCGCCGCCTCCCCGGAATGGCCAAAGGGCGTATGGCCCAGATCATGGCCCAGAGCAATGGCCTCCACCAGATCTTCGTTAAGTTCCAGCGCTTTGGCCACTGTCCGGGCTGTCTGGGAAACCTCCAGGGTGTGGGTCAACCGGGTCCGGTAATGATCCCCCTGGGCCGCCAGAAACACCTGGGTCTTGTCCTTCAGCCGCCGGAACGCTTTGGAATGAATGATCCGGTCCCGGTCCCGCTGATAACAGGTTCGGATGTCACATTCCTGCTCTTTGCGCTGCCGCCCCCTGGAATCCCTGCTGTGGGACGCAAAGGGACTCAGATTGCGGTACTCCTTCTCTTCCTGATTCTCTCTGATATTCAAAATTCTCACCTCCGGTATGCTTTTCCCCTTTACCTGTTTTATTCCGCGCCATTTTCCCGAATTCCTGCCCGGAAAACTGTTTTTTTGACGCAAGGCGCGGGGTGACAAACCGAAATCTTTAAAAGTCATGAAGAGCATGCTATAATCATTTTTGAATTTTTATTTATCCATGTGTTGTGGAAATGAAAGAAAGGTGTTCTTCGTTGCTGCGAAAATACAGGAAATTACTCATTCTGATCCTTTTTCTTATCCTATATGTCCTGGTTCTGACCGTCTATCTTCTGGGCGAGAGCCTCCTGGCGCAGCATGGGCTGGAATACCGGGCCGGGATATCGTCCCTGGGATTTTTCTGGATCTGTCTTCTGCCCTTCCCGGCGGGCGGCGTTCTGCTGGTCTGCCTGTACCGGTGGCTGAAAAAGAAATACGATCTGAGACCCGTCCGGATATTCTGCAAAATCTTTTTTGCCGTTTATCTGCTGGCCGCCGTCTGCCTGGGCGGTTATCTTGAGGCAATGCATCTGATTCATCTGGATTACGAGGAAGTGCTGGATACCGGTTATCTGAAGGTTTATGAAACCTCTTTCCCTGATGCCAGCTGGTACTACTGCGCTCCCGTTTCCTTTTTTGCCCGGGAGCCGCTGACTTCCGTGACCAGTCAGGCGGACAGCCGCTATGAAGATTTCGGGACGACAAATGGGGAGGCGGACACGCAGACGGAGGACAGTTCCCCCTCACCGATAATCACAGTGACACCGGAGGAAAATCCGAACATGCCGGATGGCAGCGGGGCCGCCGAACAGGATATGGAAGACAATACGCAGGGAGAAACCGGGTACAATGGGAATGACAACCCGGAAAAGGCAGATGCCGGACCGGACGTCACCCAGGCCGCCGGCGATGCCTCCGGCTCTCTTTCCATTCCGGAAAATGCTGCCCGGGCCATCTATGAGGCAGTCTTTGAACCGGAGGGAAAAACTTACCAGGAAACCTATAACGCCAAGGGAAATCTTTATATCGTTCTGGACAGCTATGAAACCACTTTCCAGGAGCAGCCGGTTGTGGCCCGGGAAACACTGGTCTATGACCGGAAATCACAGAATGGAAAATGCCAGCTGTTTGTCTACTATCAGGAGCATTACGATTCCCAGGGCAACCAGCTGGACAATACTTCCATTCTGAATTTCTACGCCGTGGACATGACCACCGGCCAGGTGACCGCAGGAGATAAGACCAGCTGGAGCCAGCCGGCATCGGAAGCATATTATGAGGCCACCGGGGAGTATTAAATGATATGGCGTGGATGAATCAAATTCATAAAGTAAACATCGAATTTGTGGAGGACAGCACATGGATTATCGGGAAAATACCCTATGTTATGAAGATTATTGCCAATTAAGGGGAAGCGTTGGCTGGGTTATTTTTTCAAAAGAACAGACGCTGACAGCACTGAACAAGAGTCTGTATACAGTAACCGTTTTTGAAAATAATCAGGCTATTGGTATGGGAAGATTGATAGGCGATGGTATGTATTTTATGATAGCTGATCTTGTAGTCGATCCTGCTTATCAGAAAAAAGGGATTGGAACCAGAATTATCAATATGCTTATAGGATATGTGTACAGGGAGTTGCCGGATGGAGGACGAGCCAGCATACAGTTGATTGCAGAAAAGGGAAAAGAATCTTTTTATGAGAAACTTGGCTTCAAACTTATTCCCCATGAATTTTGCGGTTCGGGAATGAGGAAAGTTATCCGCAAACGAATGCAGGAGGAATAAAATGGAGAATTGGTTTACCGTAGAACAAATAGACCCAGATACCTTTGCTGTCAGTGAATACAAACATTGGGAAGAAACACATTGCTATCTTCTGTGCGGAAAAAAGCGTGCTGTTCTCATTGACACAGGTTTAGGCGTTTCCAATATTAAAAAAGTTGCAGACAACCTGACGGAACTGCCCGTTATTGTTGTTACTACTCACATTCATTGGGATCACATCGGAGGGCATAAGTATTTTGATAATATCGCCGTACATGAAGCAGAAAAGGATTGGATATCAGCCCGGTTTCCGATACCACTGCAAGTTGTGAAGAATAATTTAACAAAATTCCCTTGTGATTTTCCAAAAGATTTTGATATTAACGCTTATCAGATTTTTCAAGGTATGCCACAAAGAATCCTACATGATGGCGATTTTCTGAATTTAGGCGGACGAGAAATTCAAGTTATTCACACGCCGGGCCATTCTCCCGGACATTGTTGTTTTTACGAACCAGAACGAAACTATTTGTATTCCGGGGATATGATATACAAGGGAACCCTGGACGCATTTTACCCAACTACTGCCCCTCAACTATTCTATCAATCTATCAGGCGGATACGGAAATACAATATAAAAAAAATTCTGCCCGGACATCATCAGTTGGACATTCCTGTTTCTTTAATAGCAGATATTGAAGCTGGATTTGCACAATTAGAAAGAGACGGCAAACTCAAACAGGGAAATGGCTTGTTTAAATTTCAGAATTTCCAAATTCATATATGATGATAAAACGCCACCAGATTGTCAAAACACTCTGATGGCGCTTTAGCTTTGCAGAAAACTTCCAAAATCTCCCGCTTCTTCCCTCAGGCCTCGTCAATGGCCTTTCCGATATCATGGCGGTAATACTTGTTATCAAACTCCACCAGCTTGATGGCTTCGTAGGCATTGGCCCGGGCCTTCTTCAGGTCCTCACCCTTTGCCACCACGCCCAGCACACGGCCGCCGTTGGTGACAATCTGCCCGTCTTTTTTCTTTGTGCCCGCATGGAACACATAGTAGCCGTCTTTATCCTTAAAATTCTCCAGACCGCGGATGGGAAATCCTTTTTCATAGGAGACCGGATATCCCTCTGAGGCCAGTACCACGCAGACCGCCGCGTTGTCCTCAAACTGCAGATCGATCTGATCCAGCGTCCCGTTGATGCAGGCTTCGAACACATCCACAATGTCATTCTTCATCCTGGGAAGCACCACCTGCGCCTCCGGATCGCCGAACCGGGCATTGTACTCCAGCACCCTGGGGCCGTCCGCCGTCAGCATCAGGCCGAAGAAAATCACACCCTTAAAGGGGCGTCCCTCTTTTGCCATGGCGTCCACCGTGGGCTGGTAAATGTGCTCTCTGCAGAAAGCATCCACTTCCGGGGTATAGAAGGGGCTGGGGGAGAAGGTTCCCATACCGCCGGTGTTCAGACCCTGGTCTCCGTCCATGGCACGTTTATGATCCTGGGCGGAGGTCATGGTTTTGATGGTCTTTCCGTCCACAAAGGACAGCACCGACACCTCCCGGCCGGTCATGAACTCTTCGATGACCATGGTATTTCCGGCGCTGCCGAATTTTTTATCTTCCATGATTTCCCGGACGCCGGCCTTGGCCTCGGAAAGATTCTGACAGATCAGCACGCCTTTTCCCAGGGCCAGACCGTCCGCCTTCAGCACAATGGGGAATTTCGCGGTTTCAAGATATGCCAGAGCTTCCTTCGGATCGGTGAAATTCTCATAGGCCGCGGTGGGGATCCCGTATTTTTTCATCAGATCCTTGGAAAATGCCTTGGAACCTTCCAGGATGGCCGCATTCTTTCTGGGCCCGAACACCCGCAGGCCCTCCCGCTCAAAGACGTCCACCACGCCGCCCACCAGAGGATCATCCATACCGATCACCGTCAGATCAATCTGCTCCTCTTTGGCAAAGGCCGCCAGCTTCTCAAACTCCATGGCGCCGATATCCACACACTGGGCGTACTCCTCGATTCCCGCATTGCCCGGCGCACAGTAAATTTTCTCCACCCGGGGGCTCTGAGCCACCTTCCAGGCGATAGCATGCTCTCTTCCGCCGCTTCCAACGATTAAAACCTTCATCCCTGCTTCATCCTTTCGACTGTTTCTATTTTCTTCTGACAATCCCGTCCACCACCTGAATTCTGTCATTGGCGATGAGATCGATGGCCTGGGGCATAATCACCCACTCCGCCTGCTCCATCACCCGCCGCTGCAGAACCTCCGGCGTGTCATCCTCCTTCACCTCCACGGCTTTCTGGAGGATAATGGGTCCGGTATCCGTTCCTTCATCCACAAAATGCACGGTGGCCCCCGTCACCTTGACGCCCCGTGCCAGTACCGCCTCATGAACCTTCAGGCCATAATAGCCGGTACCGCAAAAAGACGGAATCAGGGCCGGATGGATATTGATGATCCGGTTGGGGTACGCCTTCACCATAATCTCCGGAATCACCACCAGACAGCCGGCCAGCACCACCAGGTCCACCTGGTAAGACTGAATGGCCGCCAGCAGCGCTTCATTGAAGGCCTGCCGGCTCTCATACAGCTTCGGGGAAATACATCTGGCCTCAATGCCGTATTTTTCCGCCCGTTTCAGGGCATAGGCGCCGGCATTGTTGCTGATCACCACGGAAATCTCCGCATTGGTGATCTTTCCGCTCTCTATGGCGTCAATGATCGCCTGAAGATTGGTTCCGCCTCCGGAAACCAGCACCGCCATCTTTAACATAATTCGACTCCTTTTTCTCCGCTCTCAATGCGGCCCACCACATAGGGGGTCTCGCCGGCATCGCGCATGGCCTCCATGGTTTTGTCCACATCCGCCGGATCCACCGCCACGATCATACCCAGGCCCATGTTGTAAGTGTTGTACATCATCTGCTCTTCCACCTCGCCTTTTTCGGCCATCAGACGAAACAGCGGGGGAACCGGATAGCTGTCTTTTTCCACTACGGCCTTTACGCCGTCTTTCAGCATCCGGGGAATATTCTCATAGAATCCGCCGCCGGTGATATGGCAGCAGGCCTTGATGGTGACGCCGGCCGCTTTCACGCGTTTTAAGGCTTTCACATAAATCTTCGTGGGGGCCAGCAGCGCTTCGCCCAGGGTACAGCCCAGTTCCTCGTAATAGGTCTCCAGAGATTCTCTCGTCATCTCGAAAATCTTTCTCACCAGGGAAAATCCGTTGCTGTGTACACCGGAGGAGGCCATGCCGATCAGCACGTCCCCGGGTTTCAGATTTTCTCCGGTAATCATATCTTTTTTGTCGCAGACACCCACGGCAAATCCGGCCAGGTCGTACTCATCCTCGGCCATCAGCCCCGGATGCTCCGCCGTCTCTCCGCCGATCAGCGCCGCCTCTGACTGCAGGCAGCCCTCTGCCACGCCTTTGACAATGGAAGCGATTTTCTCCGGATAGTTCTTTCCGCAGGCAATGTAGTCCAGGAAAAACAGCGGCTCGCCGCCGGCGCAGGCGATGTCGTTGACACACATGGCCACTGCGTCGATACCGATGGTATCATGCTTGTCCAGCACCATGGCCAGCTTCACCTTGGTACCGCAGCCGTCCGTTCCGGACAGCAGCACCGGCTCCTCCATCTCCTTGATCTTTGCCAGAGAAAAGGCCCCGGAAAATCCTCCCAGACCACCCAGCACCTCCGGACGCATGGTCTTTTTCACATGCTCCTTCATCAGTTCCACCGACTTGTAACCGGCTTCGATATCCACTCCCGCTTTCTTATAATCCATGATATTCCTCCGTATCCGCAGGCGCCGCCCGGCGGCTGCCTCCTGTTTTGTATTTCCTTCGGGCTTCGCCCTCCTTATTTGGTATACCCTTCGGGCACCCCGTATTCTATGCCCTTCGGGCCAGTCGGGCTTCGCCCTCCTTATTTGGTATAATTTTTATATCCCACTTTCTGGAGTTTCTGGTCTTTGGCGACTACTTCTTCCTTCATCTGCTGAGAGTATGCTTTCAGTTTCTCCAGCAGTTCGGGATCGGATGTGGCCAGAATCTTGGCGGCCAGAATTCCCGCATTGGCGCCTCCGTTGATGGCCACGGTGGCCACCGGAATTCCTGTGGGCATCTGAACGATGGAGTACAGGGAATCTCTTCCGCCCAGGGAGGTGGTATGCATGGGGATACCGATCACCGGCATGGGGAAAATCGCCGCGCACATACCCGGCAGATGAGCTGCCATGCCCGCGCCCGCAATGATCACCTTGAACCCTTTTTCCTCCGCGGATTTTGCGTACTCGAAAAATACATCCGGCTCTCTGTGAGCGGAAATAATCGTCATCTCATAATCGATGCCGAACTTCTCCAGCATATCCGCCGCCTTGCTCATCACCGGCATATCCGAGTCGCTTCCCATAACAATTCCTACTTTTGCCATTGCTTGTCTCCTTTGCTCATAAATACTCATTAGTTTTACTTATAAGTAGTATTAATGAATTAATCTCTACTTATTAGTAATCATACTAACACTGTTCCCTCTTGTCAACACAAAGTTGCAACAGTTCCGCCTTCCGGCTTCACTGCCAATCGTTGCATAAAGGTTACAGTACCTCCAGGGCGACCCGGAAAGATATTCTCCGGGGCGTTTCCAGATCGTCAAACCGGATCAGATGAGCCTTTTTCTCCATATCAGCCTCGATCACCGTCCCTTCCCCGAAAATCCGGTGACGAATCCGCTGGCCCGGCTGGCAGATATTGGCCTCCTCCATGGACAGTTCTCTGTCAGAAAGCCTCAGATACGTTCTGGTCTCCTGAATCAGTCCCTCGGGAACCGGTTCCGTGTAAGCCAGCAGCCGCTGATCGATGTCCAGAAGGAAGCGGGAGGGGTACCGGGGGGAGCCGTCCAGATTGCTCCCGGCAGCCTCCGTCAGATACAGGCCCTGGCGGGCCCGGGTGATGGCCACAAAAGCCAGCCGCCGCTCTTCCTCCATGCCGTCCAGCGTCCGCACCTTTCGGGACGGAAAAATCCCCTCATTCATCCCACAGAGAAATACATGGTCAAATTCCAGACCTTTGGCGGCGTGGACGGTCATCAGCTTCACCTTATCCCCCGACTCAGCCGTGTCGGAATTGGAAAACAACGCCACATGGGAAAGGTAATGTTCCAGCGTACTCTCTTCTCCGCAGGTGGTTTCGTACTCATACACCGACTGTTTCAGCTCCGCCAGGTTGTCCAGACGCTCCTGGCTTCCCTCCGTCCGCAGCATTTCCTCATACCCGCTGTCGTTGAGAATCGCGGATAAAAGCTCTGAAATCTGCCGTTCCTCCACCCGCTGCCGGTAGGTCTCCACCAGCGAAAGAAACTGCCGGGCCTTTGTCCCCTGAAAAACGGGTTCCTCCACGGTGTCCGTCAGCGCCTGGTACATGGTACAGCCATGAGCATCGGCGTATTCCCGCAGAAACCGCATCCGCCGCTCTCCCAGATTTCTCCGGGGCACATTGGCAATCCGAAGGAACGAGAGATCATCCTGATAAGCAACCATCCGCAGATAGGACAGCGCGTCCTTGATCTCCGCCCGTCCGAAAAACTGCACGCCGCTGTAAATGGTATACGGAATTTTTTTCGCCAGCAGCCCCTCCTCCACTGTTCGGGTCACATAATGGGCCCGGTAAAGGATGGTGATATCCCGGTTGGCAACCCCCTCCTCCTGAAGCTTCTTTATCTTTTCTGCGATCCATGTGGCCTCCTCTGCGGCGGTTTTGGCCGGATGACACTCCACCATGGGACCGTCGGGGCAGTGGGGAATCAGTTCCTTGGCGATCCGTTTCCCGTTCTTTTCGATCAGGGAATTGGCCGCTGCCAGAATCTGCGGGGCGGACCGGTAGTTATCCATCATCAGAATGGTCTTCACCTCCGGAAAATCCCGGTCAAAATTCAGCAGGTACCGGACGTCCGCTCCTCTCCAGGTATAGATGGTCTGATCCGGATCCCCCACCACAAACAGGTTCCGGTGATGGCCGCACAGCACTTTCATCAGCCGGTACTGCAGTCCGTCAATATCCTGAAATTCATCAATCATGATGTATTCCAGACGCTCCTGCCATTTTCTTCGGATCTCCGGATTTTCATCGAAAATATAGAGGGTGAAGGTGATCAGATCATTGTAGTCGAGGCCGAAGCATTTCTTCTCCTGATACAGATAGCCGTAGAAAATAATGTCTTTGGGTGTCGCCGCGCTGCGGTACTTCTGTTCCAGCACGTCCAGAGACATGGTGATCATATCCAGATAATAGTCCGGCCGCTCCTTCAGTTTCAGAATCTCAATCATATCCCGGGCTTTGGCAAAGGTCATCTCCCGCAGGGTCAGACCCCGCTCCTCATAAATGATTTTCAGCATGGCGTCGATATCCGAGTTGTCCAGCACCAGGAAGCTCTTGGGATACTGTACCGCATGGCTGTCCTCCTGCAGAACGGAGACACAGAATCCGTGAAAGGTGTTGATATATCCCGTATCCTGATCCCCGGTAAGCCGGTGAATCCGCTGGCGCATCTCGCCTGCCGACTTGTTGGTGAAGGTTACACAGAGGATATTTCCCGGCAGAATTCCGATTTCATTGACCAGAAAGGCAAACCGGGAGGAAAGCGCCCGGGTCTTTCCGGAGCCTGCTCCCGCGATCACCCGGATGACCCCTTCCGTGGCTGTCACCGCCTCCTGCTGGGCTTCGTTGAGCCCTTCCAGATATTCTTCCAATGCTGTTTCCTCCTTTGCTCAGATAGAAAAATCCTCCTGCTGCCGACAATTTTCGCGGATGGATGGTATTATGCCGTCGTCCTTGTCTTCTTCCGGTCACAGGAAATCCCCGCGGACCAGTGGCCGGTCTTTTTCGTTCAGAAAAAAGGAGCCATTGCTCCACAGATGATGCTTCACCCATATTGCAACAGCTCCAATCCATCAGCTGCTTTCATACCGCCTGTCGATCAGCGGAAAACTTTCATGCGTCCCTCATTGCCGTCTCGCGGTTACATGTTTTTATTCTAGCAATCACGCGGAAGAAAGTCAAGCAGCGGCGGACAGATTACTCCATGGAACCCAGCGCTGCCTCCAGCACCTGGGAAACCTGTTTTACCGGAATGATCTCCAGCCTGTCTTTCACTTCCTGGGCCACATCTTCCAGATCTTCCCGATTCTCCCAGGGAATAAAGACCTTCTTTACCCCTGCCCGCTGGGCCGCCATCAGTTTCTCCGGCAGTCCGCCGATGGGCATCACCCCGCCCCGGAGGGAAACCTCGCCGGTCATGGCGATATGTGGATCTACCTTTTTTCCGGTCACCAGGGAAGCCAGGGCTGTGGTGAGGGTAATACCCGCGGAGGGACCGTCCTTTGGCACGGCGCCTGCGGGAACATGGATATGCAGTTCTTTTTCCTCCAGCGTTTTTGCTTCCTCCGGATACATGGATTTTACCAGTGTGAGGGCAATCTGGGCGGACTCTTTCATCACGTCCCCCAGCTGACCGGTGATTTTTACATTTCCCTCCCCATGGGGCATGGCGGTTTCAATGAACAGAATCTCGCCGCCTGCCATGGTCCAGGCCAGACCGGTCACCACACCCGGCACCGTATCCTCCGGCACCCGGTCATGGTGCATCTCGCTGCGCCCCAGAAATTCTGTCAGTCTTTTTTCGCTGACTGTGACGCTTTTCTGATCGCCGCGTACCAGACGCACGGCAGCGGAACGGCAAAGCGTATCCATCTGCTTTTTCAGTCCCCGGACACCCGATTCTGCCGTGTAATCCTCAATAATCTTCCGGATGGCCTCATCCGTGACCTTCAGATTCTGCTTTTTGATTCCCATGCTCTTCATGGCCTTCGGCAGCAGATGCTTTCTGGCAATCTGAAATTTTTCCGAGGGGGTATAGCCTGGGAAGGGAATCACCTCCATACGGTTCAGCAGCGGCTCCGGTATGGTATCCGTGGTGTTGGCCGTGCAGACGAACAGCACATTGGACAGGTCATAGGGAACATTCAGATAATGATCTGTAAAGGTGCTGTTCTGCTCCGGATCCAGTACTTCCAGAAGGGCGCTGGCCGGATCTCCGCTGTAGTCGTGGGACAGTTTATCCACCTCATCCAGCACCATTACGGGATTGGCCGCGCCGCTGCGCTTCATACCTTCCATGATCCGGCCGGGCATGGCGCCCACATACGTTCTTCTGTGTCCGCGGATCTCCGCCTCGTCCCGGACGCCCCCCAGGCTGATTCTCACATAAGCCCGGTGCAGCGCTCTGGCAATACTCTGTCCGATACTGGTTTTCCCGGTACCGGGAGCGCCCACAAACAGCAGAATGGACCCGGACTGTTTTTTATTCAGCGCCATCACCGCCAGCTGCTGAATGATCCGCTCCTTCACCTTTTTCAATCCATAATGATCTTCGTCCAGGATCTCCTCCGCTTCCTTCAAATCAATGGGCGGCAGTTCCCCCGGCTCCCAGGCAAGGCTGGTGACAAAATCCAGATACTCATAGAGCATCCCGTACTCATGACTGTCCTTGCCTTCCTGCTTCATCCGTCCCAGAACCTTTTCGGCTTCCCTGCGGGCTTCCTCATTCATCTGGGACTCCCGGATCTTCGTCTCAAACTTTCTCACAT
Source organism: Candidatus Pullilachnospira intestinigallinarum (assembly GCA_018711275.1). Taxonomy (GTDB): domain Bacteria; phylum Bacillota; class Clostridia; order Lachnospirales; family Lachnospiraceae; genus Pullilachnospira; species Pullilachnospira intestinigallinarum. Next base: position 13,566 of record DVIN01000028.1, read on the forward strand.
CGGAAACATTCTCCGGATGCATCTCATCCAGCTGATTCTGAAGAATCTCAATCTGCTTTTTGATGGCGGATTCCCGGTAAGCCTGCTCGTGGGTCTCCTCCTGGGCGTTCTTGGCCTCCTCGCTGACATTGAAAATCTCCATAAATTCATAGATGGCCTGCTCAATCTTCTCCATCCGGCTTCTGCGGGAATCGGTTTCCAGAATTCCATACTTCTCTTCCCATGTCAGATTCAGATAAGCGGAAAGGGCACACAGCGTCTCATTCAGATTTTTCCACTGAAGAATCAGACCTCTGGCCCAGACGCCCCACTGGAATCCCCGGATAAACTGAAGCAGATCGTTTTTCAGCTGTCCGAAATGCTCCGCCTCCTCCTGCCGGGGAAGATCATCCACATCGGGACGGATCACCGCGGAGGCTTTGATCTCGCCGTTTTCCACTTCAAAATCCTGCACTTCCACCCGGTCCTGGGCGGTAATCCGCACATTTCCCCCGTCATCAATACTTTCTATCTTACCCGAAATTCCGATGGGATACACATCATCCCGGGTCAGTTCCTTTTGCTCTTTGTCATCCTTCAGCATCAGAAACAGAATATTTTCACCGACATTTTCCTGGGTCAGCCTGCCCTCCGGCAGCGCGTCCTTACGGAAAAAGAATGTTACGTCCGGAAGAAGCATCATATTATAAATAGGTATTGTCAGCATACTTGTTCCTCCTTGTTTGTCAGCACTCCAGGTTGTTGAGTGCTGATTTTGTCTTAAACGAATAGGCGAACTATAACATTCGCCCACTTATGACTTTTTTATTCTAGCACACCTGTCAGCACATTGCAAGGAATTGTGTGGAAACTCCCTTGGAAACAGAAAAAACATCTGCCCTCCTTCAGAAAATCTTAAGGAAATCCTCAGAAAGCCTCCCCTTTTTCTTTTGTGACTCCATGCTATACTCTGCTGGGGGAGCATCCGATTTTTGCGCCATCCGGCAGAGCGCCCCCTGTGATGTGACGGACCATCCGGTTTTATCGTCACAAATAGAAAAAGGAGACTGCTTTCAATGCCTGATATTTTAGTTGTGGACGATGAACGGACCATCACGGATCTGGTGGAGGTTTATCTGCAAAATGAAAATTTTCGTGTATTCAAATACTATAACGGAAAGGACGCCCTGGAATGCGTGAACGTGCGGCCGCTGGATCTGGCCATTCTGGATATCATGCTGCCGGATATCGACGGCCTGACCCTGTGCCGCACCATCCGGCAGAATCATACCTTTCCCATCATCATGCTCACCGCCAAAGACGGGGAACTGGATCTGATCAACGGGCTGACGCTGGGGGCCGACGATTACATTACCAAACCCTTCCGTCCTCTGGAACTGGTGGCCCGGGTGAAAACCCAGCTGCGGCGGGCCAACAGCTACAACACGCCCCGCACCCGGCCGGATCCGGTGATCACTGTCCGGGGACTGACCCTGAACACCGCCAGCCATCAGTGTACCTTAAACGAACGTCCCCTGTCCCTGACGCCCACGGAATTTGAGATCCTGCGGATTCTCTGTGAAAATCTGGGAAAGGTGGTCAGCTCCGAGGAACTGTTTTTCCGGGTGTGGAAGGAAAAATACTATGAAAATTCCGCCAACACGGTGATGGTTCACATCCGTCACCTGCGGGCCAAAATGAAGGACAGCGCCGACCGTCCCAAATACATCAAAACGGTCTGGGGAGTGGGGTATAAAATCGATGAATAAAAATAGAAATGCTTTCTGGAAAACCTTCGGCGCCCTGGCCGTGGGCGTCTTTCTCTTCTGCTTTTTGTTATTTTATCTGATGGATATTGTATTCAATGGAATCTTCGCCGACTGGTTCGTGAAAAACTTTGTCTGGCAGGAATCCACTCCCGGTGAAGCCGTCATTCACAGCGGCCTGCGCTGGTACCGGCTGCGGGATTTCCTGATGGTAATTTTTGTGCTGCTGTGTTTCGGGATCACCATAGCCGTCCGGCTGATTTCCCGCTACCGGACAAAAAAGGAGGTCCGCCGCCATCTGGAGCTTTTATCCAGCCAGCTTTCCGCCTATCTGGAAGAGACAAATCCGGATCTCTCTCTGTTTTCCAGTGAATTTTCCTCCATCGGCCTCCTGATCGGGCAGCTGCGGGAACGAACCCTGGAAAAAGAACGGCTGCTTACCCGAGAAACCCGGCAGAAGGATGATCTCATTACCTACCTGGCCCACGATCTGAAAACACCGCTGGCCTCCGTGATCGGCTATCTTTGCCTGCTGGACGAATCGCCTTCCCTTCCCGATGAACTCCGGGAGCAGTACATCGGGATTACTTTGGACAAGGCCTACCGGCTGGAACAGCTGATCAATGAGTTTTTCGATATTACCCGGTACAACCTGCACACCATCGTGGTCAATCCGGGCAAAATCCACCTGCGCTCCATGCTGCTGCAGATGGCTGATGAATTTTATCCCATCCTGGAGCCGGAGGGAAAATCCATCCTGGTCAGCGCGCCCCCGGATCTGGTGCTGGTGGGAGACGCCGACAAGCTGGCCCGGGTGTTCAACAACATCCTGAAAAATGCCGCTGCCTACAGCTATGAAAATACCGTCATCGAAATCAACGTGGAGGAGAAGGACAACCAGGTGGTGCTGACTTTCACCAACCAGGGGGATCCCATCCCCGTCCACCAGCAGGATACGATTTTCGACAAATTTTACCGGCTGGATTCCTCCCGCTCCGCCCGCACCGGCGGTTCCGGCCTGGGACTGGCCATCGCCCGGGAAATCGTCCGGGCCCACGGCGGCGCCATCACCGTGTCCAGTACGCTGGAGGATACCACTTTTACGGTGACGCTGCCGGAAAAGAAACAGAAAATATTAACCCCATCTTAAGAAAATCCCCAGATTTTAACAAAGAAGATTTCCGTTTTACCCGTTATAATGATCCCATACTTTCAGGAAGGATGGATCAATTATGACGAAAAAAAACATCGGAATTTTGTTTGGAGGCTGTTCCTCCGAATATGAAGTATCTCTGCAGTCTGCGGCCGCCGTTATCCGGGCGGCCGACCCGGCCCGTTTTACCCTGATCCCGGTGGGTATCACCCGCGAAGGACGGTGGTACCGTTTTTACGGCACGCCGGAGGAAATGGAACAGGACCGCTGGGTCACCGAAGAGGCGGTGCCTGCCATTGTCTCGCCGGACCGAAGCTGCGGCGGCCTTCTGGAATTTACCGGAGAAGGCGTCCGGAAGGTGGCGCTGGACGCGGTGCTTCCCATGCTCCACGGAAAAAACGGGGAGGACGGCACCGTGCAGGGACTTCTGGCCCTGGCGGGAATTCCCTGTATCGGCTGCGGCCTGCTCTCCTCAGCCCTCTGCATGGACAAATCCATTGCACACCTGCTGGCCTCCCAGGCCGGGGTGAAGGTGCCCCGCAGTGTGCTGCTGGATCAGATGGGATCCGCTTCGGATCTGAAAAAACACACGGAGGCTCTGGCTTACCCCCTGTTCGTAAAACCGGTGAACGCCGGTTCCTCCTTCGGTATCACCAAAATCACCGGCCCCGGCCAGCTGGCCGACGCCGTCTCGCTGGCTTTCCGCTATGACAGCCAGGTGATTGTGGAGGAAGCGGTGGAGGGCTTTGAGGTGGGCTGTGCCGTTATGGGAACCTCCCGGCTGTTTCTGGGGGAGGTGGACGAGATCGAGCTCTCCTCCGGATTTTTCGATTTCGAGGAAAAATACACGCTGAAGACATCCAAAATCCATATGCCGGCCCGGATCGATGGAGCCACCGCCCAAAGAATCAAGGATACCGCCGTACTTCTGTACCGCGCCCTCCACTGTTCCGGCTTTGCCCGGGTGGATCTGTTTCTCACCCCGTCCGGGGAAATTGTCTTCAATGAGATCAACACCATCCCCGGCTTCACCTCCCACAGCCGGTATCCCAACATGATGAAGGGCGCCGGATTATCCTTTGAGGAAACGGTGAACCGACTGCTGGATGAGGGGGTGCGCCCATGAATCCTCCCTCCTTCTATCTCCAGCTGGTGAATCCGGAGCATCCCGTGCTCTGGAGACCTTCGGAAAATCAGTTGTGTGCGTTCCATCCGGGATTTCCCCATATTCTTCTGGAAGCCTGTGCCGCCCGGTCCCTGGCCGCGCTGCTTGAAGAGTTGGACGCTTTCGGGGAAATCGTCCCGGTCAGCGGATACCGTCCCCGCGCCATGCAGCAGGAAATCTGGGACGACACGGTGCAGAAACAGGGATTGGATTATGCCAGACAGTATGTGGCCATCCCCGGCTGCAGCGAGCACGAAACCGGGCTGGCCATCGACCTGGCCGCCAACCGGCCGGAAATCGACTTTATCTGCCCCGAATTCCCCTGGGACGGCATTTACGGCAGATTCCGCCGGATGGCCCCCGAATACGGCTGGATTCTCCGGTATCCCGCGGGCAAAGAGGCGATCACACGGATTTCCAGTGAACCCTGGCACTTCCGCTATGTGGGAACGCCCCATGCCAGAATCCTCTCGGAACAGGGGCTGGTTCTGGAGGAATACCTGGCCGGGGATCCGGGACTTCCCCTGTGGAACGGGCCCCGGCCTGCGGCGGGGAGGCGATCATGAACCGGCCCCTCTGCCCGCCCTTCTCCCAGGCGGAACAAACCTCTGGGAAACCGGCGGGCCAAAAGAGGTATTATCCCGGCCTTGACGCTTTCCGCATCCCGGCATCGCTTCTGGTGATCGCCATTCATACCTCGCCGCTGGCTTCCTTTTCGGACACCGCCGACTTTCTTCTGACAAGGGTGGCAGGCCGGGTGGCGGTTCCTTTTTTCCTGATGGTCACCGGATTTTTCCTGCTGCCGGATGCCGCGGAGAACGGCAGAAAACCCAGGGACAAGCAGAGGGCCGAGAAGGCACGCAGGCGCCTGTTTCGGTCTGTGGCGCATCTGATCGGGCTGTACGTTCTGTCCATGCTTCTGTATCTGCCCCTGAACCTGTACGCGGGACAGATGAAAGGGCTGACGGCAGCCGGATTTTTCAAAATGCTGTTCTTTGACGGCACCTTTTACCATCTGTGGTATCTGCCTGCCGCCGCGGAGGGCATCTGTCTGGTGTATCTCCTTTCCCGCCGGTTTTCCCTGCGGGGATGCCTGATCATCTCCGTTCTGCTGTATCTGATCGGCCTGGGCGGCGACAGCTGGTACGGGCTGATGGCCCGCCATTCCCTGACGGCGGAGGTATACCAGGGGATTTTTTCCGTAAGCAGCTACACCAGAAACGGCATCTTCCTGACCCCGCTGTTCCTCTGTCTGGGATGGCTGATGGCCCGGGGGACATGGCACAAAAAAATCCGGAAAGCTTCCGGATGGCTGTTTCTTCTGACGCTGGCCCTGATGGCCTGCGAGGCGCTCCTGCTTCGCGCAGCCGGATGGATCCGCCACGACAGCATGTACCTGCTGCTTCCCCTCTGCATGGTCTTCCTGTTTCTGCGGCTTCTTTCATGCCGCCGCAAAATGGGAAGCCCCCAAACCCTCACTGCCTGCCGCAGCCTGAGCCTGACCGTCTATCTGATTCACCCCTGGGTGATCGTTCTGGTGCGGGGAGCGGCAGGCGTGCTGGGGCTGGAAAATCTGTTTGTAACCCAATCACTGATTCATTATCTGACAGTGGCCGCAGGGTCCTGTCTTCTGGCGATGATAATATGGAAACTACAATGCAACTGGAACGCGTATTGCTCCCGTCGGGCAAGGCGCTGAAAAAAGCCCGGACCTGGGCGCTGATTCACACCGATATTCTCCGGGCAAATGCCGCTGCCATCCGGAAACTGCTGCCCGGCGGATGCTCCGTGATGGCGGTGGTAAAGGCAAACGCCTACGGCCACGGACTACTGGAGGTATCCGCCTGCCTGAACCGGGCGGGCATCCGGGATTTCGCCGTGGCCACCCTGGAGGAAGGCATCCGTCTGCGGCAGGGCGGCGTCACCGGAAATATTCTGATCCTGGGATACACCCCCGCGTCTCTGGCCGGTTACCTGCGGGAATACGGTCTGACCCAGACGGTGGCCGACGCCCTGCACGGCCGGCAGCTGGCAAAAACCGGCCTGCCCCTGGACGTTCACCTGAAAATCGATACCGGAATGCACCGGCTGGGAATCCCGGCCAATCGCCCGGAGGAAATTCTCCCGCTGATGACCATTCCCACCCTGCGGGTAACCGGTCTGTTCACCCATCTGTGCGCCGCGGACAGCAGCCGCCCGGAGGATGTGGCCTTCACCCGGAGGCAGATTGGGGATTTCTTCGGACTCACCCGGCAGCTTTCGGCCAGAGGCATTTCCCTGCCGGCCCTGCATGTGCAGAGCAGCTACGGAATCCTCCGTTATCCTAATCTTCCCTGCCGTTTTGCCCGGCCAGGCATCCTGCTGTACGGCTGCCTCAGTGATCCGGAAACCATGGGCGAAATCCCCGCCTCCATCCACCCGGTGCTTTCCTGGCACAGCCGGATTGTGCTGACCAGACAGATACCGGAGGGGGATACAGTGGGCTATGGCCGCAGCTGGCAGGCCCGGGGCCCCCGGCGTCTGGCGGTGATTCCCGTGGGCTACGGAGACGGCTATCCCCGTTCCCTGTCCAACTGCCACGAGGTGCTGATCTGCGGACAGCGGGCCCCCATCGCGGGACGGATCTGCATGGATCAGATGATGGCCGACATCACCCAGATTCCCCAGGCACAGTGCGGCTCCCTGGTGACCCTGATCGGAGAACAGGAGGGCGGGCGCATCACGGCGGAGGAAACCGCCGCCCGGGCCGGAACCATCGCCAACGAGCTTCTGTGCCGTCTGGGGGACCGGATCCGGCGGGTGACCTGCCCGTAAAGCTATGGAAAGCACGCTGTGCGAACTTTCCAGTGTCATGAATGAGGGGATACCGGATCGCTCCGCCATCCCCTCATCTGTCCGTTCACATTCCGGCTTCCTGCTGCAGCGCGGCAGGTTTTCAGGCTCCGGTCATGTTCTCACCGCATCCTTCATTTCTTTCACATAGGCGGCCACATGGGGCACGCAGTCCTCTTTGTACTCCTGGCACAGCCGGACAATGGCGCTTCCCACAATCACCCCGTCGGATTTTCCTGCCATTTCCCTGGCCTGCTGTGGGGTGGAGATTCCAAATCCCACCGCACAGGGAATCTGCCGGTTGTCCTTTACCAGCTGCACCATGCTGCCGATATCCGTGGTGATTTCCCGGCGCACGCCGGTGACGCCCATGGAGGACACACAGTAGACAAATCCTTCCGCTTCCCCGGCAATCCGGGCGATCCGCTGATGGGAGGTGGGGGCAATCAGCGAGATGAAATCCAGGCCCGCCGTCCGGCAGGGTCCGGCAAACTCTTCCTTCTCCTCAAAAGGCACATCGGGAAGAATCAGGCCGTCCATCCCCACATCCGCCGCCGTCCGGACAAACCGTTCGGTGCCATAGGAAAATACCACATTGGCATAAGTCATGAATACCAGCGGAATACTGCTGCGTTTCCGGATTCTTCTCACCATGTCAAAAATTTTGTCCGTGGTAACGCCCCCTGCCAGGGCCCGCATATTGGCCGCCTGGATCACGGGGCCCTCCGCCGTGGGATCGGAAAACGGAATTCCCAGCTCAATCAGGTCGGCTCCCGCCTCCTCCATGGCATACACCAGTTCCTCCGTCACCGCCAGGGACGGATCCCCGCAGGTGACAAACGGAATAAATGCTTTTCCCTTCTCAAATGCTCTGGCAACCTTACTCATAAAGATCCTCCCCTCTGTATCTTGCAATCGCCGCACAGTCCTTGTCTCCTCTTCCGGAAAGATTAATCACAAGCACCTGATCCCTTCCCATCTGGGGCGCCAGCTTTCTGGCGTAAGCCACCGCATGGGCGCTCTCGATGGCGGGAATAATTCCCTCCGTCCGGGACAGATACTCAAAGGCTTCCACCGCCTCCTCATCCGTCACCGCCACATATTCCGCTCTGCCCTGATCATACAGGTCGGCATGCTCCGGCCCGATCCCCGGATAATCCAGCCCGGCGGAAATGGAGTACACCGGCGCGATCTGGCCGTATGCATCCTGGCAGAAATAGGATTTCATTCCATGGAAAATTCCCAGCCTTCCGGTGGCAATGGTGGCTGCCGTCTCCGCGGTATTTACCCCGCGGCCTGCGGCTTCGCATCCGATCAGCCGCACGGACTTATCCGGAATAAAATGGTAGAAAGCTCCGATGGCGTTGGAACCGCCGCCCACACAAGCCAGCACCGCATCCGGCAGCTTTCCCTCCGCCTCCAGAATCTGACTGCGGATTTCCCTGGAAATCACTGCCTGGAAATCCCGGACAATGGTGGGGAAGGGATGGGGTCCCATACAGGAGCCCAGCACATAATGGGTATCCTCCACCCGGCTGGTCCATTCCCGCATGGTCTCCGAAACCGCGTCCTTCAGCGTACCGGTTCCCGAGGATACCGGATGTACCTTTGCCCCCAGAAGACGCATTTTATACACATTCAGCGCCTGGCGGACGGTGTCCTCTTTTCCCATGAACACCTCGCACTCCATACCCATCAGGGCGGCTGCCGTGGCTGTAGCCACCCCGTGCTGTCCGGCCCCCGTCTCCGCGATCACCCGGGTTTTTCCCATTTTTTTTGCCAGCAGCACCTGCCCCAGCACGTTGTTGATCTTATGGGCTCCCGTATGGTTTAAATCCTCCCGCTTCAGATAAATTTTCGCTCCCCCCAGATCCTCTGTCATCCGTTTCGCGAAATACAGCCGGGAAGGACGTCCCGCATACTCGTTCAGCAGAGTGGTCAGTTCCTGCTGAAACTGAGGATCTTCCTTATATCTGTTATAGGCCTCTTCCAGTTCCAGCACCGCGTTCATCAGTGTTTCCGGAATGTACTGGCCTCCATGGATTCCAAATCTACCTTTCGACATAACTGTATACCTCTTTTCCGGCAACCGTTCCGCCTTATGGCTTCCCTGTCACCCAATTTTCCTGTTTTTCAGGCGGAGGGCCTGCCGCCGTCCGCGCTGCCACACAAACCATGGGCCAGCGCCACCGCCTGTTTGATTTTTTCCCGATCCTTCCATCCGTCACGCTCCACCCCGCTGGACAGATCCACCGCCCAGGGACGCAGCCGGCCGATGGCCGCAGCCAGATTGCCGCAGTCGAGGCCCCCGGCCAGAAACCAGGGTCTCTCCACCGCTTCCACCAGCCCCCAGTCAAAGGCGCTGCCCGTACCGCCCCGGCCATGATCCAGCAGAATGTAATCGGCGCTGCTTTGCATGGCCCTGTCCAGGTCTTCCTTCCGGCGGATGGAAAACGCCTGGATCAGCGGCCCGTCCGTCAGGCTTCGCAGACGGCGGATGTACGCCTCATCCTCCTGCCCGTGCAGCTGGGCCAGCCGGATCACCCCGTCATTCAGCAGATTAGCCACCGTCTCTTCCGGCTCGTTGACAAATACACCCACCGGACAGATATCCGGGGCCAGCATGACGGAAAGCGCCCGAACCTGCCCGGCAGATACGCTGCGGCGGCTTTGGGGTACATGAATCACAAATCCGGCGAAATCCGGCCCCGCCTCGTTGACGTAAGCGATATCTTCCGCCCTTTTCAGGCCGCAGATTTTAATTCTGGTTTTCATCGCCGTCTCCTCTCAGCCATTTAAGCGCCGCCTTTTTATCCCGGGCCCGCATCAGGGTTTCCCCCACCAGCACCGCGTCCACGCCGTCTTCTTTCAGGGTCCGAATCTGCCCGGGATCGGAGATCCCGCTTTCTGCCACAAACAGCACCGATTCCGGCGCCAGGGCCCGCAGCCGGCTGCTGTTAGCCGTATCCACAGAGAAATCCTTCAGATTCCGGTTGTTCACTCCGATGATTTTCGCGCCGCAGGCGGCCGCTCTTTCAATTTCCCTTTCATCGTGGGCCTCCACCAGCGCGTCCATACCCAGCTCCTGGGCCAGCTGCCGCCATGCCGCAAGCTGCGCGTCATCCAGGATGGCGCAGATCAGCAGCACCGCCGAGGCGCCCAGGGCCCGGGCCTGGTAAATCATGTATTCATCCACGGTAAAGTCCTTCCGAAGCACCGGTATCTGCACTTCCCCGGCAATCCTGCGCAGATATTCATCCTTTCCCAGAAAGTAAAAGGGCTCCGTCAGGCAGGAAATGGCGGCGGCTCCCGCCGCCTCATACGCCCGGGCGATTTCCAGATAAGGAAAATCCTTTGCGATGATTCCCTTTGAGGGCGACGCTTTTTTCACCTCGCAGATAAACGACATCTCTTCCCCGGACAGGGCCACCTCAAAGGGCCTGCGTCCCGGCGGGGCCGGCAGGCGGGGCGCTTCTTCCGCGTCCCGGCGCAGGTTTTCCAGGGGGTAGAGACGCTTCCGGGCGGCGATCCGTTCCCTGGTTTTTTCGGCAATTTCATCCAGTATCGTCAAAGCCTTCCCCTCCTACTTCTGATTGCTCATGGTGATGAATTCTTCCAGTTTCTTTCTGGCAGCTCCGTCATCCAGAAGCTGCTCCGCCAGGCGGACGCCCTCCTCAATGGTTTTTGTGCGCCCGGTAATATAAAGGGCCGCGCCCGCGTTGAGGCAGACCGCGCATCGTCTGGCTCCCCGTTCTCTCCCTTCCAGAATGTCCAGGGTGATCCGGGCGTTCTCCTGGGGCGTTCCGCCCTCCAGTTCCTCCTTTGCGCACCGTTTGTATCCGAACTGCTCCGGGGTGATCTCGTAGGACTGATACCATCCGTCCCGGATCTCGCAGACAGAGGTGGGGGCGCTCATGGAGATTTCATCCAGTTTGTCCTGACCATAGACCACCATGCCTCGGGTCACTCCCAGATTTCCCATCACCTGAGCCAGCGGTTTCACCAGCGCTTCCTCATAGACGCCCATCAGCTCCATATTGGCGCCCGCCGGATTGGACAGCGGCCCCAGAATATTGAATACGGTCCGGATGCCCAGTTCCTTTCGAATGGGAGCCACATATTTCATGGCAATGTGGTAGTTCTGAGCAAACAGAAAACAGATTCCGATATCTTTCAGAAGCTGTGCGCTTTTCTCCGGCGGAACGGTAATATTGACGCCCAGCGCTTCCAGCACATCGGCCGCTCCGGATTTTGAGGAAGCGGCCCGGTTCCCGTGTTTCGCCACCGGCACGCCGCCCGCGGCGATCACCAGCGAGGCCGTGGTGGAAATATTAAAGGAATTGGAGCCGTCGCCTCCGGTTCCCACAATTTCCAGCACATCCATATCGTGAAGGAGCTTGATACAGTGGGCTCTCATGCCCGCCGCCGAGGCTGTGATCTCATCGATGGTCTCCCCTTTCAGAGAAAGGGCGGTCAGGTAGGCGGACATCTGTACCGGCGTGGCCTCTCCGCCCATGATTTCATTCATGACGGCTTCCGCTTCCTCATAACTCAGATCTTTTTTCTGTGCCAGTTTTATAATCGCTTCCCGAATCATCTCTTTCTTCTCCTTTCACAGTTGTCCGCCGGTACGGCAATACCTGCCGTCCGCAGGAAATTTTTCAGCATGCCTTTTCCCTCCGGGGTCATCACCGATTCCGGATGGAACTGCAGTCCATATATGGGATATTCCCGGTGGCTTGCCGCCATGATCTCCCCGTCCTCCGTTCTGGCCGTCACCTTGAGCACTTGGGGAAAATCCCTGGGATCGGCGGCAAGGGAATGGTATCTGGCCACCTTGGCCGGGGAGGAAATGCCCTCAAAGATTGGGGAATCTCCCAACAGCACCTGGGAGGTTTTCCCGTGCATCAGCTCTTTGGCGTAGGTGATCCGGGCCCCGAAGACCTGGCAGATGGCCTGATGGCCCAGGCAGATTCCCAGAATCGGAATCTCCGGCCCCAGACTTCGGACCACTTCTTCACAGATCCCGGCATTTTCCGGTCTGCCGGGGCCCGGCGACAGAACGATGGCCTCCGGCTTCATCTGCCGGATTTCCTTAAGGGTGAGCGCGTCGTTGCGGACCACACGGATTTCCGGATAAATGCTCCCGATATACTGATACAGATTGTAAGAGAAGCTGTCGTAATTATCTATCAGCAAAATCATTCCAAACCCTCCTCTGCCGTCCGGATGGCTTCCACCACCGCCCGGGCTTTGTTCACACATTCCTGGTATTCCTTATCCGGCACACTGTCCGCCACAATCCCCGCGCCGGACTGCACGCACACTCTTCCGTTTTTCTTGTAAACCAGGCGGATGCCGATGCAGGTGTCCATATTGCCCGCAAAATCCAGATATCCCACGGCGCCTCCGTAAACGCCCCTGGGGCGCTGCTCCAGTTCCTGAATAATCTGGCAGGCCCGGATCTTGGGAGCTCCTGACAGGGTTCCCGCCGGAAGCACCGCATCCACCGCGTCCACTCCGTCTTTTCCCTCCATAAGCCGGCCGGACACCTGGGAGCCGATGTGCATCACACAGGAAAACCGTTCGATCTGACAATACCGCTCCACCTGTACGCTTCCCAGGCTGCAGATCTTTCCCAGATCATTTCTTCCCAGATCCACCAGCATGTTGTGCTCTGCCAGCTCCTTTTCGTCCGCCAGCAGTTCCCGCTCCAGCCGCTGATCTTCCCGGGGCGTTTTTCCCCGCGGGCGGGTTCCCGCCAGCGGAAATGTCCGCACCGTTCTGTTTTCCAGATTTACCAGTGTCTCCGGGGAAGCGCCGGCAATCTCGATATCGTCGCTGGAAAAATAAAACATATACGGAGAAGGATTGGTAGTCCGCAGCACCCGGTAGGTATCAAACAGACTTCCTTTCGCCGCCGCTGTCTGGGGATTGGACAGCACCACCTGGAAAATATCGCCTTCCCGGATGTAAGTTCTGGCCTTTTCCACCATGCTTTTATACTGCTCTCTGGAAAATACCGGCTTCAGTTCTTCCAGAAGCTGAATTCTGGGAAATACCGCCCTGGCCCCGCTTTTCAGCAGCTCCTCCATCTGCGCCATTTCCTCCTCTGCCTGCCGGTAGGAAGTCTCCACCTGCTCCGTGTCCACCCCGGCCACCAGACACAGCTTCTGCCGGTAATGGTCAAACACCAGCGCCCTGGTAAACAGCATCAGATCCACGTCCCGGAAATCCGTCTCTCCCGGTTCCGGAAAATTCAGAACCGGCTCCGGATACCGGAGATACTCATAGGAAAAATAGCCCACCATTCCGCCGGTAAAAGGAGGCATTCCCGGAAGCCTGGGACTTTTGTACCGATCCAGAATCCTGCGGATGGCCTCCCCCGGATGACTGGTTTTCTCCGTCTCCTCCCTGGTAAACTCTTCCATGTCTCCGCTTCGGATGGTCAGCGTTCCTCCTTTGCAGGTCAGCTCCAGCACCGGATCATAACCCAGTATGGAATATCTTCCCCACTGCTGATTCTGCTCGGCACTCTCCAGCAGAAAACAGTGTCTGCTGGCCGCCCGCAGCGTCCGCATGACCTCCACCGGGGTATACCGGTCCGCATACAGTTCCCGGCAGACGGGAATTCTCCGGTATTCTCCCTGCTCCGCCAACTTTTTTACTTCTTCCAATGTAGGATACATAGGAACCTCCTTTCATTGATTTTGGCCGCATGGCCATAAAGGTATCCCCGAAGGGGTTTCCTGAGCCTGATCGTACGGGTACGCCTTACACCTCCGTCCAGCTCACGGCAAAGCCGTTTGCTGTCCGCTGCCCGTCGGGTGTCCGCACGTCTGTGCAAGCAAGCTTGCCCATCCATGCGGCCGCCCTCCGGGCTTACACGCAAAAACCCGCCCCTGACAGAAATAGTTCTCTGTCAAGGACGGGTGCAAATTCATATCTGAATATCGTACTGCCCGCGGTGCCACCTTGTTTCATGGTGATTCCATGCGCTTAACGGGATACCATCATATCCCCGGCAACTGACGTATGCCCTACGTCGCAGAATACTCAGCCTTCCGGCCTTTGACTGCGCCCTCGGCGGTCCATTTGGCAGCCTGCATCTCGATCCGGCTCTCAGCTTCCCGGACTCTCTGTGCGCGCATCTGCTGCTTTGATCTCCGCTTCAACGGTTTAAAGCTCTGTTCAATTAATATGTTATCAGGATATACTGTTTTTTCAAATCTGTCAACACTTTTTTAAATTTTTTGTTTTTTATCCAGAAGATTCCGCATGCTTTCCAGACCGATAAACAAAGTGGAGGCATTATGAAGAAAGGCCGCCGCGGCAGGCTGCAGTACGCCCGCGATTCCCAGAAAAATCAGGCTGGTATTAAAAGCCACGATAAACCGGTAATTTCGCCGAATGCGTCTCACAAGCCCGCTGCCCAGACGCCGCAGGGTAATCAGTTCCGTAAGCTGATCAGCGGAAATGGTGATATCCGCGATTTCTCTGGCGATTTCCGCCCCGTCGCTGATGGCGATTCCCGCATCGGAAGCAGACAGCGCCGGCGAGTCATTGATTCCATCCCCCACCATAATGACCGTTTTCCCCGCTTCCTTTTCCCGTTTAATATATGCGGCTTTCTCTTCAGGCAGAACTTCCGCATAATATTCGTCCATACCCGCCCGGCGGGCTACCGCAGCTGCTGTCCGCTCACTGTCCCCTGTCATCATAACTATTTTGTTCAGTCCTTCCTCCCGGAGAGCACGGATAACCGCCGGGGCTTCCGGCCGCAGCGGATCTTCTATACAGATGACCGCCGCCAGTTCGTGATCAATGGCCATATACAGATGGGAATACTCTTCCGGAAGACTGTCAAACAATTCCCGGTATTCCGGACGAATGGTACATTTTTCATCCTCAAAGACAAAATGATAACTTCCGATCACCACCCGGCTGCTGTTGATGTAAGAGGAGATTCCATGGGCCACCACATATTCCACCCTGGAATGCATCTCCTCGTGTACGATTCCCCTTTCCCTGGCAGCCTGCACCACCGCCTTTGCCATGGAATGAGGGAAATGTTCCTCCAGGCAGGCAGCCACACAAAGAAGTTCTCTTTCCTTTCTGCCGCAGAAAGGCACCACCCGCGCCACGGAAGGCTGCGCCTTTGTCAGTGTGCCCGTTTTGTCGAAAACAATGGTATCCGCGGCGGCAACAGCCTCCAGATATTTTCCGCCTTTTACCGTCATATGGTGAAGCGCCGCTTCCCGCATGGCAGAAAGCACGGAAATCGGCATGGCCAGCTTCAGCGCACAGGAAAAATCCACCATCAGCACGGAGAGTGCTTTTGTGGCATTTCCTGTCAGCAGATAAGTGAGTACCGTTGCTCCCAGTGTGTAAGGCACCAGATGATCCGCGATATTCTCCGCCCGATTTTCCATGGCGGATTTCATTCTTTCCGAATCCTCAATCATCTGAAC
This sequence comes from Candidatus Pullilachnospira intestinigallinarum, assembly GCA_018711275.1. GTDB lineage: Bacteria > Bacillota > Clostridia > Lachnospirales > Lachnospiraceae > Pullilachnospira > Pullilachnospira intestinigallinarum. The sequence continues at coordinate 28,932 of DVIN01000028.1, forward strand.
GATTTTTTCAAATTTTGTCGATCCGGAAGTTTCCCGGACAAGAACGGTCAGTTCGCCTTCTTCCACAACGGTACCGGCATACACATAGTTTCCCAGCGTTCTGCGAACCGGCTCGGTCTCCCCGGTAAGTGACGCCTGGTTCACCATGGCTTCCCCGTCCGCCACCTCTCCGTCAAAGGGGATCACATTTCCCATATGTACCATCACCCGGTCCCCGGGACGGATCGATTTTCCCGGCACCAGTACCTCTTTTCCCTCTTTTACAAGCCATACCTGATTCACCGAAAAAGACATGCTTTTGGCCAGATCGGCCACCGATTTCTTATGAGTCCATTCTTCCAGAAGTTCTCCGATTCCAAGGAGAAACATCACCGATGAAGCAGTATTCATTTCCTTCCGGGCTACGGAAACTCCGATGGCGGCGGCATCCAGCACTGCCACCTCCATCCTTCTTTTCCAGAGACTTTTCAGCCCTTTTGCCAGATAACGAACCGACTTTGCTCCCGTCCACACTGCTCTTGCCGGCGCCGGGACAAAGAGGCGGCTTCCGGCCCGAAGAATCAGTTTCGTAATCAGCTTTTCCTGAAATTCCGCGTTCATCTTCCGGCCGGTATGTTCCAGCACCTGTTCCGGAACTGATGCCGTTTCATAGGAGAACCTCCGCAGAAGCTCCAGAATCGTTTCCCTGGATCCCCGGTATACAATCACCGCGTCACAGGTTCTTTCCATCACCCTGGCGGAAAGAACCGGCTCCTGCTGTTCCAGATAATAAAGCAGGGTATCCGCCTGCCGGAAACTCATATAGCGCTGCTCCATACGGACCCGGAGCCGCCCTCTGATTTCATGTAAAATTCTGAATTTCATTTTCGTCATTTCCTCCGGTACTCAAGAAAAAAGCTGCAGCAAAGCGTTTCTGATCCGCATCCGCCGCAGCTTTTTCCTGTTACATTATTCTTCTTCGGCAGAAGCTTCTTCCGCCTGCTCTGTGGTCTCGCCGGTGTGAGCATTTGCCGCTTCCCGGGCTTTTCTTTCCTCATTGATCTGTTCCGCTTCCGCCAGAATGTCCTCGGCGTTTTCCTGCAGAAGAGAAACATTCCGCATCACATATTCCTTGCCCCGCAGAACGGCGGCCGCGCCGCAGGTATAAACTTTTCTGGCATCTTTACTGGAAAGCAGACGGATTCCCGCCGTTCCGAAAATCACACCCGCCGCGAAAATTCCTCCTTTTTTCCAGTCTATGCATTTCAGACAATTGATCATATCCATACCTCCCATCTATTTGTGTCTGTAACCGGTGTAGAAAACCATGGCCATGGAAAAAACCATCATCCATGCCCAGAATCTGTGCTGTTTCACAATGTATCACTCCTTTGACTCCGTTTCATCATAGCAATACCGGAAATATCCGTCAATCACAACTGGATCTGATGAGAAATTTTATCATCTGGGCTGCTTCCGGCCGTCTTCCATGACAATTTTTCTGATCTTTCGGTTCTTCAGATATCCGCATTGTTCCATTCCCTCAAGAATCACCCGTTTCCAGTTTTTTTCCGAGAGGCGGCATACCGTGCCGTCGTCCAGGAAAACCGCACAGCAGCCCTCCGCCGGATGTTCCAGCCGGTATATATTGCTCCGGTCAATGGCTCCGATTTCCTCCAGGGCATTCACCATGCGATACACGGTGGCAAGGCCGACAGAACCGCCCTCCTCCGAGGCCCGGAAATAAATTTCCTTGCAGCTGGAACAGCTGTTTTCCAGGATAATATCGATCAGCAGCTTCCGCTGTCTTGTGATCCGGCATCCGTTTTTTTTCAGTTTTTCAATAATCTGTTCTTTTTCATTCACAGAATCCCTCCGGTTTCACGTCTTCCGCCGGCTCTGCTCTGGCGCACAGCCGGACTCATGCAATGCTGATTACCTCAAACCCCGCTTTTTCCACCGCTCTTCGAAGCTTATATTCCTCCACTTCCCTGTCCATAGAGACCACGGCCGTCTGATCCGCCAGGCTGACCTTCGCCGACACACCCTCCACTTTGTTGAGCGCGGCTGTAATGCTGTTGACACAGTTCTCGCAATGCATCCCGGAGATCCGGATCGTTTTTCTGGCGATCACCGGGCCATCCAGAATTTTCTCTCTGGAACGGGTCACTTTCCCGGATCCTCCGCCGCAGCAGGGACCCTCTCCGCGAAAATGTTTGATGGATCCTTTCAGGGCAAATCCCAATAGTACAATCACAATCAGTATGATAATCGCATCTGCCATTTTATCCCTCTTTTCCCAAATCTTTTCTTATTTTCTGTCTCTTCTCTTTTTTATCCACTGATACAGAGAATAGAGCGACGCTCCCACAAGATAGATAACAATGATAATCGCGAAAAGATAAAACATCGATCCAGTGGAATTTCCCATAACTATCCCTCCGCCTTCCGGCTGTTTCCGCCGGGCCGGGCGGCCATACAGTCATGGCGGCAGCCATGACAGCCGGCACAGTTTCCTCCGCAGCCGATACAGCCTGTGCTTTTGCCTTCTTTCCAGTTTCTGATTCCTTTTTGAATCAGAAAGATACAGTAACCGGCAATCAATGCCAGTATGATAATATTCGCAATCATTTTCATCCCTCCTTAAACGGGAAAGCCGGACACCAGCGGTATCCGGCTTTTTCGATGAAACTTATGCCGCCTGTACAGAACGTCTGGAATAAACTTTCTGGTTTTTGTAAGGATCCGGCCGGAACAGCAGGAACAGAAGCACAATCGCCAGAAGGAATCCAACGGCCGTACCCACACCGAAAGCGCCTCCCATCACAAAGGAACCGATCTGGTATACGCACAGGCAAACCACATAGGCAAATACATTCTGGAACAGAATGGCAAACCAGAACCATTTTCTGGACTGCATCTGCTGAGCCATGGTGGCAATCGCGGCCAGGCAGGGGGAATCCAGCAGATTAAACAGCAGGAAAGAAAACGCTGCCATGGTGGTGGGGAACCAGCCTGCCACACCTGCGGCCACATTCACCGCGTCCTCGGTGTCCCCGGCCACATTTGCCAGAACACCCATAGTGGATACAATGGCTTCTTTCGCTGTGAAACCGGAGAGGGACGCCGCCACCGGCTGCCACTGTCCGAATCCCAGCGGTGTGAAAATCACGGCGATCACGCTTCCGATGGCTGCCAGAAGACTGTCCGCATTGTCTTCCACCATTCCGAATCCGCCGTCGGTGAATCCGAATCCGCCCAGGAACCACATAACCACGCAGGCCAGAAAAAGGATCGTACCTGCCTTGACAATGAAGCCTTTCAGTCTTTCCCATACATGCAGCAGTACGGTTTTAACCTGGGGAATATGATACTGGGGAAGCTCCATGACAAAGGGAGCCGGTTTTCCGGAGAAAGGTTTTGTTTTCTTCAGAATAATGGCAGATACCAGAACCGCCGCGATTCCGATGAAATACATCAGCGGCGCGATAAAGGAGCTCTCCGCGTATCCGGCCACTTCACCGGAAATCACACCGCCCATCAGCGCGATCACCGGCAGTTTGGCGCCGCAGGGAATAAAGGTTGCCGTCATGATGGTAAGTCTTCTGTCGTTATCCTGCTCAATGGTTTTGGAAGCCATAATTCCGGGAATACCGCATCCGGAGGAAATCAGCAGAGGGATGAAACTCTTTCCGGAAAGTCCGAAATGCCGGAAAACCCGGTCCATAACGAAGGCAATCCGGACCATGTACCCGCAGTCTTCCAGGATGGAAAGAAACAGGAACAGAATCGCCATCTGCGGAACGAATCCCAGTACGGCGCCCACGCCGCCGATAATACCATCCACCACAAGTCCCTGTACCAGCGCTCCTGTACCCAGCGCTTCCAGCGCGCTGCCCACGGCGTCCTGAATGGCCACCACAAACACATCGTTGGTCCAATCCGTCACAAACGTACCCACTGTGGTCACCGATACATAATAAACCGCCCACATGACCAGAATAAAAATCGGAATACCGAGAATCCGGTTGGTAACGATCCGGTCGATCTTATCCGATACCGTCAGTTTTTCTTTCCCTTTTTTCACGGTGGTGGAAACGATTTTCTGGATATATTTGTAACGCTCATCCGTCACGATGCTCTCCATGTCGTCGTCCCGTTTCTTTTCCAGATCCTTTCGCAGCCCGGCAGTCACAGAAGCTCCGTCACCGGAGAGTTTCACTGTTTCAGTCACCTTGCTGTCATTTTCCAGAAGCTTGACGGCATACCAGCGACGTTTTTCCTCCGACACGGAAGCCGGCAGCAGATCCTTTACCTGAGATACCGCTTTTTCCAGTTCTTTGGAAAAAATCTCACCCGGAAGCTTCTGTTCTCTTTTTCTTGCTGTCCGGACTGCCTCGTCCACCAGTTCCTGCAGGCCAGTCTGTTTCAGGGCAGAGGTTTCGATCACCGGGCAGCCGAGAACCATGGACAGACGTTTCGTGTCAATGGTAATTCCCCGCTTTGCCAGAAGATCCGACATATTCAGAGCGATCACCACCGGTACGCCCGTTTCCATCAGCTGGGTGGTCAGATACAGGTTTCTTTCGATATTTGTGGCATCCACCAGATCAATGATCACATCCGGGTTCTCATCCAACAGATAATTTCGGCTGACCACTTCCTCCAGAGTATAGGGAGAAAGGGAATAAATCCCCGGAAGATCCGTGACCGTCACGTCTTCCCCCTTTGCCTTTTTGCTTTTCAGCTTTCCTTCTTTCTTCTCCACCGTCACCCCGGGCCAGTTTCCCACATACTGGTTTGCGCCGGTCAACGCGTTAAACATGGTTGTTTTCCCGCAGTTGGGGTTTCCGGCAAGCGCAATTTTAATTGCCATTTTTCTTACCTCCTCGGAATTTTGAAATCTCACAGGCTGTTGGCCATCCGGTCAACGGACCTCCACGCACTGGGCGTCATTTTTCCTTACGGACAATTCGTATCCCCTGACCGTGATTTCCACAGGATCTCCCAGCGGGGCAACCTTTCTTATGTACAGCTCACTGCCCTTCGTGATACCCATATCCATAATCCGGCGCTTATACGCACTGTCGCCCACAATCTTTGTGACAACCACCGTGCTTCCCACTTTTGCATCACCTAGTGTCATATATGTCTCCTTCCTTTCCATGACTGGTTCTATTTATACGGCATACGGCTGATCTGCGGAATCAGACCATAATGTGCCGCGCCATATCTTCATTGATGGCCACTCTGGAATCCTTGATGTTGACAATCACATTTCCTCCGATGGCAGAAAGTACCGTCACAGCGCTCCCCGTCACAAATCCCAGATTTTCCAGAAACCTCCTGGTTTCCTCATTTCCGCTGACCCTGCGGATGGTACAGACCTCACCAATTGCCGCCATTGAAAGTGGCATGCAAATTCCTCCTTTTTCTTTACATTTACACAATTTTATTTTAGTTAGATTTTTCTAACCATACATAGATTAGCAGTATCTAACTCATTTGTCAATCCCTTTTTAGAATTTTTATCAGAAGGAAGGAACAGCCGGCCGGCAATCCCTTCCGCTCCTTCGGGCGGAGTATGAGGGGTTCCGGCCGGTTCCTTTTGGTACAGTTCGTTTTATACCAGCGCTTTTCCCAGATTTCTGCAGGCTTCCTGGGCTTCGTCATCGGGAGTTTCGTTGCAGATCACACTGTCGCAGGCCAGAACCGCGCCGTCCTGTCTGCACTGGGCTTCCCAGCTTTCCATCCACTCGCCGTCTCCCCAGCCGTAGGAGCCGAACAGGGCGATCTTCTTGCCGGACAGTCTGCTTTCGCAGGATTGGAACATGGGTTCAAATTCATCCTCCTCCAGCTGTTCATTTCCCATGGACGGGCAGCCGAAAGCCACCGCGTCAAACTGATCCATCATATCCGCCTGGAAATCCGCGCTGGTGTAGACACTCACTTCCGCGCCTGCTGCTTTGGCTCCTGCCTCCACCTGCTGCGCCATGGCTTCCGTGTTTCCGGTTCCGCTCCAGTAAACTACTGCAATTTTACTCATGATACTTACCTCTCTCTCCGATCAGCGGCCGTATCCGGCCGTTGTCTTAATTAATATCTATGTCAGGCGGCCACAGTCAGCTGCCAGACACTCCTCCCATTCTGGAACAGTCTCAGATAGACCGCCCCGCACTTTTTATACCGATGGAAAAGCTTCTCTTTCTCGCACTGGTTGCAGTACACCTTCCAGCAGCCGCTGCAGCAGAAATTCTTTCCCTCGTTTACGATAAACCCCCATACGTCTTCCACAGGATATCCCAGAAACAATCCGATTTCATGGGGGAAATCCCGGTTATTCTGCAGCCGTTCCTTCAGCCGGGACAGAATGTTTGTCAGCCCGCCTTCTGGGTAGCCGCAGGATTTCAGAATTCTTTCCGCCTCCGGCTGGCTCAGATCCTTTTCCAGACGCTTTTCCCGGTATACATAAAGCAGCATCCGGTTCCGGTGAATTTTCATAATATCCAGCCGGATGCCTTTTTTCAAAAATATCCCGTTCCACCCCTCGATGGTCCTGCGGGTCTCCGGAAGATCCTGGCAGGAAAACCAGAACAGGTTTGCTGTCTTCAGCCCCGCCAGTGTGGGGGCCGCATGCACAATCAGCGCTCTCTCTAATTCCATACTCAGCCCTCCCGCATCTCTTCCAGCAGATTCTGCAGCGCGGAAACGCTGCTGCTATGGGTTCTGGCGATGGGGATATTGTTTCTTTTCGCCTCCTGGGATGCGCTGACCACCATCTTATGGGATACGGTATTGGTAAAGAGAATCAGAAGATCGGGACATCCCATCTTCTTTTTTATGGAACTGTGTTCCTTTACGAATACCTTTGCCGTGTGGCCGTAATTTTTACAGATATTCTCATATCTGGTCACCATCCGTTCATTTCCTCCGATAATCACAAGACTCATAGGCCTCTCCTTTCCGCTGACAGACAGCCGCATGGTTATAGAGGGATCCCCGGGATTTCCCTCAGGATTTTAGTTAGGTGTCGCTAACCATTCACGTAAAATATATGGCGCCTGGCGCCTTTTTTGCAATAGTTAGTTTTATCTAACTAGGATATTACCACAGCTTTCCATCTCCGTCAAGGAAAAAAACGGAGAATTCCTCTTTTTTTACTGGGAATTCTCCGTATGTAGAAAAGCCTGTTAAAATTTTCTCCAGGTATCCCTCACAAACAGCAGGAGAACCGGGAAGATTTCCAGACGGCCCGCCAGCATGTCAAAGGTCATCACCAGCTTTGACACATTGGAAAACATGGCAAAGTTGGTGGCAGGGCCCGCCTGCTCCAGGCCGGGGCCGATGTTGTTGAAGGTGGCCGCCACAGCCGTGAAATTGGTGATCAGATCCGTTCCGTCAAAGGAAAGCACCAGCACGGACAGAGAAAAAATCAGCAGATAGGCCACCATAAACACATTGATACTGCGGATTGTCTCGTGCTCCACCACTTTTCCGTCCATGCGGATCCGGGCCACACGGTTGGGATGGAGAAACTGACTCAGTTCCTTTTTCATGGTCTTCAGAAGAATCACCAGACGCGATACTTTCATGCCGCCTCCGGTGCTGCCCGCACAGGCTCCCACAAACATCAGCATGACCAGGATGGTCCGGGATGTCTCCGGCCACAGGTTAAAGTCCGTGGTGGCGTAACCGGTGGTGGTGATGATGGACGCCACCTGGAAAGCGGACTGCTGCATGGCCTGTCCCAGATTGTCAAACATTCCCCGGATATTCCAGCCTATGGTGAGAATCGACACCGCCACGATTCCCAGATACCACCAGAGTTCTTCGCAGCGGAACGCATTTTTCCATTTCCTTGCCAGCATAAAGAAGTAGACGTTGAAATTCACGCCGAAGAGCAGCATGAACACCGTCACCACCACCTGCTGGTAAACGGTATAGCTTCCCAGACTGTCGTTTTTGATTCCAAAACCTCCTGTACCGGCCGTTCCGAAGCTGATGGTCAGCGCATCAAACAGCGGCATCCTTCCTGCCAGCAGAAGGAGCACCATCAGCACCGTCATACCGAAGTAGATCATGTACAGAATCTTGGCGGTGGACTGAATGGTGGGGAGAAGCCGTCCCACGGAAGGTCCCGGGCTTTCCGCCTTCATCAGATTAATGTGGGACCCGCCCGTCATGCGGAACAGAGACAGCAGAAATACCAGTACTCCCATACCGCCGATCCAATGGGTAAAGCTCCTCCAGAAAATGATACATTTGGGAACCACCTCCACATCGGTCATAACGCTGGCGCCGGTGGTGGTAAATCCGGACATGGTCTCAAACAGAGCATCCACCGGATTGGTGAAAGTTCCGGAAAACAGGAAGGGCAGGCCGCCCATCACGCTGATGGCAATCCAGCACAGGGCCACCGCCACAAATCCCTCCCGAATTCGAAAATGAGTATCCCTTCTGCGGATTCTTGACATGGGAATTCCCACCGCAAGACACAGAAGCGCGGACCAGAGGAGCGCCGTCACCGCCTCCTCCCGATAAATCAGACCCGTTACCATGGACGGCAGCATCAGCACTGCCTCCATATTCATCACCCATCCAAGGATGAAAATTACATTGCGAAAATTCATAGTTTCCTGCCCCTCATCGTTTCAGTATATCCCGGATGTCCCGGAGCCCTTTCTGGGTGGTCACCACGATCACCGTATCGCCCACCTGCAGGCTGTCATTGCCCCAGGGAATCATGATTCTTCCGTCCCGGTTGATGCAGCCCACCAGAAGGTTATCCTTCAGAGGAAGCTCCTTCAGGGGGACTCCCACCACCTCGGAATTTTCCCGGATCACAAATTCCAGCGCCTCCGCCTTGTTGTCAAGGATATGATAAAGCGTCTCCACATTGCTTCCGATGGTATTCTGCATGGCGCGGGTATACCGCAGAATATAATCTACCGTGATATCCTTGGGCGAAATCACACTTCCCAGGTCCAGTTTTGTAATCAGATTATCAAAAGAAAGACGGTTAACCTTTGTCACAAGCTTTGCCCTGGAACGTTCCTTCGCGTATAGCGTCACCAGAATATTCTCTTCATCCATATTGGTAAGCGAGACAAAGGCCTCCGCCTGTTCCAGCCCTTCATCCAGAAGCAGCTTTTTGTTGCTCCCGTCCCCGCAGATAATATTGGCATCCGGAAGAGCCTCTGCCAGCGTGTCGCACCGCTGACGGGATTTTTCAATGATCGTTACCCGGATATGCATGGACAGAAGCTGGCTGGCCAGATAAAAGGCAATGGTCCCTCCGCCCACGATCATACAGTTTTTTACCCTGTCGTTTTTTACTCCGATTTCACGGAAAAAAGCCCCCGCGTTCTGCGGGGAAGCGATGATAAACAGAGAATCCCCATCCTGGAGCCGGAAGTCTCCGTTGGGAATAAATGCCTGATCCTGCCGTTCCACACCGGTGATCAGGATCTGACTTTTGATCCTGCTTTGAAGTTCCGAAATGGTCAGCCCGTCCATGGCAAACTCCGGCATCTGACGGAATCTGAGCAGCTCCACTCTTCCTTTCGCAAAGGTATCGATGTTGATGGCCGAGGGGAAACGCAGAAGACGCGCAATCTCCATGGCCGCCGCCAGTTCCGGATTGATAATCATGGAGATCCCCAGACTTTCCTTGATAAAGCCGATCTCTTTGTTGTAGACAGGATTTCTCACTCTGGCCACAGTCTGACATCGTCCCTGTTTTCTGGCAATCAGACAGCACAGCAGATTCAGCTCGTCCGACCCGGTCACCGCAATCAAAAGATCGGCGTCTTCCACCCCTGCCTCGGACAGCACCGCGATACTGGAACCATTTCCCACAATGGTCATGGCATCCAGATCCTCCGTTACCTGCTGCAGTCTTTCGGCGCAGGTATCCACCAGCACCACATCATACTGTTCGCCGCTTAATCCCTCCGCCAGAGCAACTCCGACTTTTCCGCAGCCGATTATAATGATTTTCATAACTTCCTCCACTGGTATTCTAGTATGTTTTCAATACCACACAGAGCTAGTATATCACCAATTGAAATTTTCGCAAGTACTTCCTCGAGGGGTGGCAGAAGGCAAAAAAGAACCGCCCGGCAGGATTTGCCAAAACGGTTCTTCTTTTCTCTATCTTCTTGCCAGTTCATCGGTGATATCTTCCCAGGATACCCCCTTCTCCGCCATCAGCACCATCACATGGTACAGGAAATCGGAAATCTCATATTTGATCTCTTCTTTGTCGGGATTCTTGGCGGCGATGACGATCTCCGTACATTCTTCCCCGACTTTTTTCAGGATTTTATCAATTCCCTTGTCGAAAAGGTAATTGGTATAGGAACCTTCCTTCGGATGTTCCTTCCTGTCCAGAATCACCTGATAAACATCCTCAAATACCTTCAGCGGATTGGTATGGCGGCCCGGCTTTGCGGCCAGCTCCTTGAAAAAGCAGCTTCTGTTCCCGGTATGGCAGGCCGCGCCCACCTGGGATACCCTGGCAAGGATTGTGTCGTTGTCACAGTCCAGCGTCAGAGATTTCACATACTGAAAATGGCCGCTGGTAAGCCCCTTTACCCAAAGCTCGTTCCGGCTTCTGCTCCAGTAGGTCATCCGGCCGCTGGCCAGCGTGTTCTCAAAGGCTTCCTCGTTCATATAGGCCAGCATCAGCACTTCATCCGTCCGGTAATCCTGAACAATCACCGGAACCAGCCCGTCTGCATTTTTTTTGAAATCCTTCCAGGCGATGCTGCTCTCAAAGGTATTCACCAAAACCCCACGGCTGCGAAGGCTGTGTTTCATCTCCATCAGATCCACCTGGGGATCGCTGACATAACGGCCGCTGACGCCTTCTGCCTGTCCTTCCTGAAGCACCCGGAAGATCTCCTCCCGTCCCATACTGTTGGTGTGAAGGATTATCGGGAGCTTCGTTTCCCGGCAAATCGATTCCTGCAGCTTCTCCAGGCACAGGATTCCACCCGCATATTCCTCGATCAGATCCCGGTGTTCCTCATACTCGGAAAGCTGGAACACACTCACCAGAATCTTTTCTTTTCCGAAACGCCTGGACACTTCCGCAAGAAGTTCCACATTACTCTCCTTGGAAAAATTCAGCACTGCCTTTTCGCACCCTGCGTAAAGAAGCTTTTTTACATCCTCCATCCGTTTCACATTTCCGGCGCCGATCAGGGGAACTTCCGCCTGGCGGGCCAGTTTTTTCATGATTCCGATGGCTTCCTCATGCTCCTCATCACTGGAGGAAAAATCAAATACCAGCAGCCCGTCCGCTCCCCGGTTCCCATAATCCCGGGCCAGCGTCTCCAGATCGCCGCCGGCGAATATATTTTTCTGACCAAACCCGGTCACCGCCTGTCCCTTCCACATATACAGACAGGGAATGATTTCTCTGTATTTCATCTTCTATTGTCTCCCTCCGTCTACAGGCTTCCTTTGGTGGACAGGACGCCCTGTATTCTCTCATCCTTTTGTGAGGCCTCATCCAGCGCCTTGGCAAAAGCCTTGAAAAGAGCCTCCATGATGTGATGATTATTTCCTCCATCCAGAACCTTCAGATGCAGATTCATGGCAGCGGAATAGGTAACCGCCCAGAAAAACTCCCGGGCCATCTCCGTATCCATCTCTCCCACCTTCGGAGCGGTAAACTCCGCCTGAAAATTCAGATAGGGCCTCCCGGAAAGATCGATGGCCGCCAGCACCAGGGTTTCATCCATGGGAAGAAGCCTGCTGCCATACCGGCGGATCCCCGCCTTGTCCCCCAGCGCTTCCCGGATGGCGCATCCCAGTACGATACCGGTATCCTCCACCGTATGATGGCAGTCCACCTTCAGATCTCCATCAACCTTCACCTCCAGATCAAAAAATCCGTGACGGGCAAATCCTTCCAGCATATGGTCAAAAAAACCGATGCCCGTATCCACCGACGCCGTCCCCGCTCCGTCCAGATTCAGGGTCAGGGTGATCCTGGTCTCCCGGGTGTCTCTTTTTACTGTCACCGTCCGCCGGCCATCCGGTCCGCCTCCTCTGATGATCTCCATATTACTTTTCCTCCTCAAAACGCACGGCAATGGAATTGGCGTGAGCCGTCAGCTGTTCTGCCCGGGCAAATTTCCGGATATCCTGCTGGATTTCAGATAATGCCTCCCGGGAATAATATACGATACTGGATTTTTTCATAAAGTCATCCACCGACAGGGGTGAGAAGAATTTGGCCGTTCCGTTGGTGGGCAGAATATGGTTGGGCCCGGCGAAATAATCGCCCAGCGGCTCACAGCTGTATTCTCCGATGAAAATAGCACCGGCATTGCGGATCTTGGTCATCACTTCAAAGGGATTGGCAGTGACAATCTCCAGATGCTCCGATGCAATCTGATTGGCCGTCTCGATGGCCTCCTCCATGGTGTCTGCCACCAGGATATAACCGAATTGATCCAGAGATTTCCGAATGATATCCCGGCGCTCCAGCCCTTTGACAAATTCCTCCGCCTGTTCGTCTACCTGCTGCGCCAGCCGCTGGCTGGTGGTGATCAAAATTGCGCTGGCCAGCTCGTCATGCTCTGCCTGGGACAGAAGATCCGCTGCCACATAACGGGGATTGGCCGTCTCGTCCGCCAGCACCAGGATCTCGCTGGGCCCCGCCACAGAATCGATACTCACATGCCCATATACCGCTTTCTTGGCCAGCGCCACATAGATATTGCCCGGTCCCACAATTTTGTCCACCCTGGGAATACTTTCCGTTCCGTAAGCCATGGCGCCGATGGCCTGGGCGCCGCCCACCTTATAGATTTCGTCCGCCCCTGCCTCTTTTGCCGCGGCCAGCACGACGGGATTCACTTTTCCCTGCGCATTGCAGGGTGTACACATGATAATCCGCTCCACACCGGCCACCTTTGCGGGCACAATATTCATCAGTACCGAAGACGGATACGCGGCTTTTCCTCCCGGCACATAAACGCCCACCGTCTGAAGCGGTGTCAGCTTCTGCCCCAGCATGGTTCCCTTCGGCGTGCTCTCAAACCAGCTGTTCTGTTTCTGGAGCGCATGATAGGAACGGATGTTTTCCAGGGCCTTCTTCATAACGGCCAGCAGCTGGGGATCCACCTGCCGGTAAGCCTCCTCCACCTCCTCTTTTGTCACCCGGACGTCTGCGGGGCCGATATCCGCCCCGTCAAACTGTTTCGTATAGGCAAATACCGCCGCATCTTTTTCCGCTTTGACCCGGGCCAGAATCTCCTGTACGCGGCTTTCATATTCCCCGTACTGGCTGGGACTTCTCTTGAGCATATTTTCCAGAATGTTTTTTTCTGTTTCCTTTGTCAGTTTTACGATTCTCACTTTTTATCCTCCCTGATGATACCTCTCAGCTGCTGAATCATGGCGGAAATCCGCTCATTTTCCATCTTCATGCTCACCTGGTTCACCACCATGCGGGCCGACAGCGGGCAGACCTCCTCCAAAACCTTCAGACCGTTTTCCTTCAGTGTGGATCCCGTCTCCACAATGTCACAGATCACTTCGGAAAGGCCCACGATCGGCGCCAGCTCAATGGAGCCGTTCAGCTTGATAATTTCCACCGTCTGATGCTTTTTATTTAAAAAATAATCCTTGGCAATGTTGGGATATTTGGTGGCCACCCGGATCAGCCGGTTGCTGTCCAGAAGCTCTCTGGCGCTTTCCGGCCCGCAGATGCACATCCGGCATTTGCCGAATCCCAGATCCAGCACTTCGTAAAGTTTTCTTCCTTCCTCCAGGATGGTGTCTTTTCCCACCACGCCGATGTCCGCGGCCCCGTACTCCACATAGGTGGGTACGTCCGGCCCCTTCGCCAGAAAAAATCTCAGTTTCTTCTCTTCGTTGACAAAGATCAGTTTTCTGGTATTTTTGTCCTTCATCTCCTCACAGGTGATGCCCGTCTTTTCCAGAAGCTCCAGCGTCCGGCTGGCCAGGCGTCCCTTGGTCAGAGCGATCGTCAGATATCTCATCCTCTACTCCCTTCCGGATCCGGCCTTACTTCAGGTCCTGAATCCTGGCTGTCTGCACCTCATCGGTAAAAAGATTGATGATCCGGATCTCGTCCTCATTCACCGGATATACAATTCCTCCGAAATGGTTGCATCTGCCATAGTTTTTATAGTCCTCCGGGGTCTTACCCTCTTCCATCAGCATACACTGCACATCCATCTGATGTTTCCGGTGTTCCCCCGCAAGGCCGATAGCCAGCCGGCGGGTATCTTCCCGGTAAAGAATCAGTGTCCGCCCCTTGGACACCGGAGCAGGGATCTGCTGCCGCTCCAGCGCGCTCATCACCTGATCCATCACCAGTTCAAAACCGATGGCAGGCGCCGGGCGTCCGAAATGAGCCAGCAGACTGTCGTACCGGCCGCCTTTTACCAGCGGCTCGCCGGTTCCATAGGTGTAGCCCTGGAAAATAATCCCGGTATAATACTGATATTTACTGAGCATGCCCAGATCAAAGGACACATATTGCTGACAGCCGTAATACTCCAGAATCCGGTAAATATCCTCCAGCCGTTTTAAGGCCCCCAATGCCTTTCCGTTGTCCGTCAGACTTCTGGCCGTCTCCAGTACCTCCTGGCTTCCGAACAGCTGAGAGATTCCGGACAGCGCCCGCATCTGCGCATCGGGAAGATTCTGTTCCAGAAGAAGCTCCTCCACACCGAAATGATTCTTGCTGGAAATCAGCTGTCGGAGGCGGCTCACTGTCTCCGGATCCATGCCGGTCTCCTCCACCAGCGCTTTGAAAAACTCCACCTCGCCGATACTGATCTGAAACTCTTTCAGTCCGGTGGCCTTCAGAAGCTCTACCATCAGAGCGATCATCTCCGCATCCGCATCCGCCGTGGCATCTCCCAGAAGCTCCGCTCCCATCTTGGTGGACTCCTTCAGACGTCCCTGATAGCTGGAATTGTTCACAAACGTATTGCCCCGGTAGCACAGCCGCACCGGAAAATTTTCCTGCCGGAAATACTGAGAAGCCGCCCGCGCAATGGACGGTGTAAAATCCGGCCGGAGCACCAGGGTATTTCCCTCCCGGTCAAAGAATTTGTACAGAGCCCTGGAGGGCGTGGTTCCCACCTGGGCGCTGAACACATCGAAAAACTCAAAGGTGGGAGTTTCAATATCCTGATATCCAAAGGAATGGAAAACCGTCTGAAGCTTCTCCTGCAGACGCAGCTTCTTTTCACATTCGCTTCCGTAGATATCACGGACTCCCTCCGGTGTATGGAATAACTGTTTCATTGCTTCCTCCTCATCGGCCGACATGACCGTCATTGTTTCTTTTTCGGGAGTTGCGTCCCGATTGCTTTATCGTAGTAGTGTGCTATTGCACGAATAAAAAGATTATACTTTCCCGGAAGAAAAAAGTCAATCCCTGGCTGCCAGGTCCCGCTGAATTCCGTCCAGATACGGCACCAGCACCCCGCTCCTTACAGGCAGAAATCCCTCCGGATTCAATTCTTCATACCGGAAGCTTTTCCGGCCGCCCGCATTTCTCCGCTCCCAGAAAACTTTCAGCTCCCGCAGCGGCATATAATAAAAGGCTTCTTTCCTGGCATAATAGATCAACAGAAAAGCAATCCCCTCCTGGGCTTCAAATTCCTCCATAAACCGCATCTGGTGCTCGTGGATATTGGCCAGGGGAAAAACCTCCGCGTGACATTCCTTGGCGTCAAAGCAGACCGGAATTCCCTGTACCACCCCGATATAGTCCACCGTACTTTTCTGTTCGAAATACGCCAGGGTGATGTGGCGGCTTTTCTTATCAATCCGGATGGGCGTGATGGGCGTGGGAACCTTCTGGATCAGCGCCAGCCCCTTCTCCCGGTACTGCTCATTGCTTCTGTTGATCAGATCTTCCAGCGCGGAACCTCTCAGTCCTCTGGAATTCCATGTGGCCATTTTTTTCCTCCTTTGTGCTGCGATATAATGTATTCAACAGGCTGCTCCTTTGCCTCTTCGCAGGCGCTCTGCAGCCATGAAAAAAGGCTGCCCGCCCTGCGGCTACAGCCCCTGTCCCTACTCTATCTTTCCGAATTTGGCAAGCGGCCAGTACCGCCAGACTGCTTTCGCGAGAATCTTGTCCCTCTCCACATAGGTATTGTCCCACCAGCGGGAATCCCTGGAATCATTCCGGTTATCCCCCATCATAAAATAGCAGCCCTCCGGCACATAATACGGGCCGAAGCTTCCTATGGGCGTCTCTTTCAGATAATCCTCCTCAAGCGGCTGATCCGAATCGTTGATGTAAACCTTTCCGTCAATGATTTCCACTTTTTCTCCTGGCAGGCCGATCACCCGTTTGATAAACAGTTCCTCCTCGTTGTCCGGATACCGGAAAATGACGATATCGCCTCTCTGGGGGTCTCCAAACTCATAGGAGAGGCGGCTTCCGAAAATCCGGTCTCCCGTCATGATGGTGTCCTCCATGGATCCGGAAGGAATCACCACATTCATCAGCACAAACTGTTTCATCAGAAAAACTGCCGCCAGCACCACAAGAATCAGCGCCACATCCTCAAGAAGTTCCCGGCCGATACTTTTTTTCGGTTCCTTCTTCCGTTTTTTCCTGTTTTCTTTTTGCGGCCCCCCAGCTGTCGGTCTGTCCCGTTCTTCCCGTATTTCTTCCATGTTCTCTCTCCTCTTTTATCCAACCAGGTCGCCCGGATTTCCAGGTCCGTGTTTTTTCTTCAGAACCGCCGCCAGATCTTTGGGAAGCGGCGCTGTCATCGTCCGGCCGTTCAGCGGCGCGAGACATCCCTCCGCGCGCGCGAAAGTTACCTGCCAGGCATGCAGAAACTGCCGGTTCAGACCGCAGGCTTCTTTCAGCTGCCGGTTCCACACCGGATCTCCGTACTTGGGATCGCCGGCCAGCGGATGGCCGATCCCGGCC
Source organism: Candidatus Pullilachnospira intestinigallinarum (assembly GCA_018711275.1). Classification (GTDB taxonomy): domain Bacteria; phylum Bacillota; class Clostridia; order Lachnospirales; family Lachnospiraceae; genus Pullilachnospira; species Pullilachnospira intestinigallinarum. The sequence goes on from DVIN01000028.1 coordinate 45,862, forward strand.
AGATGACTGCGGATCTGATGGGTTTTCCCGGTAATGAGCTTCACCCGCAGAAGGGTACAGCCGCCGTCGCTCCACAGAGGCTCCCATGCGGTGCGGATCAGCGACGCCGACGGCGCGGGAGCAGGAAGAACCGCCACCTGATTGCTTCCGGCCTCTTTCCTCAGGTACGCCGTCTGCTCTGCGGCGCCGGTAATGTTCCCCCGAACCAGCGCAAGATAATACTTGTCCACTGTCCGCTCCTTCAGTGCCTGCGACAGATCCTGCAGTCCCTTCAGCGTCTTTCCCGCCAGCACCAGACCGCTGGTATTCCTGTCCAGCCTGTTGCAGACGGAAGGATGAAAAGAAGACAGCTGACCGTCGGAGATCTCCCCTCTTCGCAGAAGATCCGCCGTCAGATATTCCACCAGCGATACATCCTCTGGAGACGCCTTCTGAGACAGAAGCCCCGCCGGTTTGTCCAGGAGCATAATATTTTCATCCTCGTAAATCACCGCGTAGGGCGCTCTGCCGGAGGGAAGTTTTCTTTCCCGCTGTCCGTCCCTGAACTTGGCGATGGTCTCTCCGGACAGATACAACGTCACCTGATCCCCCACAGAAAGCTTCTCGCTGCCCGCCGCCCGCTTCCCGTTGAGGAGAATATTCTTTTTCCGGAGCATCCGGTAAAGAAAACTGCCCGGCGCCTGATTCATATATTTTTTCAGATATTTGTCCAGCCGCTGACCGGCCTCATTCTTCCCAATCTCAAGTACCTCCAAAACCGGCTCCTTTCCTTTCTTCCTGCCGAATGGCCATCGAGGTCTCCCCGAAGAGCGTTCCTTCTTCGTGGCAAATGGCCGTAAAAGCTCCCCAAAGGGTATCTACAGTGAAATTGCCAGAATCAGATGGCGGATCAGCTGATCCCTGCCAAGCCCGGGATATCTTTCATCCGGTTCAAAATGGATATCCCTCTCCAGCTGGGCCTTATGAGCGTTCAGATGATCCAGCCGGTCCAGATAGGCCCGTTTTTCCTTAAAGACCTTCACCTCGGTCTTATAACCGTTTTGCTTCAGGATCTTCCGGATGTGCTGCTCAATATACTCCGGCGACTCTTTCATCCGGGAAGAATAGGCCGCCACCTTGTTGCCGCAGATGGCCACGGCGTCCAGAAACGCGTTCTTTTCATAAGTGGTGATCACCAGTTCATACGCCATGGTCAGATCTTTCTGATGGCTTCGGATCTCCTGATAGAGCTCCGCCTCCATGGGTTTCTGCATCCACATCATAATCACGCCCACCATAGAACGGCAGGCAGGCAGACAGCCCACCACCGCAATCACCGTGATCAGATTTTTTCTGGTGCCGGTGATCAGAATGCCGGCCACAAAAGCGGCCAGAGGGAGCAGAAACAGTCCCAGCGTCACCAGAACCCGCCGTTTTTTCTGGTAACGGATATAACCAAACTCACCTTTTTGTACCTTCATGTTCTTCGTCCTCTCTGTCTTACTGACGAAACGGACGCCGTCCGTTTCCCATCCATCCTATCAAATTCTCCCCGGTTTACCAATAGATTTTTGAAAATTTCTCAAAAATTTCATTTTTTCCTTCTTGCCCTTTTCCCACCGTTTTTTTCTGTCCGGCGGGCGCCGCCCGCGGGACGGATCAGACACCGGGGTCCGTAGCCGATCAGATCCGTCCTGTTCGCCTCCTTAAGCGCCTCTTCCACCAGCTTCCGGTTGGCCGGAAGCCGGTACTGAATCAACGCCCGCTGCATGGCTTTTTCATGGGGATCTTTTGGCACATAGACCGGACGCATGGTCAGAGGATCCAGACCGGTGAAATACATACAGGTGGAGATGGTGGAGGGCGTAGGGTAAAAATCCTGGGCCTGCTCCGGCATAAAGCCCATATCCCTGATGTATTCTGCCAGCTCCACCGCTTCTTTCAGTCCGCAGCCGGGATGGGAGGACATAAAATAAGGCACTGCATACTGCTCCTGATGCAGCCGTTTTACACAGGCCTGATACTTCCGCAGGAATTCTTCATATACCGCGTGGGAAGGTTTTCCCATCCGTTTCAGTACCGGCGCCGACACATGCTCCGGCGCCACCCGCAGCTGGCCGCTGACATGGTATTTTACCAGCTGCTCAAGAAACGGCGTCTTTTTGTCTGCCAGCACATAATCAAAACGGATGCCTGAGCGGATAAATACCTTTTTGACTTTCGGCAGTTCCCGGAGTTTTTTCAGCAGTCTCAGATAATCCCCGTGATCCGCTTCCAGATGGGGACAGGGGGTGGGGAACAGACACTGGCGCCCCCTGCAGGCGCCCCGTTCCAACTGCTTTTTGCAGGCCGGATGGCGAAAATCGGCCGTAGGGCCTCCCACATCGTGGATATATCCCTTGAAATCCGGCTCTCTGGTCATCCGCACCGCCTCTTCCACCAGCGATTCATGGCTCCTGGCCTGTACAATTCTCCCCTGATGGAAGGTCAGGGCACAGAAATTGCAGCCGCCAAAACATCCACGGCAGCTGGTGAGACTGAAACGGATTTCCTCAATGGCGGGAACGCCCCCCAGTTTCTCATACATCGGATGACAGGTACCCGTGTACGGCAGCCCGTACACATCGTCCATCTCCTGCATGGTCAGCGGGAGGGCGGGCGGGTTCTGTACCACATATCCTCTGCTGCCGTAATCTTCCACCAGTGTCCCCGCAGTGAAGGGATCCGTGTTCCTGTACTGCACGGCAAAGCTTTCGGCATACCGGCGGGGACTGGCGGCGATCTCCTCAAACGGTGGCAGGAACACCGGATCCGGAATATGCTCCGTGGTGCGGCACCGGTACACGGTTCCCCGGATAAAGGTCAGATCCTGCACCGCGATTCCCGCATCCAGTGCCTCGGCAATCTCCACGATGGAATGTTCCCCCATGCCGTATGAGATCAGGTCCGCACCGGAATCCAGCAGCACCGAACGGCGAATCTTATCCGACCAGTAATCGTAATGGCCCAGTCTGCGCAGACTGGCCTCGATGCCCCCCAGAATTACCGGCGTCTTTTTGTATACCCGGCGGATCAGATTTCCGTAAACGGTCACCGCCCGGTCCGGCCGCAGCCCCATCCGGCCTCCGGGGGAATAGGAGTCCCGATGGCGCCGCTTTTTTGCCACCGTGTAATGATTCACCATGGAATCCATGTTTCCGGAAGATACCAGAAAAGCAAGCCTGGGTTCGCCCAGTATCTGGATACTTCTCTCATCCTTCCAGTCCGGCTGGGAAATAATCCCCACCGTATAGCCTCTGCTCTGCAGCAGACGGCTGATAATGGCCGGGCCGAAAGACGAATGATCCACATAGGCGTCCCCGATCACATATACAAAATCCAGCTGCGTAATTCCCTGCCTGAGACATTCCTCTTTTGTCACCGGCAAAAACTGCTTCTTCATCCAAGTACCTCGTAGCTTTCCTCAAGGATATCATAAAAATCCCGAATATAATAATCTGCCAGCCGCCGTTTTTCCTCCCGCTGATCCAGGCTTGCGGCGTCCTCCACAGCGCAGGTTTTCATCCCTGCCCTCCGTCCGGCCAGGATTCCCATGGGGACATCCTCCAGAACCAGACATTCCCGGGCAGGAACCTGAAGTTCACCGGCCACCAGCTGATAAATATCCGGCCCCGGCTTTCCCTGCTTTACCTCACAGCAGGTATGTATCGAGTCAAACATGTTTTCCACCTGCTGGGATTTCAGCACAGTCCGGATCATCTCCATGCCGTTGGAGCTGGCGATGCCGGTGCGGATTTTCCGCCGCCGAAGCTCTTCAAGGAATTCCCGGGCCCCCGGTTTTAAGGGAACCTGGCTTCGATATTTCTCCCTGGCCATATCCATCCATTCCTGCTTGATTTTTTCCAGATCATCCGGCAGGTCGAACCGCCATTTAAAGTAAACCGCCGTCTCCGTCAGGCTCATTCCTTCGATGGCCCTCTGCAGGTCCTCCGGAAGCGGCAGATGACGGCTTCCCAGATATTCGATATCGATTTCCTTCCACATCCACATGGAATCCACCAGGGTTCCGTCCAGGTCGAACAGAACCGCTCTGATATTTTTCAGCATACGCTCCTCCCCGGGCTCCCGGACGCCTCTGTTCCCAAAAGCCGCAATTCCTCCTCCGTCAGTTCCCGGTACTGTCCCGGCGCCAGTCCCTCATCCAGTGTCAGCGGACCCATGGACAGCCGCTTCAGATAAACCACCCGGCCATTCCTGGCCGCCGCCATCCGTTTCACCTGATGATACCGTCCTTCCGAAACGGTAATCAGCACCTCCATGCCGTTCTCCCTGCGGCGTCCGATCTGAAGTCTGGCGGGAAGCGCGGGCTTTTCATCCCCGATATCCAGTCCGGCGGCGAAAGCATCCACATCCTCCTGCCCCCAGTTTCCTTCCACCCGGGCAAAATAAGTTTTCTCCACATGCTTTCTGGGCGACAGCAGCCGGTGTGCCAGAGGACCGTCATCCGTCAAAAGCAGCAGGCCTTCCGTATCCTTGTCCAGCCTTCCCACAGGAAAAAGGCCCCGGCGGATACCTGCCGGAAGCAGATCCAGGACGGTCTGCTGGGTACCGTCCTCCGTGGCGGACACACAGCCTGACGGTTTATAAAGCATATAATACCGGTTTGTCTGAAGGGTTACCCGGACTCCTCCGGCTTCCACCACATCCTTTGCCGGATCCACTTTCTGTTCCGGCCTGCAGACCGGCTGACCGTTCACCGTCACGCTTCCTTTTCGGATCTTTTCTTTCACCTGGCTGCGGGTTCCTTCCCCGGCGCCGGCCAGATACTTGTCCAGACGTATTTCTGCCATTTTCTTCTCTCCCTGGTTTTGCGCGGCGGCCCGGCCTTTGGTACCGTCCGCCGCAGACTTCTGTGCAGCAGGGCCGTGTTCTGTCACTGCCATCTCCAGCCGCTGCTGTACTTATTCTTCAGCATTCCCTGCGCAAGCTTTCCCCATCCCAGTCCATAACCGTCCACACATACCAGCTGCCAGCCTTTTTCTCTGACGGAGGAGAGATCGGAGACATCCAGTGTCTCTCCTTTCAGATAGCGAATCACCCGGGGATCTTCCCGGCGCAGGAGGATACAGGAAACGTAATCTTCCGCCCTCAGCGTCATGGCCAGCGCCTGGGAAGGTTCGAACCGTCCTCTGGCACAGTCTCCCAGATACAGTCCGGTGCGCAGATAACGGATTCCCTCCGGCATCTGATCCCGTCTGCCTTTCAGATAAATCCGCTCTTTCTGCACATCAAACACCGGATCCTCCACTTTCAGGCGGCAGTCCTTTAAAAACGCCTCCGCCTCCGGGGGAATCCGCCGGGAGGATGCCCCCCGACCGTCCGCCGGCTCCTTGACTCCATCCTTCGCAAACAATGCCAGAAAGTGGCCTTCCCCCGGCATCCGATGGGGAAAAATCCGCACACAGTCCGTAAAGCCGTGTCTTCCCGGTTCAAATCCCTCATACCCTTCCATGGGAATCAGACGCATCTCCGGCCGTTTTTCCAGCAGCCATTCCACAATCTCCTCATCTTCCCGCACGTCAAACGTACAGGTGGAATACATCAGCATACCGCCGGGTTTCAGAAGATCTGCCGCCGCGCAGATCAGTTCCCGCTGAATCCCGCTGTAATACTCCGGCCCTCTTTCCTCCCAGGAACGGATCATGGACGGATCTTTCCGAAACATACCCTCTCCGGAACAGGGAGCGTCCACCAGCACCTTGTCAAAAAATTCCGGCATCCGCCGGGCCAGCTTTCCGGGCTCCTCACTGAGTACATAAATATTGGGAATCCCTGCCAGTTCCAGATTTTTCAGAAGCGCCCGGGCTCTGGAGCTGCTGATGTCGTTGGCAGCCAAAAGCCCCCTGCCCTGCAGCTTAGCCCCCAGCTCCGTGGCTTTTCCTCCCGGCGCCGCGCACAGATCCAGTACACGCTCCCCCGGCTCCACCGGAAGACGGCTGGCCGGCGTCATGGCGCTGGGCTCCTGCAGATAGTAAAGGCCTGCATAATAATAGGGGTCCCTGGAGGGTTGTGCCTGGCTGTCGTATGTAAATCCATTGGATATCCACGGAACCCTCTTCACCCCAAACGGAAGTTTTTCTTCCAGCTCATCCGGCGTGATTTTCCACCGGTTGGCCCGAAGACCGCTGCGGGGTTCTTCCCCGCAGCTTTTCAGATAAGCTTCATACGCTCCTCCCAGAAGCTCCTTCATCTTTTCGGCAAAGGAGGCGGGCAGCTGTATCGTTTCTCTCAAATCGTACTCCTTCCTGCTATATCTGCGGATCACAGGTGACTGCCTGGGCCCGGTAGCCTTCCGCAATCACGTCCAGCTGCTGATGAAACCGTTTCAGCTTCATCAGATCGTTGGAGGCATAGATCCTGTAAAATTCATCCTGGATCTTTTCCACCTCACGTTTGCTGGACTTCCGGTAAAGATTTTCAATATTTCCCAGAATATCCATCACCAGATTTCTCTGAAGCAGAGAGGAATTCTGCGCGTTCATAATCTCTCCCCGCACAGAAGACATCTCATTGTCCAGAGCGATAATGGCCTCCGCGGCCTTGGAAAGCCGTTCTCTCACATGAGGCGGTATATTGGTCTTGTATTTGTACTGCAGGGAATGTTCGATGGTGGCCCAGAAGTTCATGGCCATGGTGCGGATCTGAAGTTCTGCCTGCAGCCGCTTGGGACCGTTCAGCGTCTCCACGGTATAATAGATCACCAGGTGGTAACTGCGGTAGCCGCTGTCCTTCCTGTTTCGGATATAATCCTTCTCACACTTGATCTCCATATCCGAGCGGCTGGCCACAATGTCGGCCACCCGCCAGATATCTTCCACAAACTGGCAGATGATCCGGATCCCCGCGATATCCTCCACCTGCTCTTCCATCTCCTCAAATGGAATTCCTTTGCGCTGCATCTTCTCCAGAATACTGGTGACGCTCTTTACCCGTCCCGTCACCTGCTCAATGGGAGAATACAGATTCCGCTCCCTGTGTTCCCGGGCAAGGTGGTTGAATTTTTCCACCAGTTCATGAACCGCCAGTTCATAGGGCAGCAGCCGTTCACGCCATAACTGTATTTCCATATTACCTCTCCTTATTCTGTCCCTGATCGTCCGGTCTCTTTCGTATTTTCTGTTTTGTATTATAGCATACTTTCCTCAGTAAGTGTACTCCCCGGCAGTTTTCTTCAGATACCGGAGAACAGCATAGGGGTTGACGCTGATTTCCGGACAGTCGTCCGTCCGGATATAAATACCGAAGTGAAGATGCACCGGAAATTTTCCGCTGGTGCCCTCAGTTCCGTATCCGGTATCGCCCATCAGTCCCAGAAGTTCACCCGCACGGACCGAATCTCCCTGCTGAAAGTTTCGCCCGTAGGAATCCAGGTGGGCGTAATAAAAATATCCGCCCGACGGACTGCGGATACCGATCCGCCACCCTCCCAAAGGCAGCCAGCCCACCTTTTCCACCACGCCGTCCGTGACGCTGACCACCGGATAATATCCGCTGATGTTCTTTGTCCCGAACAGATCTGTGCCTTCGTGGGTTCTCTGCCCCTGGTAGGTTCTGGGCGCACCGAAGGTATCTTCAAAGGTGATCTCCTCCTCTCCTCCTTCCGGCAGGGGAACGGGAAAATATTCCAGATCCAGAAAAATTTCTTTGCAGGCCTGACGCAGCATGGCAAAATCCGAAGCCCGCCTCTCCTCCAGAAGATTCTGCTTCCTTTTCAGTTCCCCCGGAGAAATCCGTTCTCCTCCATCGAGCGAAAACGCTCCGTCCACCAGCCACACGGCCAGACCATCCTCCAGAGAAATATCCCCGGATCGGGAATATTTCTCCAGGATTTGGAGATTTTCTTCCCCCACCGCCAGCTGACGAAACGCGGCCGTCTCCACGGGATCATCCGGAAGCTTCCGAAGAAAAGACTCTGCCAGAAGCGCCCAGGTCAGCAGGCTCTGGCCGACGGCCAGCCCGACCGTCAGTACAGCCGCCAGCAGGAGATTTCTTTCTTTTTTCATTCAGGCATCCTCCCCCATCCTATATACCTTATGCCGAAAACATTCCATTCAGAACCGTTTTTTTAAAAAAACCCGGATTCTGAAACCGCTCTCAAAAAGCATATACTGAAGTAACAACCGGACGCGGAGTTTTCCCTTGAAAAAAATCCTGTTTTCCGCAATGATCTTCCTTGCCATCGCTTATCTGCTGTGCTTTCCCGCGGAAGCCTTTGCAGCCACCGCCGACGGGCTGCGCCTCTGGTTTGGAACCGTGCTGCCTTCCCTGCTTCCTTTTATGATATTCTCTGATTTTCTGATTCATGCAGACGTCATCCCCCGGCTGCTGGGCCATCTGGAAGGTATTACGCGGCCGCTTCTGGGGCTGGACGCCTACGGTTCCTATGCCTTTTTTCTGGGGCTTTTCTGCGGCTATCCCATGGGCGCCAGACTGTCCGCCAACCTGTACGCTCAGGGCAAAATCAGCCGCCGGGAGGCGGAATATCTTCTCACCTTTTCCAACAATGCCAGCCCCATGTTTCTGACCTCCTATGTACTGACCAACACCCTTCAGGCCCCGAAATATATTCTTCCCACCTTCGTCATTCTCTGGGGATCCTGCTTTCTCACTTCTCTGTTCTTCCGGCCCTCTTCTCTTCCTCCGGCAGCGAAAAGAGCGGAAAAAAAAGAGACCTCCATCACTGCCTCCATCGGGCATCTGATCGACGTCTCCATCATGAACAGTTTTGAAGCCATCACCCGGCTGGGCGGCTATATTATCCTGTTCTCCATCGGCGCTTCCATCCTTCAGCGGATCACCGCCCCTGTTCCTGTGGCCGGATGGATCCTCCCGGGCGTGATGGAAATCACCACCGGTATTCGCCAGACCGCCGCATCGCCGCTGCCGTTTTCCATCCGGTATCTGCTGATACTCTGCTATGCGGCTTTCGGCGGTCTGTCCACCATAGCACAGACAAAGGGAATGCTGGCCGGCACTCCCCTGTCACTTTCTCACTATATCAAAGGCAAAATCATTCAGACCGCACTGACGCTTCTGATGGGGATCTTATTCCTCATCATCGGCGGATGACAGATCCGCATCTTCCACAGAATCCGTGGTATGAGCCGCTGCCACCTGCGGAGCCAGCTCGTTTCTGTTCTGCGTCACCACATCGTAACAGCTCTGTACTGCGCTGATGTAGCTCTTATACTTCTCGCCCGCATCATTCAGCGCGCCGGACATGATCTGCTCCAGATTGGCCAGCATATCATCCGTATAGGCGATAGCGCTGAGACGGATATTGTTGGAATCGATGGTGGCTTCATCCAGAATCTGCTGTGCCTGCTTGTTGGCGTTGGCAATGGTCTCATTGGCCTGGGCGTAAGCCTGCTGCATCACCTCATGCTGGCTGACCATCTCCTTCACCTTGGCCTGCGCCTCGGCGATCAGGCCGTCCGCTTTGGACTGGGCATCCGCCAGAATGGCATCCTTGTTGCTGATGATCTTCTGATATCTCTTAATCTCATCCGGTGTTTTCAGGCGCAGCTCTCTGAGAAGCTCCTCCAGTTCTTCTTTATTCACAACGATCTTGGTGGTGGAAAGAGGCTGATACTTACAGCTCTCCACAAACTCTTCAATTTCCTCGATGATCTGTTCAATTCTGCTGCTCATAATTACACTCTCCTTTGGTATTTATCCCTGCCGCCGTCTGCCGTCCGGCAGGTCAGACCCCGCATCCGGCGGGATCCCTGTTTTCCGCTGACAGTCAGTGATGATTCAGCTTTTCATATACTTTCCGGGCGACGTTTGCAGGTACAAACTTGGAAATATCTCCGCCGAAACCTGCCACTTCCTTCACCGTGGTGGAGCTCAGATAAGCATACTCCAGACTGGTGGTCAGAAAAACGGTATCGATGTCCGGCGCCAGTACCCTGTTCGTCTGCGCCATCTGCAGTTCGTACTCGAAATCGGTGATGGCTCTCAGGCCACGGATAATCGCGTTGGCGCCGCACTGTCTGGCAAAATCAACGGAAAGCCCGGAAAAGGACTGAATCCTGATATTCGGCACCTCTTTGGTCGCTTCCTCTAGTATCTTAACACGTTCTTCCACAGAAAACAACGGACTTTTTGCAGAATTGTGCAAAACTCCTACGATAACCTGATCGAAGAGAGCCGCCCCGCGCACAATCACGTCCAGATGTCCCTTTGTCACGGGATCAAAGGATCCCGGATAAACCGCTGTTCTCATACGCATCCTTCCTCTCTTCTCAGAAACACATGCTGATTGGTCTTGTATTTCTTAATTTTTTCCACCCGGTACCCCAGCGCTTCAGCCTTCTCCCATGTGGTGTCAAGGGAAGCTTCCACCACCAGCAGCGTATGGTCATCCACCAGCGTGGTATTCTCAAGAGCCTTCAGCGCCTCCAGTTCCAGTTCCTTCCGGTAGGGCGGATCCATAAAAATGCAGTCAAACGGCTGTTCTCCGTCCAACTGCCTGATTGCTGTCCATACATCCTCCGTCATCACTCTGGCTTCATCCTCCAGGTGTGTAAACCGGAGATTCTCCCGAATACATTCGGCTGCTTTTCTGCTGTTTTCCACAAACACACAGCTGGCAGCTCCCCGGCTTAATGCCTCGATGCCTATGGCCCCGCTTCCCGCAAACAGATCCAGGAACCGGCAGTCCGGCAGACAGGGCTGCAGCATGTTAAATAAAGTTTCCTTAATTCTGTCTGTGGTGGGTCTTGTGTCCATCCCGTCTATGGTTTTCAAGCGCAGACTCCGCGCTTTTCCGGCAATTACTCTCATACTGTCTCTCCGTCTAATCCAGCTTCATCTGTTCACGCCAGTCCAGATCCCCACGGTCCAGTCCCAGTACCAGGGACTCTGCGGTGGCAATGTTGGTGGCTACAGGAATATTATAAATATCACAGCACCGGGAAATCTGATACACATCCGGTTCTTTGGGATCGATCATGGCCGGATTATAAAAGAAAATCACCATGTCCATATCTCCGCGCTCAATCATCTCGGTAAACTGCTTGTCTCCCCCCACGGAGCCGGCCAGAAATTTGTGAACGTGCAGGTTGGTTACCTCCTCGATCCTTCTGCCCGTCGTTCCGGTGGCGTAAATCTCATGTTTGGCGAGAATCCCTTTATACGCGATGCAGAAATCCTCAATCAAACTTTTTTTGCTGTTGTGGGCAATGATTCCAATGTTCATTTTATAACCGCCTTCTCCTGAAAATTTATTCTATTATAACAAAGGACCCGGCGCAGTGCAATTATTTTTGGCAAAAACAAACAAAATCTTCTGATTCTTCCATCACATGAAAAAACTTCTAGTGTAAAAGAAGCCTCAATTCACATACTAACAACGTAACGAAGAACAACTCTTCGCTGCACAAAAACGGTTACACAGGTAACCATAATTTTAAGGAGGAAAACCATCATGTCTAACAAATCTACAAACACAGCGGCAGTACCGGAAGCCAAGGGCGCACTGGATCGTTTCAAATTTGAAGTTGCAAATGAGTTAGGTGTACCTCTGACCGACGGCTATAACGGAAACCTGACTTCCAAACAGAACGGATCCGTGGGCGGATATATGGTAAAAAAGATGATCGAAGCCCAGGAAAGACAGATGAGCGGAGGAAGCATGGGCGGACAGTACTAATCTGTCCTCCCGCCGCGGGACATGCAGGCCGGATGTATCTGTAGACCGCATCTGATGCCCGGAACGGCAAAAATACGTTCTGCGGGTCTTCTGCCGGCATGAGGCAGGAAACGCACGCACTGCGGACTTTTCCTTCCCGCAAAAACCAAAAGAGGCAGAGAAAGGGTTTTTTAAGCACTTTCTCTGCCCCTTTTCCTGTCCGTCCAATGTCGGACAGATTCCAAGTCGCAAATATTATATGTCAAAACGTCCGGTCACATCATTGTTGATTACATAATAAGCAGCGTTCTCTTCGGTCTTTACATAGATCTTCAGATCCACCAGATCTTTCACCTTGTTGCCCATCTCTTTGGTCCAGATCTCCTTTACCTTTTCCACCAGATCCTTGCCAAGAATCTCTTTTCCCATGTACTGTACATAGATTTCCTGTGTCTTGGCGGGAGTCTTTTTCACCGGAGCCTTGGCTGTCTCTGCCTTTGCGGCCGTCGCTGCTGTCTTCTTTCCCGCAGCTTTTGCCGCCGGTTTTTTCTCTGTCCGGGCGGTTCTGGAAGCCTCCGCGCTCTCCGCTGCCTTTGTAATCACTTTCTTGGCTGTCATAATAATTCCTCCTCAATCGATACAGACCAGTTACTACTATTACAGCCCTATTTTACTCCGAATTTTCTCAATTTTCAAGTTATTCCACACTTTTCATGGATTCTACCATATTCAGCTTCTTCAGCTGGAAATGCATAAAAACATTTACCAGCATGGAAAACAGGAATGTAAGCAAAATGCTGTACAGAAAACTTACCGGCTTAATATTTCTGCCAAACATCATCATATCCACTTCCGCGGTGAGAATCACAAAACGGTGAAGCACCAGCCCGATCAGAACGCCGGCCGCCGCGCCGATTACCGTCAGAATCACATTCTCCCGGAATACATACTGGGATACCTCGATATCATAAAATCCCAGTACCTTCAGCGTTGCCAGTTCTCTGCGCCGCTCACTGATATTGATATTGTTCAGATTATAGAGCACCACAAAGGCCAGAAGCCCCGCCGCAATAATCACCACATAAATAATGGTATCCATGCTGCGCAGCATATCCGCCACTCGCTCTGCCATGGAACTGATGAACGTGACGTTGAGCACTCCCGGAAGTTCCATATAACGGCTCTGAAACTGCTGCTCAAAATCCTCGTCATCCGCCCGGTTAACGGTAAAAATTTCCGTGTATTCCGGATCCTTTCCATAAAGCTGCCGGTAAACATCCGGCGTCATATACACATAATGATAGAAATAGTTTTCCACCACATGCGTAATTTTCACCGAAACCGGCTCTTCCTCTCCTTCCGACAGTGTCACCGTATCCCCGGCCTTCACATCCAGCAGCGTAGCCAGTTTCTCTGTGATAATCACCCCGGAATCATCCAGCCGGTAGGATTCCTGGGTCGTTCTGTCTCTGAGCTTTACAAAATCTTCCAGTCTGTCCGGTTCCGAGGCCACCACCAGATAAGAACTTCTGGTTTTTCCTCCGGCACTGACGTCCACCGTGGTTTCCACCGCCTCCATACTGGCGGTCACATCTTCATCCGACTGTACCGTCTCCAGAACCTTCTCTTTTTCTTCCGCGTCACTTTCCCCGTCAAGGGTCAGCGTGGCGGAATAGACCCGGATTTCTCCAAACTGTTTTTCACCGATGGCCATGATGGAATCCTTCAGGCCAAAGCCGACCAGAAGCAGTCCCATACATCCGCCGATTCCCAGAACGGTCATCAGAAAACGTTTTTTATAACGAAACAGATTTCTGGCTGTGGATTTCTGAGAAAAGGTCATATGCTTCCACAGCGGCGTCACCCGTTCCAGCAAAATCCTCTTGCCGTTTTTTGGGGCCTCCGGCCGCATCAGCTGGGCCGGAACCTCCCGCATTTCGCGACTGCAGGCAGAGAACGCAGCCAATGTGATCACCGCCACTGCCAGCAGCGTGGCAGTAAGGGAATATCCCGCATAAAGCGGAGCAAGGATTTCCGGAAGATTGTTGTACAGAATCTTGTAGGCCTGAATAATCACCACCGGAAGAAACTTCTGGCCCGCCACCAGACCGATGATACTGCCGATAAAGCTGGCCAGAAACGCGTAACAGATATATTTGGCCCCGATTCTGGCCTTTCCGTATCCCAATGCCTTTAATGTTCCGATCTGCGTCCGGTTTTCCTCCACCATACGGGTCATGGTTGTCAGACAGATCAGCGCTGCCACCAGGAAAAAGATCACGGGAAATACATTTCCAATGGCTTCCACCCGATCCGCATTCTGCTCATATTCCACATAAGTCTGGATGGAATCCCGTCCCAGAATATACCAGGAGGGCACTTCCAGATCTGAAAGCTCTTTCCGGGCGTCCGTCAGTTCTGCCTCTCCGTCGGCGATCTCCTGCCGGGCATCCGCTTCCTCCTTTTCAAATTCCTCTCTGGCGTCTTCCAGCTCCTGCTCCTTTTGCGCAATGGTATCCCATGCCTCGGCAATCTGCTGTTCCCCATCAGAGAGTTCCTGCCGGTAAGCATCGATCTGACGCTCCCCGTCCGTCACCTGACGGCGGGCCTGCGCCAGCTGTTCCTCTCCCGCTGCAAGCTGCTGGCCGGCTGCTTCCAACTGCCGCTGGCCCGCTGTCAGCTCCGCCTCCTTTTCCGAAAGCTGCGCGGCTCCCCCGGAAAGCTGCTGTCTTGCGGCATCCAGCTGTGCCTGTGCCCCGGCGATCTGCTGCATACCCGCTTCATACTCCGCCCGGGAGGCCTCCAGCTGACTGCGGGCTTTGGCAAGCTGCTCCTTCCCCTCATTCAGCTGGGCTTCGCGGTCCGCAAGCTGCTGACGGGCTGCTTCCAGAGCTGCCACTCCCTCATCATACTGCGAAACCACCGACTGATACTGGGTGATTGTTTCCTGCAAAGCCTCCTTCTGTCCTTCCAGGCTGTCCGTCTGCGTATGTAATTCCTCCAGCTGACTGTCTGTTCCGGCCAGCGCCTCCTGC
>DVIN01000029.1 GCA_018711275.1 Candidatus Pullilachnospira intestinigallinarum
ACGATTTCGCTATCCCTTCTTCTCGCCTGTACCTCACGATACAAACCTTGGGAGTCGCTATAGGGTTCGTTGACAACTACGCCCCCTGTGGACTTTCACCACAGACTGACGGCATGCCCGTCATACAAAAAAAGAGGGTGTACGTCTGTACACCCTCCCCAAATACTCGTTATTAGTTGGTAATAACCTGCTCTGTCTCTTTGTCGAATACGTGAACTTTGGACATATCCAGGCTGAACTTCACGGTGTCGCCCTGTCTGGAAGTTGTATGCGGGTTTACACGGGCAGTCATATTGAATCCCTCTACCTCAAAGTACAGGAATACCTCTGCACCCAGCAGCTCGTATACGTTGATCTTCGCTTCTACAACGCTGTCCGGGAATACGGACGCATCATCGGTTACATTCTCAGGACGGATACCCATAACAACAGTCTTTCCGTCATAACCGCCATCGATCAGAGCTTTTGCTTTCTCAGCCGGCAGTCTCAGTTTGTACTGTCCGATCATAAGGTCAACATCTTTTCCGGATACTTTTACAGTTGCATCCAGGAAGTTCATCTGCGGAGATCCGATGAATCCGGCAACAAACAGGTTGCCCGGTTTGTTGTACAGGTTCTGCGGAGTATCTACCTGCTGAACCACACCGTCTTTCATAACTACGATTCTGGTACCCAGGGTCATAGCCTCTGTCTGGTCATGAGTTACGTAGATAATGGTTGCTCCCAGTCTGTCATGCAGTTTGGAGATCTCAGTTCTCATCTGTACACGAAGTTTTGCATCCAGGTTGGACAGCGGCTCGTCCATCAGGAATACCTTGGGATCACGCACGATAGCACGGCCCATGGCAACACGCTGTCTCTGACCACCGGACAGAGCCTTCGGTTTACGGTCAAGCAGTTTCTCCAGATCCAGGATCTTGGCTGCTTCTTTTACCATCTTGTCGATCTGATCCTTCGGAGTTTTTCTCAGCTTCAGACCGAATGCCATGTTGTCATATACGGTCATATGCGGATACAGAGCGTAGTTCTGGAATACCATGGCGATATCTCTGTCCTTCGGCTCAACGTCGTTAACAACTTTGTCACCGATTTTCAGGGTACCGCTGGTGATCTCTTCCAGACCGGCGATCATACGAAGTGTTGTAGATTTTCCACATCCTGAAGGACCTACAAAGATAATAAACTCTTTATCTTCGATCTCCAGATTGAAGTCTTTAACTGCTTCAAATCCGTTGGGATATGTCTTATTAATGTGCTGTAAAGATAAACTTGCCATTTTAACTTACCTCCTGTTTGTACTGCATGTAAATTACCCAACTCACAGCCAGGCCGCCTGGAGGCACCTGTCCTGTAACTGAGTCTTAGTATACCGGAATCGGCCTGATTCTGCCATACCAGTTTTACACAAACTTTCCCTCCGGGGCTTGGCAATTCTGCCCGCCTCCCCCCGGCATCCCCTTCTTTTAGGTCATGTTCACTAAAATTTTCTGATTTTCATGTACAGATTGACGAATATGGAATTTCTCGTTTCTTTATTTGCTTTTTACAAACGTTTTCGATATACTAAAAAGAGTAGCCGAAAATGTCATTTCGGCTGATGCTGTATTTTTATAGAACTTTTACGAGAAGGAAGGCATACTATGAGCAATTTATTCAACCCGGACAACAAGTTTTTTACCTTCATGGGCAGAGTGGCTGATCTGATGATTCTCAACATTCTCTGCATCATCTGCTGCATTCCGGTAATTACCATCGGGCCGGCCATTACCGCCATGTTCTATGTGACACTGAAGATGGTCCGCAACGAGGAATCTTATGTGATCCGGGGATTTTTCCATTCATTCAAGCAGAATTTCCGGCAGGGAGTGATTATCCACCTGATCCTGCTGGTTGTGGGAGCCATTCTTTTGTTTGATCTGTACTTTACCCGTCAGATGGCAGGAGAAAACCGGCTGTATATGGTACTGGGATATGTATTTATGGTGGCGATTGCCCTCTATCTGATGATATTTACCTATATCTATCCCATGCTGGCAAAGTTTTACAACTCCGTCAAAAACACCTTCCGCAACGCGCTGCTGGTATCCATCCGGCATCTGCCGTATACGATTCTGATGCTGGTGATCACGGCCGTCCCTGTGCTTCTGATGTTTTTTGTACCGCAGACAGCGGCCTATGTACTGTTGTTTTATATCCTGCTGGGATTCTCCACCATCGCCTATATCAACTCCCGGTTCTTTGCGAAGATCTTTGACCGGTATATACCGGCCACAGAGGAGGCAGAGAACGGTCAGGGAGAAAAAGATGTGGAAATTGACGGTTCCGTTTTCCGGAATCTTCATCCCACCAACACCCCTCCCGAAAGCGACGGGGATTCCCTGGAAGACGGGGTATCCGGTCAGCTTCCGCAGGATACAGCGGGCACGGAGACAGCGGTTGACGACGGCGGCGATTCTCAACAGCAGTAAATCATCCTGATATCGGATTTGATGATTTGATTTTTGCGGCGGAAGAAGCGGCGCGGACGCGCGGCCATTTCTTCCGACAGCCGTAAAATCTGAAGCGCCCAAAAACATACGAAAAAGAGCTGAGGCGAAATCATGATGTATGTTGCCTCAGCTCTTTTTTCTTTTTTTATTTCTGATCTTCCCCGCCGGCCGCCGCAAAGGTTATGGTCACCTTGAACAGATCTCCGTCCAGATAAATATCAAAGGTTCCCTTCTGCAGCTTCACCAGATTTTTTGCAATAGACAGTCCCAGTCCGCTCCCCTCGGTGCTGCGGGATACATCCCCCCGGACAAACCGTCCGGTCAGTTCCTCCGCTTTAATGGAATTCAGAGAATTTTCGGAAATGTTTTTCAACTCAAAGATCACACGGCAGCCAATCTGTTTCACTTCCACATATACGCGGGTATGGGGCATGGCATATTTGGCCACATTATTGTACAGATTTTCCACTACCCGCCACATTCTCCTTCCGTCAGCCATGATTTTCACCGGCTGCTCCGGAATCTTGCTGACAATTTCCAGACCTCTGGCATTGAATTTTTCTTCAAATTCTCCGTTGGTCTGCCATACCAGTTCCCCCAGATTGATGGGGCGCATATCCAGCACGATATTACCGGAACTGATTTTGGAAGCCTCCACCAGATCTTCTGTCAGCTGTTTCAGCCGCTGGGATTTGCTGTCCAGCACATCGATGTAGCCTTTGATCTTCGGATCTTCGATATTCTCCCGTTTCAGCAGATCCACATAGTTGATGATGGAGGTAAGCGGCGTTTTGATATCATGGGAGACATTCGTGATCAGATCGGCCTTCAGCCGCTCACTTTTCACGGTTTCCTGGACCGCCCGCTTCAGGCCGTCGCCCACATGGTTGACGGCCTCCGCCATCTCCCGGTTATCTCCCGTCAGATCCTTCTCGTCGATTTTGAAATCCAGTTCTCCTCCGGCAATTCTCGCCAGACCATCCCGGATCACCTGACGCCCGGCGCCTTCTTTTACCAGATACAACAGCACGATGCCGTCCGCGATCAGCGCCAGAAAAACGCCGAAGCCGCGGAAGGTGAGCAGGACAAACATATTTCCCAGCATCAGCAGAATAAATGCGGTAATCATCTGGCCGGAAGTAGCCCTGGCAGAATACACTTTTTTGCAGCTTACCAGAATATTGTATGACAGACTGCTCTTCCACAGCAGTTTCCCCTTTGCCCGGCGCGCCAGACTTGTGTAAAACCATAAGAACACTGCCGCCGCGCCCAGCTCCATCAGCATAAGCGGTATCAGCACGCCCCAGTAATCACTTCCGCCCTCCGTGCACGCGGCCACGCCCATGCCGATCATAACAAACAGCGCTACGCCCGCTATGGCCGCCACCACCTCTGTGGGCAGCTTATCCGTTCCCCGCAGGTGCAGCCGACGGTCTTCCCGTACCCGTCCTGCCTGCACCGTAAGCAGCACAGTTCCCAGGATACCGGTCAGCAGACTGGCCAGCAGGGCAATCAGAAATACATTTCCCCAGGCCGCGTACCGCTCATAAAACGATGCGGACACCGCAATCCGGTCATATACGGGATAGCTGGTATCCACCAGCAGAACAATCTTTTCGTTTTCCGATACAACAGGCGCGGTTCGATAGATATTCTGCAGATATTTCTCCGCCTCGGTGTCGGTATTCGCCTCCAGCATTCCGTCCGTGCGGGTTCCGTAAAATACAAAGTCTCTGCTGGCACGGGTAAGCGTCTGATCTTCCACATAACCGTTTTCCCATTTTGATACATTGGTATATATGGCGCCCGTATCCAGATCCTCCACACAGTACCGGAGATTGGTTTCCTGCGCGCCCAGAATATCCGCGGCAGCCAGATAATCGGACATTTGTGTCAGTGCCTCATCCAGCGCTTTGTATAAATCCATCAAAGAAACGGTCTCGCTGTTCTCCCGGGCATAATCCGCCAGGGAAACGCCCGAGGAGGGCAGTCCGCTCTCTTCCTCCAGCTGTTTTCCGTTTTCATACAGATAAAGAAATTCATCTGAATAATCGGAGGTATCCGTCTCGTCTGCCGTATATTCATCTTCCACATAGCTGTATGCCATATCCTCCGATGTGTAAAGCAGTTCCGAAAATTCGCTTTCCCGGTCTGCCATTCTGCGGAGTGTCTGAACCGTGTAGGATGTGTCCCTGCTCTGTGACTTTTCCTGAGCATCCAGATCTGTAATATTCACCGTCTTCTGGGGATCCAGCTCTCCTTCGGTAAAAAACGGCCGGCCGGATTCCACCACCTGAGAAAGCCGGTTCATATATTCCACCACATTGTCCCCGAACTGCAGCGTGGATTCATAGTTCTTTTCCGTTGGTTTTGCCAGTACCTGTTCCAGATCGATTCCATTGGCGGATAACATCACCAGCATGTCGGCGCATCCGGAAAATACCACCACACACAACAATATCACCGCCACCGTAAGGACCCTTACCGGACGTGCGAAGAGAATGCCTCTTCCCTTTTTTTCTTCCATTGCGATAACCTCCTTATGGGGGTTACATTTTTTCTATTTTATATCCGATTCCCCAGACCACCTTCAAATATCTGGGTTCTCTGGGATTAATCTCGATTTTTTCTCTGATGTGACGGATGTGCACGGCCACGGTATTATCCGCGCCAATCGCCTGCTCATTCCATATATTTTCGTAAATCTGTTCGATAGAAAAAACTTTCCCCTGATTTTTGATCAGCAGCAGCAGAATATTATACTCGATGGGCGTCAGTTTCACCGGCTCTCCATCCACCGTAACCACCTTCAGATCGTCGTCCACCATCAGGCTTCCGCACTGATAGACCGCATGGGCCTCTTCCACCGGCATATTGCCCAACTGTGTATAGCGCCGGAGCTGGGATTTCACCCTGGCAATCAGCTCCAGAGGATTAAAAGGCTTGGTAATGTAATCATCGGCACCGATATTCAGGCCCAGAATCTTATCCACATCCTCCGATTTGGCGGACAGGATTATAATGGGAATACTGCTGGTTTCCCGGATCTTTCTTGTTGCCCGGATGCCGTCCAGATTCGGCATCATCACGTCGATCAGAAGCAGATGAACCTCTTCCTTTTTCAGGAGTTCCACCGCCTGTATTCCATCATACGCTTTCAAAATCCGATATCCTTCCTGGGAAAGATATATTTCAATCGCATCTACGATTTCCTTGTCATCATCACATACTAAAATTGTAAACATCGTCATCACCTCGCTTTCCATTATACCCAAAAGCAGACTGTCTTTCCAGTTCTTTTGTTTCTCTGCCGCTCTGATGGTATCATATCAGGTATTTCTTTATTTCCGCAGAAGAGAAATCTTAAGATTTGATGAAAAAATTGATGATTTTCTCCCGAAAAGGTTCTGTGGATTCTTTTGCCGTCCCATGTTATAATGAGCGGGAATGAATAGGAGTATACGCGGACAGCTTCCCTCTCCGGCAGCAGATGACGGATACGGGCTGTCGTGGATATGATATATACGCCGGAGCGCATCCGGAGGAAAGGAGGAACTGCTTCATGTTCCGATTATGGGGAAAAATGTGGAAGGGCAACCGGCTGCTGAAGGATACCGTGATCTGTGATTCCAGTGAGGATACACGCACTCACAAAATCTTTCACGCGCTGGATGAAATCTGTTATCAGTGGGATCTGAGCCGTCCCCTGTGGCTGGATCATAATATTTCGGAATTTCAACGGCATGCAAAAACCCGCTTTCGTTCCGACAATTTTATTGATTCCATTCCATTTGATTATCTGGAAATTCAGATTCTGGAAGAGGACTGACACCGCGGCCGTCCCCCGGCGCAGGCCCCTTCTTTTCCATGCAAGGCGTTTTTATTTCACGGGAAAACACACACTTTCCCGTGAAATAAAAAACATCCGCCGGGGAATTTCTTCCCACAGCGGATATTTTGATCTCTGAAAGCAGAAATCCCACCCTGCGTATCTTCTGTCAGGGAAAATGCGAAATTTATGAAAGCTCCATCTCCCTGATTTCCCGAACCATTTTCTGAATCTGAGCGGGATCTCTCTTTCTTCTCTTTTCTATGGGACCATTGAAATTGATCCCGTATGGTCTGATGGATAAAAGCGTCTCTTTCAGGTTTGTGGAGCACAATCTGTCCGAAAGAAAGAATTCTCTTTTCTGCGGACCGTAAGAAAGTAATATGTTCAGACACTGATCGCGGCTTTTCCCTTCCTCTTCCCTGAAATCATACATCAGATAATCCACCGGATAATCCTGCGCCTTCCGAATACTCTCCGGCGATTCTATGTAGACGGTTTTAATCAGCGGTTTATCTGTCAGACGACGAAGCTGTTCCATCTCTTCCGGCGTACAGTCCCCGTGTATATGGGCCGCGTCAATCATTCCGCTTCCCAGAAGGTCTGCAATCAGCCAACAGGAAAGACAGGAAAAGCTGCCGACAGTCTGAATCTCCGGAGCCAGTTTTTTTCTCAGGTATTCCGCCTGATCCACGCCTACCCGATAGCTGCTGTTAAAAAATATGAATGCCGCATAATCCGGCTTCATCCGGTTGATCCACTCCACATCGCACAGTCTGGCCAATCCACTGACTTTGATCTTTATTCTCCTTGTGTCCGCATCTTTCACTTTTCTCATCTCACTTTCCCATGCGCCCTGTAATATCAGGAACCACTTTACTTAATTAAATTGTACTGGTATTTTTTATTTTGTCAATTTATTTCCTGATATTTAATTTATTTTTAACATATGCAGAATAAAACATTTTCTATTTTATTATGGTTTTCAGTTAATATTCGTCTTTTCAAAACAGCGCCTTCATGATTTCTGCAACCGGAAACGGGGATGGTTCGCGGATTCTATATTTTATAACAAAACAGAAAAGCAAAATGTGCAGGACGATTCTCAACAGAACCGCAGCCTGCACATTTTGCTTTTCCTGTATATGCCGTCGGATATCCGCAAAATACGGTTCCGATTTTTGTTCCGGATCATCAGTAAACCCGGTTGACATTGTCTCCCCGCAGAAAACGTCCGATATTGGCCGCGGTTTCCTCCGCGCACCGCCTTCTGGTCTCCACCGGCGCCCAGCCGATATGGGGAGTAATCACCAGCTTCCGGCTGTCCTGAATCTTCAGCAGCGGATTGTCACGGGCAATGGGCTCCCGGGACACCACATCCAGCGCCGCCCCGGCAATCCAGCCTTCCCGCAGGGCTTTCGTCAGCGCTTCATCTTTCACCACCGGACCGCGGGCCACGTTAAGGAAATAGGCGGTGGATTTCATGGCCCGAAACGCCTCCTCGTCCATCAGGCCTTCCGTATACCGGTTCAGAGGCGAATGAATGGACAGAATATCGGAAGCGGCCAGCAGCGCCTTCCACTCCACCTGCCGGTAAGGAGTATCGTAACGGCCTCCGGAGGCGGAACAGCAGATGACCCGGCAGCCAAAGGCACTGGCGATCTGCGCCACCTTCCGGCCGATGGCTCCCATGCCAAGGATCCCCCAGGTTTTCCCTGCCAGTTCCATGAACGGCTCCCCGAACCACGAGAACGTACCGCAGTCCGAATAACGTCCCGATTTCACAAAATCATCGTAATACCGCAGCCGTTCCATCAGATACAGCAGCAGGGCAAAGGTATGCTGGGCCACCGCGTCGGTGGAATAACCGGCCACATGATAGGCGGCGATCCCCCTGGATTTCAGGTATTCACCGTCCAGATTGTTGATTCCTGTGGCGCTCAGTCCCACCATGCGGACCTTGGGAGCGTCCTTCAGGGTGTCCCGGCACAAAGGCAGCTTGTTGGCCACCAAAATCTCCGCGTCCCGAATCCGTTCGGGCATCTCTTCCACTGTGGTGTTGGGATAAACTTTTACCTCCCCGAATTGCTCGAAGGAGGTAAAAGATATATCGTCACCCAGGCTTTTTGCTTCCAAAATGACAATTTTCATATTCTTATAATCTCTTTAACAGTTCTTCTCTCTCTTTTTCGTATCCCGGTTTTCCCAGCAGCGCAAACATGTTTTTCTTGTAGCTCTCTACGCCCGGCTGGTTGAAGGGATTCACACCGGAAACATAGCCGCTGACGCCGCAGGCGAACTCGAAGAAATAGAACAGCTGTCCCAGATAGAACTCATTCTGCTCCGGGATCGTAACCATCAGGTTGGGAACATTGCCGTCCGTATGGGCCAGAATCGTACCGTTCATGGCACTCTTATTTACAAAATCCACGGTTTTTCCCGCCAGATAGTTGAGGCCGTCCAGATCCACCGGCTCCTCATTGATGGTCAGCTCCACTCTGGATTTTTCCACATTCATCACAGTTTCGAACATAATTCTGGAACCGTCCTGAATAAACTGTCCCATGGAGTGCAGATCTGTGGTCAGATCCACAGACGCCGGGAAGATACCCTTCTGATCCTTGCCCTCGCTCTCGCCAAACAGCTGCTTCCACCACTCGGAAACGTAATGCAGGCTGGGCTCGTAGTTGGCCAGAATCTCCACGGTTTTTCCTTTTCTGTGCAGGATATTGCGGATGGCCGCGTACTGCAGCGCATCATTGCTCTCGAAGGGCTGGTTCAGCGCCAGCTCTCTTCCGGAGGCTGCACCCTCCATCAGTTTATCGATATCAGCACCGCTGACAGCGATGGGAAGCAGACCTACGGCGGTGAGAACAGAGAAACGTCCTCCCACATCATCCGGAACCACGAAGGTCTCGTAGCCTTCTTCATCCGCCACCTTCTTCAGAGCGCCCTTCGCCCGGTCCGTGGTGGCGTAAATTCTTCCGGCTGCCTCTTTCTTGCCATATTTTTTCTCCAGCATTTCCTTAAATACCCGGAAAGCGATGGCCGGCTCTGTGGTGGTTCCCGATTTGGAAATCATGTTGACGGAGAAATCTCTGTCTCCGATCACATCCACCAGGCCCTGAATATAGCTGCTGCTGATGCTGTTGCCCACATAATAAATCTCAGGAGTCTTCCGAACTTCTTTGGATACATTGTTGTAGAAGCCATGTCTCAAAAATTCAATGGCCGCTCTTGCTCCCAGATAGGATCCTCCGATACCGATCACCAGAAGAACCTCTGAGTCCTCCTGAATCTTCTTCGCAGCTTTTTTAATCCGGTCAAACTCTTCTTTGTCATAGTCCACCGGCAGATCAATCCATCCCAGGAAATCGTTTCCCAGTCCGTCCCGGTCTGTCAGCTGCTGCTTTGCGGCGCCTACGATTCTGCTCATAGACTGTACTTCCTCTGCACTGATGAATTTTGCAGTTTTTGAATAGTCAAATGTAACCTTACTCATAATCTTTAGCTCCTTTTCTGACTTTCATGTCTGGAATGCCCACACCAGCAGACATATCCGTTGTCCAAAAACAGTGTACCAAATCACAACTTCTTTATCAAGTTAAATATTCCCGTATCACCTCCCGCATAATCGTCTCCTCCTCCGGCGTCAGCAGATGAGAAAACTTTGTCTCGCTGGCCGCCGTCTGACGGATTCCCTCTGTTACCCGGTCAATCAGTTCTTCGCGGGTCTGCTCCCTGATGGCCTCCACATCCGGCGCCGTCTGTCTGGCGGGGCCGCTGTTCTCCATAAAATCCATCAGCCCGTCCAGAATCATATCCTCTTTATTCATAAATCCCATAAACTGCCGCAGCAGCAGAAGCAGGGCAAATACTCCCACGCCCACCAGCACATACTCGTAACGGATCAGCTGGCTCTGCTCATAACGGTACGTCCCGTAAACCGCCGTCATCATCAGCAGAAAACACAGCAGAGCCCCCAGCCCGATCCCCTGTTTCAGCTTGTGCAGACGGATCCCCAGCACTTTTCCTTTCATCAGCTGGGTTCGTATGAAAGCTTCCGGGTTGGCGATTTCCTGTTCCTTTGTCTCCCGCAGTTTCCGTTCGTTTAAAAATTCTTTCGTCCATTTTCCTCTGGGGTTGTCCAGTCTTCCCAGGTCACGGATCGTCCTGCTGTAAAAATGATTGACCAGCACAATACACAAAATTCCCAGGACGCCTGCCGCGGCCATTCCGTAAAACAAAACCTGCTGTTCCATCCATGTCTGTAACATAAGCGATGTACCCCCTTATTTTTTGCGTCTCCGCCAGATTGCTTATTGAGACTTCTGGAGATATTATATCGCGCCTATTCCCCCGGGGGAACTAAAATCGTTCGTCAAATTCCCGGTTATTTCTCTCTGAATGGCACTGGATATGGAAGCATTCTGCAGCCGTCCCGTGGGATCACAGGCTCTTCAGCATTTCCTCCACCAGACGCACGCAATGCTGGGCCGCCTCCCGCTCAAAGGTGGGATAATCCATGGAGGCACTGTCATCCGCTTTGTCGGAAATCGCCCGGAGGATCACAAAAGGAATGTGGTTCAGCCAGGCTGCCTGAGCGATGGCTGCCCCTTCCATCTCGGTACAGAAGCCTGCGAACTCCGCGGAAATATCCTCTTTTACTGCCTTTGCCGCCACAAACTGGTCGCCGCTGACCACCCGGCCTTCAAAAACCTGGATCTCCGGATTTACCCGCCGGCAGGCCTCGGCCGCCACCTGACGCAGATGGGGATCTGCCTCAAAAGAAAACACGTCCATCTGAGGGATCTGGCCTCTGCGGTATCCAAACTCCCGGGCATCCATGTCATGATGCAGGGCGTCTGTGGAAACCACAATATCGCCGATGTTGATCTCCGCCTTCAGAGAACCGGCCACACCGGTATTGATCACCGCCTCCACCTGAAAATCATCTGCCAGGATCTGGGTGCAGACTGCCGCATTCACTTTTCCAATACCGGAACGAACCACCGCGGCTTCTTTTCCGTTCAGCTTTCCGCAGCAGAATTCCATGGATGCTTTCTTTACCATCTTCATGTCTTCCATATGCTGCTTTAATGTTTCAACTTCCACTTCCATGGCTCCGATAATTCCGATTCTGTTCATTGCTATATTCCTCCGTATTTTTCTGTTTTCTCAGGGCCTTGTCTGTCCTGCAACGGCCCCGGTATTTTCACTGCTTCACGGCCACGCCGTTCTTCAGTTTTTTATAGTAAAAGACTGCCAGCTGTGTTCTGTCCCGCAGTTCCAGTTTTTCCAGAATGATACTGAGATAGTTTCTCACAGTACCTTCACTCAGGTAAAGGCGGCCGGCGATTTCCCGGTTGGACAATCCCTCCGCCACCAGGGAAATGATCTCCAGCTCTCTGGGTTTCAGATCGAAGGGAACACCGTCCTCCTCTTCATCCCTGCGGTTCATCAGTCCGGGAAGCTTTGTGACAATCTCATCCCCGAACACATTCTGTCCGGACATCACCGCCCGCAGCGCCGGGGCCACTGCTTCCGTATTCTGCTTGATCAGATACCCCTTGGCTCCCATGGCCAGCGCCTCCACAATATACTCCTGATCGGAAAAAGTGGTCAGAAACAGAATCTTCATATCAGGAAACTCCTGAAGAATCTGTCTCCCGGCAATAAGCCCGCTCATTTTCGGCATCTGGATATCCATCAGCATAAGATCCGGTCTCAGCTTCCTGCAAAGCTGAACCGCTTCCTCCCCTTCCGTTCCCGTGGCCTCCACCTGAATATCTTCTTCCGCTTCCAGGATAATTTTCAGGGACATGCAGACAAATCTGTCATCATCAATTATCACCACTCGCATGTTTTATTCCTTTCCCTCCCTGGGCACTGAGATAAATATGGAAAATCCTCCTCTGGTCTGAAGGTTAAAGTTTCCGCCCAGGGCCTCCACCCTTTCTTTCATGTTCAGCAGGCCGATTCCGTTGCCGATGAGACTATCCGGCCGGTCAGACGGGCAGCCTTTCCCGTTGTCCCGGATCATCAGCTGATAAAAACCTGGATGTTCCATGACGCTTATGGATGCCTCCGTGGCCTGACTGTGCCGGGCGATATTGGAAAAAGCTTCCCTGCTCACTGCCAGAAAACAGCAGGCCACCTGCCTGGGGAGTTTTCCCGCTTCATATTCCATTCTTACCGGGCAGAAAGAAAAGGAATCTGTCAGGGATCTGAGAGACAGTTCCAGATTCATGGCATCATCGCGCAGGTCATGTACACTGGTCCGGATATTGTCCATGGCGTCCTCCAGAGAGTCTTTCAGCTCTGCCAGCGGTACCGCCATGGTTTTCTCTTTTCCCATCACCACCTGCAGGGCGCTGACCTGGAGAATGGACCGGGTCAGCAGGTGCCCCACATTGTCATGAATCTCCCTGGCAATGCGGGTTCTCTCGTTGAGCGTGGCCAGTTCAATCTCATAATCCTGACGGTCAATCAGTTCTCTGTTCTTTTCCTTCAGAATATCCGACTGTTCCGCAGTCAGATCGCGGTAAGAATGAAACCGCTCCTCCAGCGCAAGTCTCTCATCGCACCGCCGCCGCAGCCAGAAAGCCAGCGCCATGAGAAGCAGCAGATACCACCACAGGAAAAGAGACTCTCCGGCAGCCACTGCCGACGCAGCAGCCACCGCTGCAGCAGCCGGCAGATCCCTGGCCAGGAGAAACCGTCCGTCCCTTCCTCCCGCCGCATCGTAGAAAAACACCGGCAGAAAAAACAGGCCGTCCTTCCCTGCCAGACAAAGAGCCGCGTAAGCCGCAATCATGATCTTCTGCTGTTTTTCCCGGACAAGAAGCGACAGACAGGCCCAGGACACCGCAAACAGCAGCGCGCCCACCCGCTCTGCCGATGACTGGCGCACTGCAGGTATCATGCATAACAGGAATATCAGAATTTTTTCAGTCAACATCTGCTTCATGGGCAATCCTCCCGGAAAATTCCGTTTTCATTTTAACATATCCCCGGAGAAATGAAAAGTTTGGCCCGGAAATATGACATTTGTCATGTCAGTTTGTGACAGGGTTCACTGTCCGGGCAGCGCCAGTTCCTCTATAATTTATATTAGATATTAGCACCGTAAGAAAGGAGTCTGTTTTTATATGATAAAGGTTCACAATCTTGTAAAACGGTATGGCAGCCTTATTGCCCTGGATCATTTTTCCCTGGAGGTCAGCAGCGGAGAAATCTTTGGCCTGCTGGGGCCCAACGGCAGCGGAAAAACCACCGCCATCAACTGTATGCTTTCCCTGCTCACCTTTGATAAAGGAGAGATTTTTCTTTTTGGAAAACCCATGTCGGAAACCGCTTACGATCTGAAGCGGCAGATTGGCGTTGTATTTCAGAATGCCGCCGTGTTCCAGGAGCTGACCGTCTGGGAAAATATCGATTATTTCTGCGGACTTTACATCCGGAACCGGCAGCAGCGGAACAGATACGTCAGCGAAGCGCTGGAATTTTGCGGTCTGGAGGAATACAGAAAGTTTTATCCGCAAAAACTCAGCGGCGGATTGTTAAGGAGGCTGAACATTGCCTGCGGTATCGCCCACAAGCCGAAGCTGATTTTCATGGATGAACCCACCGTGGCAGTGGATCCGCAGAGCAGAAATCACATCCTGGAGGGGATTCGAAGGCTGAACCGGGAGGGAGCCACCATTGTATATACTTCCCATTATATGGAAGAAATCGAACAGCTCTGCAGCAGAATCATGATTATGGATAAGGGGAAGCCCCTGGCGGTGGGAACCAGGGAGGAACTGAAGGGCATGATTGCCGCCGATGAGAAAATCCGTATGGAACTGCCGGAACTTCCGGACGAAGTGCTGAAAGAGCTTCAGGAACTGCCCTGTGTGCGGCAGGCTGTTTTCCGGGACGGGAATCTGGACGTCCGCTGCCGTGCCAATGGTTTTGGCATGATCACCATCCTTGATCTTCTGAAAGAACAGCAGATTCATCCCGGACGGGTCTACTCGGAGCCGCCCACCCTCAACGACGTATTCCTGGCCATCACCGGGAAAGAACTGCGGGACTGATTTCCGGAAAGGAGTGGATACGGACATGAACAGCTATATTAAAATCGTAAAAATCTGTCTGCGAAATAAAATGGCCATTGTCTGGATGTTTCTATTTCCCATTATTCTCTCCACCTTATTTTATTTTGCCTTTGGCTCTCTGGATGAAGAGGGACAACTGGAGCAAATCCCTGTGGCCTGGGTGGAAGCATCCGACGGGGAGGCTGACGTACTGCTTTCGGTTCTGGAAGAGCTGTCGGGATCCGGTGAGGATGCTTTGCTGAAGCTGGAAAAAGTCTCCGACGTCCAGGAGGCAGGCGATCTGCTGAGAGAAGGCGCCGTTGACGGATATATTTCCATGGAAAACGGCAGCCCGCTTCTCACCGTACAGGAAAGCGGTACCAGCCAGACGATTCTGCGCAGCATTCTCACCAGGTATCTTCAGATCCGGAGTCTTCTGGACGCCGGCGCGGATCCCTCCTCCATGCAGCTGCTTTTTACCGGAAATTCTGACACATCCATTTCCGTGGATAATGTATCCGGGGATCGCTCTGTCAGCGGCACCGTTATTTACTTCTACTCGCTTCTGGCAATGGTTTGTCTTTATGCGGGATTTCTGGGTAATGTGGCGGTGGAACTCAGGCAGGCCAACCTGTCCGCCGTGGGCGCGCGGCGGTGTGTGGCTTTGCAGCGTCCGCTGCTATCGCTGCTGGTGGATCTGCTGGCCTATCTGACCGTCAGCTTTATGAGTGTCGGACTCTCTGTCCTGTATATGGCCGTGGTTCTGGATGTGGGCTTCGGCTGCAAATGGCCGATGGTGCTTCTCACCTGCTTTTGCGGCACGCTGGTGGGTCTCCTGTTTGGAGCGGCCATCTCCATCACCAACCGGCTTTCAGAAGGGGTAAAAACCGGAATTGTCATCATCGTCACCATGATCTGCTCCTTCCTGGCCGGATTGATGCTGGAAGGAATCAGCTATCAGATTCAGACCCATTGTCCGATACTGGCGCTGATCAATCCGGCTTCCCGGATCGCGGACGCCTTCTACTGCCTGTACTATTACAATAACTATGGGAGATTTTTCCAGAACATCGGAATTCTCACTGTAATGGCGGCAGTGCTTCTTGTGATTATCCTCATTTTCGAAAGGAGACAGCAATATGAAAGTATTTAGCGCCTGCATGAAAATCATCCGCAAAAATCTGCTTCTGATTCTTCTGTATAATCTGATGTTCGCAGCCATCGGCATTGTGGCAGGCCAGATGTCCTCCGGAGAATCGGGTCATCAGGGATTTGAAAATTCTGATTTCCATTATACCCTGATTGACCGGGACGACAGTCCCGCGCTTGCGGACAGTATCCGGTCCTACCTGAATCACTTCGGCCAGGAAGTTTCCATTGCCGATGAGACAGAGGCTTTACAGGATGCACTGTTCTTCGACAGCACCAATGCCATCCTCATCATCCCCGGGGGATTCGCCTCCTCTCTGGAAAACGGAAACCCGGAAAACATCTCCTTTTCCGCCAAACCGGACAGTGCTTCCGGATATTATGTGCAGTTTCTTCTCCAGAGCTATCTGGATACCCTGTCCCTCTGCATGGAAACTCCGGGGATCTCTGATCTGCAGCAGGCTGCGGAGACAGCCCTGCAGATCTCCCTCACGGAAGCTCCGGTACAGCTGCTGTCCGAAGAAAGCGCCACCAGCATCAGCGCATTTTTTCAGCAGTTTACCGTAATTGAGTATTACATTCTGGTGGTGGTGATCATGCTGTGCGTCAGTGCCATTTTCATTCCCTTCAACCGTCTGGAGATCCGCATGCGGAACAATATCAGCCCTCTTTCCCCCATGGCCTCCGGTCTGCAGAAATGGCTGGCTGCTCTCCTGATTTCTCTGGGGATCTGGGTTTTCACCAGTTTCTGCGCGTTTCTCATTGACTGGAAATCCACCCTGACCATGGAACCGGTTTCCCTGCTGCTGATCTGGTGCAACTCGCTGCTGGCCTCCCTGACAGCCATGGCCGGCGCGCTGGTATGCAGCCATTTTATCCGCAATCCCAATATTCAGAATGCGGCGGCAAATATTACAGCGCTGGTTCTCAGCTTCCTGGGCGGCGTCTTTGTTCCCCTGGATCTTCTGGGTGAAAATGTCATCCATGTGGGCCGCTTTCTTCCGTCTTACTGGTACAGCGCCACGGCCGATGAAATCTTTCACCTGTCCGGCTATTCCGCAGAGCAGCTTCGGCCGGTTTTCACCGGACTTCTTATACAGCTGGGCTTCTTCCTGGCTCTGCTGTGCATCTCACTTGTGCTGAGCAGATACCAGATCCGCGGGGAGCGGACACTGGGAAACAACCGGACAGAACTGGTCCGGTAATTATCCGCCATTGTGGATATCCGGAAAGTCATGCGATAATTCAGACTTCCGGCTGTACTGTCACAAATGCATCGATTTCTGTCAAATCCTGCTGGAAAGGCCGGAAAGGATCTGCTATAATGGGTGAGGATAGGAGGAATTACTATGGTATACAAAACAAAAGGCGTATGTTCCAAAGAAATCAACTTTGATCTTGTAGACGGAAAAGTACACAATGTGTCCTTCGTGGGTGGCTGCAACGGCAACCTGAAGGGCATCTGCTCCCTGATTGAAGGACAGGATGCCAAAGAAGTGATCAAACGGCTGGATGGCATCCAGTGCGGATTTAAGAACACTTCCTGCCCGGATCAGCTGGCGCAGGCACTGAAGTCCGCGCTGCAGTAAGATCTCTGTGAAATCCCACATGGGATTGATGGGGGTCGGCTTTGCCGGCCCCTGTTTTTTGTTTTCTGATGCGATAGCATCATTGGCGTAAATCTTTATCACATAAATATTTCACTGCCAGATCATTCAGTTCATCCGTAAGTCTGGCATTTCCCATCTTTCTTGCTACAGGAAGTATCTTTCGGATGGTTTCTTCCGCACGCTGTCTTCGCTGTTTTTCCGTCACGAATTGAGCGGTTCTCATATTGTGAAGTCTTTCAGCAAGTTTCATCATCACCACCTCTTCGTCTATATCCTCAGATTCCCAAATATCTTCTCCAACTACAGCTTTTTCAAGAATATTTACCGTCCTGACAGGCAGGCTTTCTCTCAGCTGTTCAATCGTCGCAGAGGTCTTCGTCAATGCATCACAAAATAAACCGGCATATATCGTATCTTCATTCGCATTCATCTCGGCCAAAAGAATCGCAACATTTAAAGGATGGGTGATGTATTCATCCCCGGAATATCTTACCTTCCCTTCATAAATCCTGCATGCATAAAAATACAATGCTTCCAGCTTTCTGTGATCAGTCGGTATCCCTGCAAGTTTCATTTGTCTTATCAGACACCGAAACAACTCTTCTTTTGTAAAATGCGTCCCTGTTTTTTTCAGAAATGCATGTTCCATCCTGTTTCCTCCCAGTTCTTCGATCTGCATCGCCATTGCCTTCAGAAGCGACGGACAGAAGCCAAATTCCTGCTTAAATGTTCTTGTAAAGCCGCTATGCGTCTTCCACCCGTACCACATTGCTACATCAATTACTTTCTCCCCGTCCAGAATTTTTTCAGATGCCCTCCTGAGCCTTCTTCTTTTTACATAGTCCATTACTGAAATTTTCATTATTTTTTTAAACTCTCTGGAAAAATAAGATTCCGAGTAGCCTATTGCACGAGAAATTTCAGCTACGGTAATATCGTCCTGAAGATGCAATTCGATATAATGCAGTCCTTCTGTAATAAGTGTTTCTGTTTTCATAATCAATGCTCCCATATACCACGTGGTGATTATACTATAAGGCATAAAAACATTATTTTCTTTTCTTAAACTGCCTTTTTTTATTGACCGGATAATCGTGCATCGACATATTGCGACAAGCATACCGCAGATATATAATATAAAAAATACTGTTTCTTATATGGGGGAAATTTATTTCATGAACAAGCAGTTAGAAATGCGGCGCAAACGAATTGCAGACATCATCGATGTCCGGACCGGCAGAGACAGGGCCGGCCATATCTATGACTTTTTCTATCTTTTTGTCATCATCCTGAACCTGACAGTCAGCATTATGCTTACTTATGAAAATATCCGGGCACGCCATCAGGAACTGCTTCTGATCATCGAGCGGGTAACGGTGGTAATTTTCTGTATAGACTATCTGCTCCGAATCTGGACCGCCAAATACCAGCACCCGGAAGTCAGTCAGGGGAAAGCCATCCGAAAGTATATGTGTTCCTTCACCGGAATTGTGGACCTGCTGTCCTTTTTCCCGTATTTTCTTCCCGTTTTCTTTCCTGCGGGAGCAGTAGCGTTCCGGATGCTGAGGGTCATGCGGGTTTTCCGTCTGTTTCGAATCAATGCCTATTATGATTCCTTCAAGCTGATTACGGATGTTTTGTCCGGCAAAAAGCAGCAGCTGTTCTCCTCCGTGTTTACAATTCTTATCTTAATGCTGGCGTCCAGTCTGTGCATGTACAGTCTTGAGCACGAAGCGCAGCCGGAAGTATTCCGCAACGCATTTTCCGGAATCTGGTGGGCTGCTTCTACACTGCTGACCGTGGGGTACGGGGACATCTATCCCATCACTGCCCTCGGAAAGCTGTTTGGTATTTTTATCACGTTTCTCGGAGTGGGAATGGTTGCCATCCCCACAGGTATTATTTCTGCCGGTTTTGTAGATCAGTATTCCAGAATAAAAAAGATGAGTGAATACGGTCAGGAAGCGGATGTTCATTTTATTAAGATTCACCTGACAGAACAGGACCCCTGGGTGAACCAGAGCATCGCCGCGCTTTGCCTGCCTCAGCGTGTTATCGTTGCTGTAATAAAACGCGGAGACAGAATTCTGGTTCCCAGAGGAAATATGATTCTGCGTGCAAATGATACCATGGTACTCGGCGCGGAGTCCTTCGGAGAACAGGAACATATCCGCCTGAAGGAACTCACGCTCCAGAAAAGTCATCCCTGGGTGGGACACCGTATCCGTGATCTGGACATTTCCAGGCAGTCGATTATTGTGCTGGTGAAACGTCAGAAACGGATTCTGATTCCCAACGGCAGTATGGTACTCCGGAAAGGAGATACGGTTATCATCTACACGCAGACCTTTTATGCTGATGCCAATGATCTGGACCTCTGAGCGGATATCTTCTATCTGTCCCACTTGTCACAAAGGCTGTTGATCTGTCCGATGAATTTGGCCAGATCTTTGTTGGCGCCGCCCTCATTATGGCGGATCACCGTCATCAGACGCTGTCCGGCTGCCACCAGACGCTGATATACGCTGGATGGTTTCGGCTGCTTTGCAGTCTGCGCCTGCACCCGGACGCCTTCTGCTTTCAGTACAAAACGCTCCTCCTTCAAATCATAGATGGTTCCGCTGTAAGGAGCCATGGCCTCATACTGCAGCTCCTGACGCAGCCTGGCGGCAAAATCCTCACAGGATATCTCTTCCCCATGACATACAAAGACCTGTCTGGGCTTTTCCTCAAAGGAGGAGGCCCATTTCATCAGGCCTTCACTGTCTGCATGACCACTGACGCCCGGGAGCACTTTAATCTCCGCATTTACCTGAATCTCTTCTCCGAACAGCTTCATCTGAGACGCGCCGTCCACCAGGGCCCTTCCCGGTGTTCCCACCGCCTGATAGCCCACAAAAAGCACGGTACATTCTTTTCTCCACAGATTGTGTTTCAGGTGATGCTTTACACGTCCCGCATCACACATGCCGCTGGCGGATATGATCACCTTACAACGTTCATCGGTGTTGATGGCACGGGATTCCTGAGTGGTAACAGAAAGCTGAAGTCCCGGAAATGCGATGGGATTCTGTCCTTTCTCCACCAGTTCCATGGCTTCCTCATCAAAGCATTCGCGAAAATGTTCACGGAAAATGCTGGTGGCCTCCACTGCCAGAGGGCTGTCAACTATCACGGGAAAATTCCCATGCCCCTGTACCATCTGGTCCTCTTTGATTTTCCGGATAAAATAAAGCATCTCCTGGGTCCGGCCCACCGCAAAGGACGGGATCACCACATTACCGCCCCGGTCAAAGGTCCTTTGAATCACCTGAGCCAACGCGGATTCATAATCCTCCGGCACCTCGTGCTTCCGGTTTCCGTAAGTGGACTCCATCACCACATAATCCGCATTTCTCAGATATGTGGGATTTTTTATCAAAGGCTGGTTCAGGTTCCCGATATCTCCCGAAAAAACAATCTTTCTTTCCTGCCCGTCTTCTGTAAGCCAGAGTTCTATGCTGGCAGAACCCAGCAGATGCCCTGCATCGATGAACCGGATCTGAATCCCATCCGCAACCGTCAGAATCTGTTTATACGGACAGCCCACCAGCAGGCCGATAGCCCCCTGTGCATCATCCATGTTATAAAGCGGCTGGATCTCCTCTTTTCCGGCTCTCTTTCCTTTCCGGTTTCTCCACTCTGCCTCCGACATCTGAATATGCGCGCTGTCACGAAGCATGATATCACACAGATCCGCCGTAGCATAGGTGGTATAAATACTTCCCCGAAATCCCCGGGCATACAGCAGCGGTAGTTTTCCCGAATGATCAATATGCGCGTGGGTGAGAAGTACAAAATCCAGATCTGACGGCGCCACCGGCAGCTGTGCCGTCTCAAAATAGTTAGGGCCCTGCTTCAGACCGCAGTCCACCAGAAAATGTTTTCCCGCCGCTTCCAGATAATAGCAGCTCCCGGTGACCTCATGGGCCGCTCCCAGAAATGTTATCCGCATAAAAAACCCCCTTTCCGATTTCAGAAAACGCATGCAAACCTGTTACTGTATATTATACCCGCTGGCCGCAAGAAATGCAATTTCCTTGACTTTTCCGCATCCCGGAGTAATAATATTGTTACGAAAATGTTTCAAAATCAGGAGGACGCATATGAAAAAGATCGTACTCACCGGCGGAGGCACTGCCGGCCATGTAACACCCAACATCGCCATGATTCCCCGTCTGGAGGCAGAGGGTTATGACATCTCCTATATCGGTTCCTACGATGGAATTGAGCGGAAACTGATCGAAGAACTGGGGATTCCCTACTACGGAATCTCCTCCGGAAAACTTCGCAGATATT
Organism: Candidatus Pullilachnospira intestinigallinarum; assembly: GCA_018711275.1. Lineage (GTDB taxonomy): Bacteria > Bacillota > Clostridia > Lachnospirales > Lachnospiraceae > Pullilachnospira > Pullilachnospira intestinigallinarum. The sequence goes on from DVIN01000029.1 coordinate 21,497, forward strand.
TTGATCTGAAAAACTTCACGGATCCCTTTAAGGTACTGAAAGGATATGGAGAAGCCCGCAGAATCCTGAAAAAGCTGAAACCGGATGTGGTCTTTTCAAAAGGCGGATTTGTGACGGTTCCTGTGGTAATCGCCGCCGGAAGGCTGAAGATCCCCGCCATTATTCATGAATCCGATATGACGCCGGGACTGGCCAACCGCCTCTGTATGTCCTCCGCTGTGAAAATCTGCTGCAATTTTCCGGAAACAGTGGAGAAACTTCCCGCAGACAAAGCGGTACTCACCGGGACTCCCATTCGACAGGAACTGATGACCGGAAGCCGGAAAGCCGCTCTGCAGTTTACAGGTTTCAGCCCCGCAAAGCCGGTAATCATGGTTATCGGAGGAAGTCTGGGTTCTGTTGCCGTAAACAATGCGGTCCGCCAGATTCTCCCTCAGCTTCTGGAGGATTTTCAGGTGGCGCATCTCTGTGGAAAAGGAAAGCTGGATACCTCGCTGGAGGGTACGCCCGGCTATGTGCAGTACGAATATATCAAAAAGGAACTGGCAGATCTCTTTGCCCTGGCCGATCTGGTAATTTCCCGGGCGGGGGCCAACGCTATCTGTGAAATCAGCGCGCTGAAAAAACCGAATCTGCTGATTCCCCTTTCCGCCAATGCCAGCCGCGGAGACCAGATCCTCAACGCCCGCTCCTTCGAAAAGCTGGGTTACAGCAAGGTGATGGAGGAAGAAGAAATTACACCGGATACCCTTCTGACCGCCATCCGGGATCTCTACCGGAACCGCGCGCAATATATTGATGCCATGAGTCAGAGCCGCCAGATGGATGCGATATCTCATATTGTCAGCCTGATTAATGAAAATGCCGGACAGTAACCGCTGAAAATATGGCTGCGGCTTTCATTGCCGCAAACGACTGAAAACGCAAGTATCTTTATTCTCATAAAACCAGATGGGCCATGATGCCGTTTCTGCGGCTTCATGGCCCGTTTTCCGGGAAATTATCCCAGTATTTTTTTCACCTTATCCAGCACCTCTTCTTTTACCTCATCAGTAAGGGTACCCGGCGTCCAGCTCAATCCCACCTGATCTTTCTCGTATCTTGGAATCAGATGCATATGAAAATGAAATACCGTCTGTCCTGCGGCTTCCCCATTATTCTGAACTACATTCAGGCCGGCGCAGCCCAGGGCCTCTTTCATGGCAGTTCCCACCTTCTTTGCCAGCACCATGGCAGCTCCCGCCGTTTCATCCGGGATCTCATAGAGATTCGCATAATGCTTTTTCGGCAGGATCAGCGCATGTCCTTTGCTGGCCGGTCCCAGATCCAGAATTACCCGGAACTGATCATCCTCATATAACGTGGCTGCCGGAATCTCACCGGAAGCAATTTTACAGAAAATACAATTCTCCATCTCAATACCTCCATTTTTTCTGTATATCTGCTCATTTCTCCTTCTCCCTCCTGCGGAGGGCGCCGGGAAATGTCAGTTTCTGTCATTATTTGCCATACGGTTTTCATTGCCCCTTCTTTCGCCGGATGATACACTTCTGGAAGAAAGAGAGGTGTCTTTATATGCTGACCCGAGAAGAATCAGGTCTTCTGAATGATTATTTTCAAAAGGATCCCCGGCTGAAGGTCCTTTTCCAGAGACTGGAGGAAGAGCACCGCGCCGAAGTTTCCCGGATTTCCCACGAGATAAGAAATCCCGTCACCCTGATCAACAGTTATCTTCAGCTGACCCGAAGCCGTTACCCTCAGGTGGAAGAGTTCTCCACCTGGAAGCCCCTTACGGAAAACATGGACTTTCTGAAAAATCTTCTGGAAGAGCTGTCCCGCTATAATCATGCCGGCTCCCTGCATCCGGAAACTTTTTCCCTGACAGCGCTTCTGCAGGATATCTGCCGGGATGCCTCCATGGCCTGGGCTCCGCTTACCGTCTCCTTTCAGAAATCCACCGAAGTTCCCATGGTTTTTGCCGACAAGACCAAGCTGAAAGAGGCGGTTCTGAACCTGATCCGCAACGGCGCAGAGGCAATCCGGGATCAAAAAGACGGCCGACTGGCTCTTTCCGTCTCTTTTCAGGACGGCTGGTTCACCATCCGGGTTACCAATAACGGTCCTCAAATTGATCCGGAACACCTGACAGACATCTTTGACCCCTTTATCAGCTTCAAAAAGGACGGAACCGGTCTGGGGCTTCCCATCGTCCGCAGTATCGCCCAGGCGCACGGAGGTACTGTCAGTGTAACCTCCACCCCGGAGATCACCAGTTTCTTTCTCCGCTTTCCCATGGCTGCTTTTGCAGCGGAGGCCGCCTGCGCCCACGCGGATACAAAAGAAGAGTAAGCACAATACCACATACGATTCCTCCGATATGGGCCGCATTATTAATTCCCGCCGACTGAAAACCATAATAAATGGTCAGCAGAATCATAAACCCAAACCGTCCCGCAGATACATTGCCGGCCTTTCCCCTGCTGACTGCCATCATCACCAACACGCCGCCTATGACTCCGAAAATTGCTCCCGATGCCCCGGCGCTTACGGAATACTCTCCCTGTCTCCATTCCAGGAGAAAGGAGAGCAGGTTCCCCGCAATTCCGCTTCCAAAGTAAATCAGCAGATAGCGCCATTTACCCACAAGACTTTCCAGCAGATCTCCCATAAACAGCAGGAGAAACATATTGTTAAACAGATGTGCGGCTCCGAAATGCAGAAACATACTGGTAATCAGACGATACCACTGGCCCTGCTCCATAAGCGGTACATAAGCTGCCCCACAGCGAAGCATCCATCCTGCATCCTCTGTGTTCCCCAGCAGCTCCGTCACCACAAATACCAGAATATTAACTGCTATAATCGTCAGATTTACCCAGCGGATTGGTCCCCGGAAAATCTGTTCCAGCGCATCCGGCTGGGAGTCGTATGGTTGATTCATCTGTGCCATCTCCTGTCTTCCGCCCCGGTTATTCCCGGTTTCGGCTATTCTTTATTATAGCCTACCGTTTGATATCTGTCCATTCCCTGCAGAAAACATACCGTCTTTCCGCAAACTGCAGTTCATCCCCCTCCCGGATCTCCGTCTCCTGTTCTCCCACAAGCCTTTCTCCATTTTTATAAGTACCATTTCTGGAATTCATATCCTTCAGATACCACCGTCCCTGCCGGCTGCAGATTCTGGCATGGATTCTGCTGACCGTGGGCGCCAAAAGAATCACATCCGCGGTTCCCTGCATCTTTCCAATCAGAAAGGGACTGTGGTCGGGAAAGCGAAGAACCTGACCGAAATCCGGATCAATTGCTTTCAGACAGTACCCCTCCCCGACGCCAGGTATTTCTGACAAAAGGGTTGTCTCACGCTCCTCCTGGTTCTCTGGCACCGTACAGGCTGCCGGTTCTGAAAAAGACATGTTCTCCGCCTCCTTTCCGTACCGACCCGGACCCTGCCGGAATTGCTCCTCTTCGCGACGTTTTTCCTGTATTCCCTCCTCCGGACTGTCTTTACTTTGTCTGCGATTCCAGATGAAATATGTGATTCCTCCTGTCAGAGCCAATAGGATTCCGATTCCACCCCAAAGTCCGATCCAGATAGAACGTCTGGCCCAAAGCCACCCGCATATTCCCAGATATACCGCCAGCACAATGATTGCGGCAGCGGCCGCTCTTTTCCTGACGGTATCTTCCTCCTCTTCCGTATCTTCTTCAAAGAAGGCTCGCATGGCTTCCTCTCTTCTGGATTTTTCGGCATCCCATTCCTCCTGCTCCCACAATTCTTCCTGCTCCAGGCTCATTTTCCCCTGTCCTGATGTCTCCTGCCTTTTTTCCAGAAGTTCACGGATCACCGCCCGCAGACTGTCGGTGCCAAATTCCGTCTCCATGGCATAGCGATAGATACCATATCCCAGGGTCACTGCTTTCGGATCTCTGTGATCCAGACGGGGCAGGAAATATTCGGTCAGCGACTGAAACGCCTCTCCCGGAGGCTTGCCCTCCGCCGGCACATAACAGAAAAAAATATGCTGCAGATCCTGGCTGGAATAAATAAATTCCGGCTCCAGAAGAAGATGCTCCGCTTCCAGCAGATATTCTTCCAGCCCCTCCAGGGAATGACAGAGATTCTCCAGTACCGCCAGCAGTTCCTCTGCTTTCAGTTTTCTGTTTTTCAGAAGTTCCTCCAGCGGCGAAAGTCCCGTAATTTCATAACACAGCTGCCAGGATCCGTCCATATTCCGGCAGCTTGTAGGCAAACATCCCGGTATCCTGTTCTCTTCGATCATCCGAAAAGCATATCCCGCAAAACCCTCCGGCTCCCACACCACCAGCCAGCTGTGATTGCTTTCCCTGCGAATCTCCGTCTTCATACATCAGTCGCCTCCCTCTTTCCAAGCCGCCGCCTGGCGGACAAACGTTACCGGTCGAAGTATTTTCATTTCTTTTTCCAGACAAAAGGAAAGATCTGCACAGCCCCAGAATACTGTGCTTCCCTGCACCTGTACCTGTACGTTTTTCTCACCTCCACCGGCCCATGAAAAAAAGTCCTCCGGTTCCGGGAAAAAATCCCCCTTTCGTTCCTCCCATTTTCTCTGCGCCAGGGCACTTCCCTCCGTCCCCTTCAGCACACCCCTGCCGCTGCCGGTAAGAACGGTTTCACAGGCAGCCGCCGTATACCATGCCCGCCGATACACATGAATGGTCAGGGAAATCAGGATTCCCATGACAATACACAAGGTTCCGAAGAGGACGCTGGCCTCCACAGTCAGCGCCCCGGAACGCTTCCATTTTTTATTTTTCATAAACAGCACTCCATAAAATACGCCAGCAGAAGGAAAGGAATCCATGGAATTTCCGTTTTGGACCCGCACGGTTTCCACAATTTTCTCACCAGTCCCCAGCCACCGGCCATCCAGAATCCTCCCAGCATACTTCGCAGAAGGGTATCCGCCGGCATCAGAAACCCCAGCATACCGGAGATCCAAACGTCCCCTGCTCCCACGGCGCCTGACAGCAGCCGGTTTGCAGCCAGCAGTACGGCAAAAGGCGCAAAATTCAGCGGAGTAACATTCCAGTCTCTGGAAATCCCTGCCGCCCGCAGAAGAATCAGCGATATTCCGGCAAGCGCGGTAATGCGAAGATCAATCTCCTTTCTTCTGGCATCCGTCACCGCATTTGCCATCAGATACAGCAGCGCAATCACCTGAAAGATCACCCTTTATCCCTCCCTCTGCCGGCATCGGGTACAGATGGTTTTTCCCTCCACCTCCGATTTTCTCACCAGACGGACCGTCCGTTTCAGCCCGCCGCATCCGGCGTCACTGTGATAGCAGTCTCCCTTCTCCGCATAGTAAACCGTACCTGCAGAAGCATCCGGTCGGCATTTGGAACAGCTTTTGTAAATGTCGCCATATGCATTTCGCATTTGCCGGACAGCGGAAAGGGTCCCTGCATGAACAGCCAGGTGGATATGGGTACAGGATGCGGAGGTATGATAAACGCTTTCTGTTTCCGTTATGTAAACCATCTCCTCCTGCCCCTTTTCTTCCGGATTCCATCCACGATCTCCTCCGTCCCCTACCCACGCCCCTGCTGATGCGGTATTTTTCAGCAGAACCGTCTTCCAGGGGCCAAATCCCACCGGAAGCGTATAAAAAATATCCGCCTGAAGGGTAATGGTATCGCCGCGGCAGGAGGAACGCAGCAGGGACACCTGCACATGCTCTCCCAGATCCGGCAGTTTCTGCCGGCCATAAAGGATACAGGCAGCTGTGGAAATCACATCCACCGGAGACTGGCCATCTCCCGGCGCCGCAGCCGCATACATTCCCAACTCCCTGGCGCTCTGACTCAGAGAGGTTTTCACCTCCGCCTGAATCCGGTAAATATCCATCATACAGATCACCGTCAGCATGGCCAGCAAAAACAGGGGAATGGTCAATGCCGCCTCCAAAGTCAGCGATGCTCTTCTCCAAAAACACGGAGGTGTATTTCCGCTCCATACGGCAGGGTTCCGGGAGCTGTCCTCCGGAATGTTTTCTGTTTGTCTAAAATTACTGAAATCTGGCATTTTCCGGATCAGCCTCCTCCTTTCTTTCCCCTTCTCCCGGTCTTCCGAAGGGCAGATCCCGGGATCCTGCTTCTACATTCCATATCCGTATGATCTCAGAATAGTGAATTCTCTGTTCCCGCACCGAACCCCCATCTCCACTTCCAGACTATACACACAGTGATCCAGTGAAAAATTTTCCTGTCCGCCGGCCCGGATCTGCTGTTCCGCCACATCCATTGTCCGTTCTGTCCGTGTCTGACTATCCTTCAGAAAGAGCAGCAGCTGAAGATACTGCGAATAAGTCATTCCCTGATCCTGCACATCCATATCTCCTTTCAGAATCTCCAGAATCTTTCCCAGATTCTCCAGAGATAACTGCCAGCTGCCGGTATCTTTCACCAGAGGGATTTTTCCGCCGTCCAGCAGGCATCGGATATCCAGAACGCTTTCCCCAAAAGCCCAGGCCGCCTGAAGTGCCAGACTGATAACTCCTTCCAGAAACGGAAGGCCCACGGCACTGCCGATGATCAGCGCCATCTGGTGTACCTGGCTCTGCTTACCCGCATCACGCAGCAAATGTACCATATTGGCGGCTGTCCGCACCGCCAGCAGTTCCTTCACCACGCATTCCAGATTTTCTCTGTCAGAACCTTTCCCTCCGATTACATATTCCAGCTGATACCGGAGACCTTCCTGTGCGTTTTCCTTTTCAAAACTTCCCAGGTGCTTCATCATGTATTGCAGGAACAACAGCTGATGGGCCATTCCCTGATCGGAAACGGCAATACCGCTTCCCATCCCTTTTTCCAGTTCTCTGTGGGAAGGCAGCTCCTCCAGGCGGACCTCTGCCTGAGAAAGTTGTCTGTCCGCGGGAAATACCAGTCCTAAAAGCCCCATCTGCTGTACCTGCCGTATAACGTCCAGCGGGTTCTGGAACCCGGCGGGAACCTGTACCTGCGGCACTGCCGCCGTATCCGGATCCGCCGGTGTATGCTGCCCATTCCCCGCATCCGTGTTCTCCACGGCTGTCTGCTCTTCTTTTTTCTGCTCATACACTTCCTGCGCCTCCTTCGCTCTGTCATAATCACCCTGTATCTTCTGTTCTTCCACGGTACTTTTCTGTTGTACCAGCTGATCCGCAAGAAGCTGTATCCCCTGAATTCCCAGCGTATCTTTCATATAGTCCACAGCCTGTTCGAAAAATGCCGCTCCATTATTGTCTGTGGCCAGCGTATACCCGGTAACTGCACTCATTCCGTGCGAACAATTCCACAAATTTTCCCTTTTCCCGGTATAACAGCTCTGCCCCAGGGAGTCCTCCACAATGTTCAGCATAATATCCGGCCGAAATCCGGCGCTCCCATATCCTGCGTCCAGAAAAAACACACGGTAACTGTCAAATAATTCCCGGTGATATCCGGAGAAAACGGAATATAAGCCTTCCTCAACTCCCGCTTCTGCCTGAACCCGTCCCCCTGCGATGCGAAGGGACTGAAACAGAACCTGGAAAACGCCCAGAATCACTGCCAGCAGCAGACTGATAAATAATGTGACACTGCCTCTGGTTTTCAAGGGATACCCTCCTTTCCTGCTGAAAATGAAATGAATGTTGTGATCTGTGTACCTTGAAATGAATGAAAACGAGATGTCTTCCGTGACTATGACTTCATTATCAGATACTGTTGCTCTGGCTGGTAATCTTTGAAAGTATATTGGATACCAGACTTCTGAGCTGTTCCTTGAAGATCATCACCAGACCGATCAATACCACGATGATCAGAATCAGCTCCACAGTTCCAAGAGCATCCTCTTCCTGAAGGAAACGCTTCCACATCCTCATAGGCCTCACCTCCTTTCCAATGCTATCCTCCCTGCCGGAATCACAGAAACGACAGCCATGCAGGGATCATCAGAATGGCAAATACCACCAGCAGCATTAAAATCATGGGAATCAGAAGCCTGGTGGACGCCTGTTCCCCCAAAACCCTGGCCCGGTCCCTTCTCTGCTGCTGTGCCCGGGCAGCCTCCTGGCGCAGAAGCTGCTGCATTCCCTGACTTCCCTTTTGAAGATTCTGTACCAGAAGGGAAGCAAAGGTGCGATAAGGCAGCAGGCCGCAGCGCTCTCCAAACCGTTCATACGCAGCCCGCTCTGATATTCCCTGTTCCATTTCCCGGCAGGTATTTCTGACCTCTTCATACGCGCAACGTACCTCTGTCTGATTTTTCTCACGCATCCGCTCATAATCTGCCGCAATGCGCTCCATAGCCCGACGCATACTGATTCCGGCTCCCAAAAGCAGGGTCAGCTTTCCCAACAGTTCCGGATAATCTCTCAGAAGCTGTTCTTTTCGCAGTCTCTGCTTTTTTTCTTCTTCCTGGCGTCCTCTCCACAGAAACAACAGGGTGCTGATTCCCGTCAGTGCCAGCAGAATCTTTGCGGGCTCCTGTCCTGGCAGCCTCCAGTTCACGCGCTTCCCGTCCACCTCCGCCGGCAGCAGCAGCTGTTCCCCTTCTTTTTCATTCTCCATTTCCAATGTCTGACGCACCTGACGTTCCATATTTTCCCCCTCCTTCAGTTTCTCCGGGTACACCGTTACCGTTGTCTCAAAAAGCTTTCTGGCGCCCTGAAGCTCCAGTGTTCCCTGAAGCTGCACACAGACGCCGCCCGGCGGAATCTGTTCTCCCAGCGCGCCGCTCCAGTCCACATACTGGGGATGGCTGCTGGTCCATGAAACGTTCACCGGAATCTCGCCTGCCTGTTCCATCAGATTCAGGGGATGTTCCACCTTTTCTGCGGATATATTTTCCCCCAGATATTCCTGCGCCACCACCTGCATGGCTTGCTCCAGAAGCTTCTCCTTCTGCTCGGGCGCATATTTCTGCTCATCCACCTGCACCGAGATCTTCTCCTGCTGTTCTTCCCCGTTATCATCTTCCCAGTAATATTCCAGCTTTCGGACGGTACTTCCTTCTCCGTATTCCGGCCGTACCAGAGCGGTAACACCCGCCTCTTCCTGCCCGCCCTCCTGCATTATCTGAACTGCCAGCGCCAGAAGACATCCGGCAGCCAGTGCTGCCGCTGCCTGACAGAAATACTTCTCTGTCAGCCATTCCCAGGGAAGCAATCCTCTCTTTTTCATCCGGCTCCACAGCCAGAAGCTTCCCCTTTTCCATATCGGCTGCTCTTTTTCTTTCCTGCCTGGCACCAGAATAATGAGATACGCGGCCAGTATTGCCGCCAACACTGCTTTCATAGATTCCTCCTGCCGCCCGTCTCAAACCTCAATTTCCACAATTTTCTTTCCCATCTGCCAGCCAAAAAGATAAACTGCCAGACAGCCTGTCATTACCGCCGCGCCGGCCGCGTTATGGTACAGAACGTCCAGAAAGCTTCCGGAGGAAAGCTGCATATAAAGTATCATGGCTCCCGGCACCAGACTCATGATCGTCTGTTCCATCTTTTTTCCCGCAATACTGACATCGATCTCTTGCTTCACCCGAATCTTTTCCCTAAGCACCTGGCTGGTCTGTTCCATGATATCCGCCAGATTTCCACCGGTACGCTTGGCTATGGCGAACACCTCTCCAAAATTCCGAATATCCTCCAGATGACTTCTCTCGCCCAGATCGGAAAAAAGGGCTTCCACAGAGATTCCCACCTCCATCTGTGCCTCCATATACGACAATTCCCGTACCAGATCGCTGTCCGTTCCGTAGATCCGCTGCAGATCCTTCCTGCACTCCCTGACCGCGTTTTCCATGGAATATCCCGCCCGCACGGCGGTATCCAGGGACTGCAGCGCCGTTCCAAACTGATAATTCATCTGTTGTTTCCGTTTTTTTATTATGGTTTTTCTGCTCAGATATATGGAGTAAATTCCCAGCGGCAGCAGAACCGGTATAGCCCACACAGACCGGTAACAGAAATAATTCAGACAGCCGCACAGAAGAACTGCTCTTCCCGCGCAGCCGAGTTTATCCGCAAAACTCATCCGGTAGCGGTCATAATCGGGACGGACAACCGTTCTTTTTCTGTTCCCTCTTTCCCTTTTTTTCTTTTTCCCGTAAAATTTCACAGTTCTTCCCCCGCTTTCTTCATTTTTTCCCTGCAAACCAGATCTCCCCGCTTTATCAGTCTGCCGGCGTCCATATCCCATTCAAACAGTGTTTTCAGCTTCACCTGGCCGTCCGCAAACCCCAGCACCTCCGTGATCTCCAGTACCCGACGGCTTTTATCCTGTAACCTTCCCAGATGAACCATCAGATCGATTCCGGAGGCAATCTGACGGCGAATGGCCTCCAGCGGCAGTGTCATTCCCATCAGCACCATGGTCTCCACCCGGCTGATCATATCGCGGCTGCTGTTGGCATGGGCGGTTCCCATACTGCCGTCGTGACCTGTATTCCATGCCTGCAACAGATCAATGGCCTCCTCTCCCCGGATCTCCCCCACGATAATCCGATTGGGCGCCATCCGCAGGGCGGTCCGGATCAGATCCCGGATGGTGATTTCCCGGCCGCCCTCCATATTGGCCATTTTGGCTTCCAGCCGAACCAGATTATCCACTCCCTGAATCTGAAGTTCCGCATTGTCCTCAATGGTGATAAGCCGTTCTCCCGGTGGGATATAATTGGAAAGGGCATTGAGAAAGGTGGTTTTTCCGGAGGAGGTTCCTCCCCCGATCAGAATCGAATAGCCGGCCCGCACCGCCTTTTCCAGAAAACCGGCAGCCTCCCGGGTGATACTTCCCTTCCGGATCAGCCAGTCCATGGTAATCGGACGGTCGGGAAAACGCCGGATGGTCAGAACCGGCCCATCCAGCGCCACCGGGGAGATTACCGCGTTGACCCGCTGTCCGCCGGAAAGTCTGGCATCCACGATAGGCTGGTTTTCATTGATCACCCGATTGCATTTTCCGGCAATCTGTTGAATTACATCTTCCAGTTTTTCCCTGGAGGTGAAAGATTTATCCCAGCGGCTCCGCTTCCCGTCACGCTCCACAAAAATATTCTTGTGTCCATTTACCATAATCTCTGTCACACTGTCATCATCCAGAAGTTCCTGAAGCACATCCAGTTTTCTCACGGAGCAGAAAAGCTCCCGGCTGATAACGGCTTTTTCGGTTACTGTAAGACTGCTTTTTCTGGTCATACGAATCACCAGTTCATCGATTTTGTCCCGGATCTCTTCATCAGACCAGTCCTCCCCCTGGCCCAGCTGTTCCATCAGCTCCCGGCGGATTTCGGCAAGGAACTCCATCCCCATTTTTTCTCCTCCTGTACTGTAGTTTTTGTGCCCTTACGCAGCAGCTCCCGCACATAATCGCCCAGCTCGCTCCACACCAGATCATCCAGATATCCCTGCCCTTTCCGGGCTGTCCGGTGATAGGGCGGACGAATCTTCTGAATCTTTTCCAGCACCGTCTCCCCCTGACTCATTCGCAGCAGATTTTCAAACTGCTGAATCTTTGCCTGGGACATGGGATCACTGCGCACCGGCATATAGATGCGGGTACACTGATCCAACAGCCGGAACAGCTGGGGCACGCCGTCTCCGATATCCAGAATCACCGCTTCATAGTTGCTGGTATCTACAATCTCCTGCAACAGCCGCACCCATTCCTCATAGGCGGTACACGGAATGTCCGCGGGGGAGGCGGCGGGAGGCAGATAGTCCAGATTATTAATGGTCTGCGTCATACTGTTTAACTTGATGATGAAGTTGGGATTTCCCTGTCTCAGATAGTAGAGCAGGTCACTGAGGGTTTCCTCATAGACGTGTTCAAACAGATATTCAAAACCGGAATATTCTTCCATATTCAGATACAGAACGGCCTTTTTCTTCGCCAGAATCTGTCCCAGCGTCAGCGCAAAGGTCGTTTTCATGGAACGCCCCACCGGTGAGTAGATACCGATCAGCTCTGTCTCCTTTTTTACCACCTGAACCGGCACAGGATCCGCTTTATGCTGCTCCCCGTATCGGGCCATTACCTCCCTGACCACCTGGGCGGAGGACTGATACTTATAGATGCTGGGATATCGTTCCAGCCCCGGCGCCCGGACGCCGCCGGAAAGAATCAGGATCTGTCCGATATCCTGCTCCTCCACTTCCTGACACATGGCCGTATCCGATATCAGCAGCAGTTCTATGGGGTGATCCCTGGCGAACTCGCACAGCTTCTCCCGGCTGGTAAATACCCGGATCTCAAAAGGCAGCGTCTTCTTTCTGTTCAGATATTCCATGAAATGGTAAGCATACTCCACTTCCAGATCACAGACTGCAAAAATATTTCTCGTTGTTTTCATCGATAAAATCCTCCCGCACACAGTAATACGCTGATAAAAACAGGTATCGTAAAGTGAATGTTTTCCGGCCTCCGCCCCGGTTTCAGATAAGGCCCCGGCCTCTGTCCCGAAAGCCAGCGGACCATGTAGTCGGCAAAGTACCGGATCCGTTCCTTCCAGTCACATCGCAGCACAAGAACCGGCAGGGAAACAGCCGCTCCCAGGAGAAAGGAAAGAAGCAGACATAGCCAGAACCAATGCAGCCCCATCATACCTCCCAGAACGGAAAACAGTTTGATATCCCCCGTTCCAAGCATCCTGGCGGCAAACAGTGGAAACAGCAGTCCGATGGGGAACAACGCTCCCGCCAGAAAGGGCAAAACCCCTGACAGCCCTGCGTTACCGATCCTCCAGGCCGCTGCCGCAAGCCATCCCAAATAAATCCACCGGTTGGATACTTTCTCCCACCTGACGTCCATAATCATGGCAATCAGCGAAAAAAATACGCAAAATCCCCCGGAAAATGTCATCGCATCCCCCACTTTCCTGTTTTATTCGATTTCTTTGTCTGGAAAACCACGGCGGAACCGCCGCTTTCATTTTTGTGAAATGATAGTTGAAATCTGATTCATGATACCTTTTATATGCAATCTAACATTTGATGTGTTCCGGTATCTTCTGAACTTGCGTTTATTATAGAGCCATTCTGACGGTTTGTCCAGTGGATTTTTTGTTTTTTTCTCTTTTTGTGAATACTCCCTAATCCTGTGGAAACATTTTTGGTTGATATTTTTTTCAAAACCATGTACAATCGTTGCCAGAGGTGACAGTTATGGGAAAAGAAGTAAAGACCAACGCCATGCGTATTCTGGACAGAAATAAAGTTTCTTATGAGATCATCACTTACGAATGTGATGAATTTATCGACGGACTTCACACCGCCGAGAAGACAGGCGCTCCTGTGGAGCAGTCTTTCAAGACTCTGGTGGCCCAGGGGAAAAGCGGACAGTATTACGTTTTCGTGATCCCCATTGCCAAAGAGGTGGATCTGAAGGCGGCCGCCCGGGCGGTGGGTGAAAAATCCGTCAGCATGATCCATGTGAAGGATATCACTGCCGTGACCGGCTATGTGCGGGGAGGCTGCAGCCCGCTGGGGATGAAAAAACAGTTTCCCACTGTGATCCACAGCGACGCTCTGAAGTTCGACCGTATCTGGGTCAGCGGCGGGCGGATCGGCACCAGCATCTGTCTGGCGCCGCAGGATCTCATCCGGGTTACACGGGCGAAGACGGCGGAGTTTTCTGTGGAGGGAAACTGAGTTTTACGGTGAAGGCACGGTCTCAAAGGGCCGTGCCTTTCTTCTAACATTCATTTTATTTTTCTGACCTACAGTTCAACCGGAAGTATTCTTCCATCTTCTCCAAATTTCAATTCCGCCATACAAATTTCACGGCAGTATCCTTCCATATTTCTGTATTTCTCCAGCGGCGTTCCAAAGCGGTGATATACAATAATATAACGATCCTCTCCGGGGACTTTCGCGATGGCATGATGGCCACAGCCCAGATACCCTTTCTCGGGGCATTTCTGAAGGATCGTATACTGAAAGGATACAGGTCCATACAGATTCCGGGAGATTCCGTAGTTCACATGATAATCTTCGCTCCTGGTATCATTGCAGGACCAGGTGAAGTGATACAGATCCCCTCTTTTCAAGATTGTCATTGCCTCACAGAAATCAAAGGCTCCCTCAATATTCTTCATGGTTTCCGGAATAATATGCCGCATATCTTCTGTCAGCTGTGCAATGACCGGATGTCCGTTTCCGAAAACGATCCAATATGTTCCGTCTTCCTTAAAAATCGAAGGATCAATGACCTGGCCGATTTTTATATTCCTTTCTTCCATCATCTCCATTGTCAGCATCGGCCAATTTTCCGCCTGAAACGGCCCTTCCGGCGCCTCTGACCAGGCTGTCCCTATGGCAGAAACTCCATCCGGACGTTTACCGCAGAAATAGAAATAATATTTGTCATCTCTCCGGGCAATACATGGCGCCCAGGCACTTCCCACCGCCCAGGGTACCTCCTTGCCTGCCAGATCCAGAAGCCGTTCCCCTCTGGTAAAGGTTTCCAGATCTTCTGACACAAACACATAAAATTCCGTTCCTGACCAGTCGCGGAACCCATCGGTGGTGGGATATATGTATGTCTTTCCACCAAAAAAAGCAATATCCGGATCCGCATACAGTCCTTCTATGATTTTTCCTTTCTTCATATACCAATTCTCCTCAGACAGCTACTCTTTTTGCTTCAATGGCTGCCGGCAAATCTTCTTCCGGAATAATTTTCCCGTTCTCTTTATGCCAGCCCAGTACAATGATTCCCCATGGGGTTTTGATTTTCATCCTGGCATACGTCATCCCGTCCGGAATGTACGGGCAGATTTCCGCCAACGGCCTTCCCTGGCTGTCACAGGAAAAATTTTTCAGTCCGCACAGTGCCTTAAAAAACCAGGCCCCCATTCCGCATAATGCCGGATGATTGTGTGAATTCATCTCATTATGTACCAGATATTGCCATCTTTCCCAGATGGTGGTGGCTCCTTTTTCAATCATAAACCCGAAGGACGGATACTCTCTCCGGTTCATAAATTCCCAGGTAATATCATCCCTCCCAATCATCGACAGGCAGTCCGTCAGTGTCTTTGATGTGAGAATACCTGTGGGAAACTGCACGCTTCCCCTGGATTGCGTCAGCTGAAACAGCATTTCACGAATGACTTTCTGTCTCCATTCCCCGGGGACAATTCCATAAGCAATGGCCATGGCACTGGGAGCCACCGCAAGCGTGTCGCATGTTCCGTAATAACCGGTTCCCAGCTGGTTATCCAGGCACTTTCCGTAAAATTTTTCATTAACTGCCCGGATCAGATTTTCTCTTCTCTCTTTGAGGATAGCAAGATACACCGCATCTTCCATGACTTCCGCAAAAAGTATCATACTGTTATAAAAATCTACAAAAAACGCATTTGCGATCATCAGTTTATCCGCAAACTCAATGGCCAGCCAGTCATTGTAAAAATCCTCCGGAATCAGCCCGTTCACCAAAGTGCTCTGCATATATTCCTCATAGGCCTTCAGAGCCTGATAATTCTCCCTTACCGCCTGCAGATCTCCCGTATACTGATACAGATATCTAAGACAAAGATGATACCCGATTTTCCAGGTGAAGGTTTCCCTCTTCCATCCAGGAGCTCCCGCATAGGGCAGAGAACCGTCCTTTTCCTGGGTATCCCGGATATCTTGAAACCATTTCCTGTAAAACCGCTGCAGATCAAAATTCAGCACTGCGAACTCTGAGGAAACCCCGGCATCCGCCATCCAGCCCTGTCGTTCGTCTCTCTGACAGCAGTCTGTGGGTACAGAAAAAAGATTTCCCCTGATTGTCCACATCATATTTTTATAAATCTGCTGAAACAGCGGATTGGAACATTCAAACTCCGCCGTTTCCTCATTATCTGAATGTACCTCTCTCCCGGTCACCTCTTCCTGTTTCAGCTGTGAAACTCCTGTAATCTCAGCATAACGGAATCCGTGATAGGTAAAAGAGGGTTCCCACCATTCTTCCCGTCCGCTGCAAATCAGGGTGTCCGTCACCTTTGCCGCACGCATATTCTCCACATTCAAACTTCCGTCCTCATAGAGCAGTTCTCCATAGCGGATTCTGACAGACGTTCCTTCTTTCTCCTTTGATTTTATTCTTATCCATCCGGTAAAATTCTGTCCGAAATCAACCAGAAAAGATTTCCCTTTCCGCCAGATTTTCACAGGCTGGATATCTGAGATCACCCGTATCGGAACAGTATAAGAATAGCGGAGTATCCCCAGACTTTCCCTGCACCACACCGCCTGTTTCCATGTATGATCATCAAAGCCGGGTGCAGACCAGCCGCGCTGTTCCAGGCGGGCATCGTAAGTCTCACCGTCAAACACAGAAGAACACAGCACCGGTCCCCTGCTGCATTTCCATTGCAGATCTGTGCAGATATCCTCTCTCCTGCCGTTCGCATATAGCAGAACGATCTGACAGATCGCCGCCAGCCGTCCCCTGTAAAATGCCTCGCTGTACACATCCTTTGCCCGCAGTTCATCATCCAGCGGCCAGTGTCCGGCCAGGGCAATTCCCACCGTATTGCGACCCTGTATCAGCTTTTCCGTGATATCCTGCGCCGTATATTCCACCGTCTTTTCATATACCGTATAGGAAGGAAACAATACCCTGTCCGATATCTTTTCCCCATTGACAAAAGCCTCACAGTATCCCAGCCCGGTATAATAGATAACGGCTCTCTTCAGGCCTGCCGAAACCGTAAACTCCCTTCTCAGGAGATCGCCTCCGGTAATAAATCCGGCCATCCAACTGTCGGGATTCAGGAATCCGGTACTCCATTGGCCCTTCTGCTCCAAAACGTTTCCTTCCCGATCCCACAGTCTCACCACCGCACGGTAATTCTGATGCTCCCCGCAAATATCAGGAGTCTGAATCTGGTGGAAAAATCCGTTTCGGATACCGCTATCCCACAGAACTTCTCCCCGGCTCTCTGTCAGAACCTGAAATTTTTCCGGGACAAAATCTTTTTCCTTCTCTTCAAGCTCCCAAGAAATCCATGGCGCCTTTTTGTCTATTCCCGTGGGATTAAACATTCCCTCACAAAGGACTCTCATCGTTCTTTTCCCCCTTTCCTTCTGCTGCCGCCCTTCTTCTGTATTCGCCCGGCGATATGCCGTCAAAATATTTGCTGAACACCCTGCTGAAATATGCCGCGTCCTCAAATCCCACCTGCCGTGCGATTTCCTCCACCTTTTCCCTGGTATTCAGAAGAAGATGTCCTGCCGTGCGCATACGAATCTCCAGCACATACTCGCTGTAATTCTTTCCGAACATTTTCTTAAACAGCCGGCTGACCTGATATTTACTGATAAAGAAGTGTTTTGTCACAGCAGCCAGCGACAGATCTTTCTCATAATTTTCATCTATATACCGTTTAATTTTTTTCACAGTGTCCGTATCCGATAATGCTTTTTCCGGTGTAACATCACTGCGGATTGTAAGGATAAAACGGAAAAATGTATTTTTCAGGCTTACCACATCCTGGTATGTGAAATCCGCCGTAAGATCATTGCCTTTCAGACGTTGAAATGTCTCCACAAAATTTTTATTCATTCCAATCAGATAGCTGTAACAGAATTCACATACATACTGGGGATGTACAGAATTAATCTGAAATCCCGCGAACAGTTTTTCCAGAGAGACTTTGATTTCCTGTACATTTCCTTTTTGTATCGCATCTGTCAGTCGGTCCGCCAGTGCGCCCTCCGGCTGTTTACCGGGGTAAACAAAAGTACCCGGGCGATAGATATTAACACCCATATTATAAAATCCCTGGGTCAACGCCTCCCGGGCCTCTTCCAATACCGCCCGTAGCTGTTTCCGCTCATGGAACATCGTACTTACACCCACCGGACAGCTGGTCTGGTTTCTCAGAAACTCCACGTCCTGCATCCACTCTTTTTGTGACTTGCACCGGCACAGAAAGATCTGGAGTTCCTCCGTTGCGGCAGTACTTACAGAATCATTCCGCTCATTTATCTGCAGAGTTTCTCCTGCCCTGCTGCATACCGCAAAAAAGCCCTCCTCCGGTCTCAATAGAACCTGAAGAATTTTTTCAGTCTCCTCTTCCCATTTTTCCGTCTTCCATTTTCCCGCAAGAAAATCGAACTCCAAAGAACATAACCGGTGTACATATTCGCTCCGTATTTCTTCCATCAACCGAATCAGAGTGTTCTCCAGTTCCTCAATATCAATAGGCTTCAGCAGATAATCCTTTACACCGTATCCCATACATTGTCTGGCATATTCAAATTCGTTATAAGCGCTCAGAATAATGATTTTCCCCTGAAATTTCTTCTGTTTCAGGTGTTCCAGCACTTCCATTCCATCCATAACCGGCATACGGATATCCAGCAAAATCAGCTCCGGCTGATATTTTTCAGCCATATCTGCAGCCTGTCCGCCGTCCCTGGCATGAAGCACTTCTGTTATTCCGAGTTTTTCCGCAGAAAGCATTTTATCGAGGAACAGATGCACCGAGTTCTGATCATCCGCGATTAGTAATCTCATCACTTTTCTCCTCATATTCCGGCAGCTGATCCTGAGTAATTTCAGGAATTTCCAGATGGACCTCTGTTCCCTTTCCGTATTTACTTGTTATCTGTACCCCATAAGCGTCTCCAAACAACACCTGAATCCTCTGATGTACATTCTTTACGCCAATCTCAGAGGAATCAATTTCAATCTCCTCCATCCCTTTTTTCACCACATCCAGGATTTCCTTTTTCATACCGATGCCATTGTCCCGAATTCGAAACACCAGTTTTCTATCTTCTTCCTTCACTGAAATTCTGATCACGGCATGATTGGGATTTTCTCCAAACGCATGCTTGATACAGTTTTCCACCAGCGGCTGCAGAAGAAGCTTGGGCATGAAATAATCCTGAACCTTTTCCTGAATATCATACTCTATCTGAAGCCGATCTTCGTACTTCATACGAAAGAGGTTCAGATAAGCCTGAATATAATTGAGTTCCTCTCTTACTCTTACCATGGAGGATTTGTCATACAGGGAATAATTCAGCATCCGGCTCAGTGAGACAATCATATCGTTGGATTCCCGGACATTTCCACAGACAATCTCTGTCTGAAGAAGCTGCAGGGTATTCATCAGAAAATGCGGGTTGATTTGAGCCTGCAACGAATCAAGGCGGAATTTATTCAGCAGCAGCTGCGATTTCAAATCTTTTTTGATATAATCATCCAGCCGCAAAATCACATCGTTAAACCGGTCGTGAATCAGGTTCATTTCATCATATTCATATATTTCCTCATTTACCTTGAGATGATTAAAATCGATATTCTGAATACTGTTTACCAGAGAAGAAATGGGGCGGTGCAGAGATTTTGAAATTCTCAGCACGATCACTCCATTGGCCAGCAGGCAGATAATCAGGAGCAGACCGAACAGAAACCAGATCGGTGTCGTATGCGCATCGATGGAGGATACCGGAACTGTAGAAATCAGCTTCCATCCCATGTTCGTTGTCTGGAAATTAATCATACTTTTCACGCCATCATATGGAGCCATAATGGTGCCGCTCTCTTCATCACTGATTTTCTCCCAGCTGTCTCTGTCCAGTTTCAGTTTTTCACCTGTCAGGTTTCCTTCATTCACAGACATGATGGTTCCGTCATCATCCACCAGGGCCAGCCGGTAATTGTTTTCATAGTTATTGGAATTCAAAATTTCCCCCACCTTGTCCACATTAAAATTATAAAACAGTGCTCCGATCACCTTCTGATCTTCATTGGTCAAAGCAAACGATATGGAGAAGGTTTCTCCTCCCAGCGCGGGCTGTGCCACCATCTCATTATAGTAATCCTGTTCATGAAGGCCGACCACATGAATGTACTGATTCTGATCTTCGTCATTTACAGCTTCCCGAAACCATTCCTGTTCCCAGTAATCATAATCTTTTTTCAGACGGTTTCCCGTCATATAGCTGTAGGAATACCCGTTGATTCCCACAACCATCATATCTGATATGATAGAAGATTCTGTCCTTTTCAGATACTTATTGATGAGACGGTTCATTTGCATGGTATCCACTCCATCCATAGACCGCTTTGCCAGCGCCGTGGTAACCTCTTCAAAGGAGCTGAACTGTACCATACTGCTGATGATGTTTTCATATATGCTGTCAAACCGGTATTTCATCTGCTCAGAAATGATCTCATTATAGCGCCGAACCTCCCTTTTCATGCTGTAGGAAAAACTGGTCATCATGGCTGCGCCAAACAGCACCAGCAGCAGCGTATTACAGATCAGGTACGTTCCCAGCATCCTGGAAAAAATAGAATGTCTCTCATTTCTCAGCCTCATGAATCCCGCCTCATTTCTTAAATTTTCTTATCCTTTCACCGCCCCGGCTGTCAGCCCTTTGATAATATGTTTCTGCATAAACAGATAAAATATTACGACAGGAAGAATGGAAACCACCGACATGGTCATGAATCTGGGCCAGTCTACGCTGAACTGTCCTTTTGCCCGGAAAATTTCCAGTACAATGGTTCCTTTGGATCTGGTATTAAGAAAGATATTGGGAGAAATGAAATCATTCCAGATCCACATGGTGTTAAAAATAATCGAAGTGGATGTAATTGGCTTCATCAGCGGAAAGATGATTTTAAAGAACACCATCGGTATGCTGCAGCCATCCACGATTGCCGATTCCTGAAGTTCTCTGGGTATTGTCCGCATATAACCCACTGCCAGAAAAACAGTCAGAGCCGATCCGTTGCAGTAAAAAAGAATCATTCCCGGTATACTGTCAATCAGGTGCAGCGTCTGCATAACTTCAAAAAGAGACAGCAGTATTGCCTGAAATGGCACCAGGAATCCTACCATTAAGTATATCATAAAAGCATTGTTCAGTTTGTTCTCAAAAAAAACAATGGGATATGCTGCCATTTCTCCAATAATCATAATTGCCAGTACCGAGCATACAGTAATGATAAACGTATTGAGAAACGCCCGGTAGATCTGAGGGTTGGATAAAATCTCCGCATAATTATCCAGATACAGGGAGGACGGGAATCCGGTGGGGTTAAAGGACATCTCCGTCATACTTTTAAAGGTATTTGTCACCATATAGAAGAATGGATAGAGAAATACCAGGCAGATGGGAACCAGCACAAAGTCCGATCCATAAATCCGTTTCTTTTTCATGTGATATCCACCTCTCTTTTCCTCATCGTCATAAACTGTACTCCGGCAATAATGGTTACCAGCAGGATAAAGATTGCTGCCAGGGCGGTAGACGGCCCATACTGTTTTTCTGACAGCCCCCTCTGAATAATCATCTGGGTTACCGTATAGTTGGAATATCCCGGCCCTCCTTTATTTGAAAGAGCGTAGGGAAGATCATATACCTTTAGTCCATTTGTCAGAAGCAACAGGGTATTGACCGTCAGCCCAGGAGCCAGAAGAGGAATAGTAATATTCTTAAACTGCTGCCATTTACCAGCTCCGTCGATGGCCGCTGCCTCATAATACTCTCCCGGAATTGACTGCAGATAGGCCAGATACACAGTGGCGTGCCATCCGGTGCTGGTCCATACCGCCACCAGAATAATGGCTATTTTGGCTCCCCATTCCGTAGATGTCCATCCGATAGGACCAATGCCGAAATTAGCCAGAATAGAGTTCAGGGCGCCGGTCTGCATGGGGGACAAAATATAGCCCCAGATATATCCCAGCAAAAGCGCGCTGACAATAGAGGGAAAGAAAAAAACCGCCCGCTCTACAGTTTTCAGTCTGGTCTGTTTATCAAGCAGTACCGCCAGAGGTATAGCGATAAGATTGATCAGCACCATGGTGCACAAGGTATAAAACAGCGTATTAAACAATGCATGACGCATCATTTCATCCTGGAACACGCTGATATAATTGCGAAATCCCACAAAATTGTACTCTCTGGTCACCCCGTCAAAATCCGTCACACTGTAGGCTATGGTCTTAATCAGGGGAATTATGGTAAAAACAGTAAAAGCCATAAAAGCCGGCAGCAGGAAAATCTCATACTGCATTGCCTTTTTCAGTTTTCTTTTTCTCATTTTTATTCACCTCGGTGTTCTCTTGTTTCGGAAAGAAAACCGCCGCGTGAAGTATTGAGCTTATCGGCTCCACTCAGCCTCATGCGGCGGTTCTGTTCAGTTATTTTGATTATTTACTCCTGACGTACTTCTGCCAGTTTCTCATCCATCCGTTTTCCTACTTCCGAAGGTTCAATAGACCCTGCCATACAATCCTGAAGACTCTGAATATAGGTCAGACGCAGAGACTCCGTGTACTGCTGCCAGTCAGCCATGGGAATATAGTATTTGCCATCCCTAACACCCTGTACGGCATCTGAAATTTGTTCCGGAAGATCCGGAGTATACCCTTCCGCAATTGTAAATCCGCCGTATCCTGTATACTGTGCTTCCAGTCCTTCCGGTGATGCACAATAATTCAGGAATGCTCTGGCCAGATCTTTATTTTCGCTGGCGGAGTTGATGCACCATCCCACATTTACGGCGCCACAGTAATAAGCATCTTCCGTACCCGGAACCGGCATACATTTATAATTCAGATCCGGGTTGATGGAATTAATGGTATTCACATTCCAGGAACCGGTAATCATCATAGCTGTCTGACCTGTGGCAAATGCGGTCACAATATCATCGCTGGTAGACCCCAGATAGTTGGGATCCAGATAACCTTCATCAATCAGCTGGTGCCACATGGTGACCGGTTCTGTCCAGGTTTCCTCAAAAGTCTTCTCTCCCGCATAGATTTCCTCAACCACAGAAGGATTCTCTGCTTTCACTTCTGACCCATACAGAGGAGCCGTAAAGTTCGCTGCCGCATCCTGCATATTGTCCATAATAGGAATAATACCCGCATCCTGCAGTTTCTGGCACGCTTCCAGAAGTCCGTCCCATGTGGTGGGGAATTCCGTAATTCCCGCCTGCTCAAACAGATCGATATTATAGAAAATTCCGCCGGCCCAGCAGTCTACCGCCAGCGCGTATGCTTTTCCATCCGCTCCGTAAGTTTCTTTCACAGTATCAGGAATTGTTCCGTCCGTCATATAACTTTCATTGGAAAGATCCTCACAGTAATTTCCTTTGATAAGATCCTCTCTGTTTTCCAGAGCCATACAGAAAATATCGGGGCCCGCGCCTGAATAAAGCATGGTGGAAAGCTTTTCCACATAATCCTGTACGGGCGGTGAATACTGCAGCTCAACGGTGATGTTTGGATACTTCTCTTTAAATCCGTCCAGAAGCGGCTGTGAATTCGTCTCGTTATACCAGGAAAGAATTGTGAGAGTTCCTGACAAATCTTCACTGCTGTCTGCTTCTTCCGTTTCCGCTGTCGTCTCAGCCGTGTCCTCTGAGCTTTCCTCCTCCACAGCGGTATCGGTATCAGATGCACTGTCCGTTCCCGCATCTGACCCTCCCGACCCGCAACCGGAAAGAGCAGAGACAACCATACCTGCCGATAATAATGCTGCCACAAATTTCTTTTTCATCATCTTACCTCCTTCTTGATGAACTTTGTAACTACATTTTATCGGATATTCAACAGATTTCCTATGGATTCTATTGCCAATCATCTGCAATCTGTTGCACTTATTTGTGGATTCCGCTGTATATTCGGATTCTTTTTCTGTTTTTTCAAATTATTTCCACAAAGAAGAGGCCCAAAAACCCCTCCCGGTCTTTTGGCCTCTTCTCTTATCCAAAGCCCTCCTAAAATTTTACTCCCTCAATACACCGAAGAATCGCCTGCCTGTTCCTTTCATGCAGATAACTTTCATTCAGCTTTTTCTTGTTATATCTGAGATAAGAATCCTCCGTTCTCCTCATCAGCAAATCCGTGAAAAATCTTTCCCAACTGAAATATTCACTGCTTTCCAGATAGTCCTCCGGATGTTCCAATATCATGGGAATATCTTTCCCCTCAATCAATCCAGAATTTAATATCAGCCATTCAAATGACTCCGGAAAATATAAATGAATATTTTTCTTCTGGAGGGCGCATTTGTACAGACGATCCATCTCCGGTCCAATAGCGGCCCCATCTGCAATCACGCACACCGACTCTTCTCCTGTACATTCCAGTATCCGAAACAGATTGGATTTTCCACCGGCATTTTCACAGGGAATCTTTTTTTCGGATCCAATAGCCTTAAAAAACTCATATCCGGAATTGGAATCTTCGGTTATTATTTTTTCCGGCGCCGCCGGCAGATTTTGATAGCCGGAATACATCTGATGAATCTGTTGATACGCTCTCTTTGTATCATGATATTTTCCCGAACAGTGAATTTCATAAATTTCTTCTACACTGTACGGAAGATTATATAGATTTTCTCTGGTAATCAAAACGTAATAATTATCGGAATCTCTGACAGATACGGCAAATTCTTTCGTATTGATAAACGCATTTTCTTGTTGTTTTCCCTGTTGCACTGTCGCCCTGAATAATGGTGATATTCCGTTTTATATCAAATTCATAGTGAAGCCGCCTGTTCTTTACAACAACCTTATATTTTCCTTTCATCCCTCTCACCTACACAAACTTTCCCGCAATCCAGACAAACTCTCCCATGTTATGAACAATATCCCCTGTATTGAGAATTTTCATCTCAAATTCGCCGTCTCCAAAATTCATAAGATGTCTCAGATTGATGGTCAGATCCTTTGTCCCGGCGATTTTCAGGATCCATTTGGCACAGTTATCTCCGCAAGATGACGCGTTGAATATCTTTCCGGTCTGATCAAATGCCATGAGGATCAGCGTTTTCACTCCGCCCGAGATTTCCTTTACAGAAATCGGACCCAGCACAGGGCTTTGTATCAGATAGGGGCTGATGACCTCCGATTTATCCACGTCTTTTATCATTTCCACAGACAGTTTTTCTGTGATCCACTCATCCTCATACTGATTGTCAAAATATGTGGGGGGATGGAAAATGGCCTCCTCCATGGGGCCCAGATATACACTAAGCATAAGAAATCTCCTCCTGTTCTGCTCCCATTATATCAAATATTATCCCTGCTTCCACAACAAATTATATTTCCTGTCCCGTCCCTACATACACGAAAGAAGAGGCCAAAAAACACTCCCGGTCTTTTGGCCTCTTCTCCCATTCTTCACACCCGACACTCCCTCAGCCTCCTGCGTCTTGCCCGGTAATCCGGAAGCACCCGCTCCACTTCGGCCCAGAATGCCTGTGAATGATTCATTTGTTTCCGGTGGGCCAGCTCGTGGACCACCACATAATCCAGCAGCTCCTCGTCCAGAAGGATCAGCTTCCAGTTAAAGTTCAGGTTCCCCAGACTGCTGCAGCTGCCCCACCGGGTCTTCTGCTCTTTGATGAAAATCCGGTTGTAGGTGACGCCCACCAGCGGCGCGAAATATTCCACCCGCCCGGTGATCCTCTGCCTAGCCAGCTCCCGGTTTTGTTTTCGCCGGGGATCTTCCTTCTTCCTGACTGTTCTGGCGGCCCGTCTTCTCACTCTCCCGGCAGCCTGACAGTCTGCGCATGGGCAAACCATCTTCGCAGCCTGATACTGTGCGTCTGCCCGGAAATCTGTCTCAGGGCGGATCTCAGTCCTGCCGCTCCTACACATCCTTCTTCCGATTCGCCGCACGCAGACGCACCATGGCTCTCGCCAGAGATGCCTGCGTCATATAATATTCCTGCATGCTCTGCTTCTGCCGCAGCTGCTCCTCGGCCCGTTCTCTGGCCTCCTGAGCCCGTTTCAGGTCGATTTCCTCCGGCTTCTCCGCCGTGTCCACCAGAACGGTGGCACGGTTGTTAATCATCTGAGCAAATCCCCGGCCCACGATGGCTTCATGCCAGTTTCCCTCTTCATCCCGAAAACGCAGATCTCCTTCCACAATGGACATGATGGTGTCCGCATGGTGGGCCAGAAGCGCTTCTTCCCCGTCCGGGGCAGGAATTACCAGAGTCTCCACTCTTCCCTTGTAGAAAATATGGTCGCTGGCAAGCACCTGCAGATAAAACGTATTTGCCATAGCCGTCACTCCTCTGCTTTCGCTTTGGCAATCACATCGTCGATGGTACCCACATTAAAGAAGGCCTGCTCCGGATACTGATCCATCTCACCTTCCACAATGGCTTTAAAACCACGGATGGTCTCCTTTAACGGAACGTATTTTCCGGGGATTCCCGTGAAGGTCTCCGCCACATGGAACGGCTGAGACAGGAAACGCTGAATCTTTCTTGCCCGGTAAACCGTCGTTTTGTCCTCGTCGGACAGCTCCTCCATACCCAGGATGGCGATAATATCCTGCAGTTCACTGTATTTCTGCAGAATCTCCTGTACCTTTCTGGCCACCTCGTAGTGTTCCTCGCCTACCACGTCTGCTTCCAGGATTCTGGAGGTGGACTCCAGAGGATCCACGGCCGGATAAATACCCTGCTCCACGATCTTTCTGGAAAGCACTGTGGTGGCGTCCAGATGCGCAAAGGTGGTAGCCGGGGCCGGGTCAGTCAGGTCGTCGGCAGGTACATAAACCGCCTGCACAGAGGTAACGGAACCGTTCTTCGTGGAAGCGATCCGCTCCTGCAGCTCGCCCATCTCATTGGCCAGGGTAGGCTGATAACCCACGGCGGAAGGCATACGGCCCAGAAGAGCGGATACCTCGGATCCCGCCTGCACAAAACGGAAAATATTATCGATAAACAGCAGCACGTTCTGGTGCTCTTCATCACGGAAATACTCTGCCATGGTAAGGCCCGTCTCCGCCACGCGCATACGGGCTCCCGGCGGCTCGTTCATCTGTCCGAATACCAGCGCCGTTTTCTCCAGAACGCCGGACTCTCTCATTTCTGTCCACAGGTCATTTCCCTCACGGGAACGCTCGCCCACACCGGTGAAAATAGAATATCCGCCGTGCTCTGTGGCGATATTCCGGATCAGCTCCTGGATCAGCACGGTTTTTCCCACACCGGCGCCGCCGAACAGACCGATCTTACCGCCCTTGGCGTAAGGCGCCAGCAGGTCGATAACCTTGATTCCTGTCTCCAGGATTTCCACTACAGGACTCTGATCCTCGAAGGAAGGCGGATCTCTGTGAATCACCCAGTGTTTCTCATTCTCCAGGCTTTCCCCTCCGTCGATGGTCTCTCCCAGCACGTTGAAAAGACGGCCCAGGGTCTTATCTCCCACCGGCACCTGAATACCTGCGCCTGTGGCCACAACCTCCATATCCCGGTGCAGACCCTCGCTGGAAGCCAGCATGATGCAACGAACCGTATTGTTGCCTACATGCTGCGCCACTTCCATGACGCATTTCTTTCC
This sequence comes from Candidatus Pullilachnospira intestinigallinarum, assembly GCA_018711275.1. Taxonomy (GTDB): domain Bacteria; phylum Bacillota; class Clostridia; order Lachnospirales; family Lachnospiraceae; genus Pullilachnospira; species Pullilachnospira intestinigallinarum. The sequence goes on from DVIN01000029.1 coordinate 48,827, forward strand.
TCCGTTCTCAACTTCCAGAGCATCCTTGATGGACGGCAGTTCCTGATCTTCAAAAAGAACGTCCACGACAGGCCCCATGACCTGTACAATCTTTCCTGTCTTCATAACAGATTTGCTCCTCTCTATGTTCAGCCGGCCCACACCGGCAGTCACTTTTTATTGTTTTCCCTTCTGCGCCCGGACACCTCCGATCACCTCGGTGATTTCCTGGGTGATGGCTGCCTGACGGGCACGGTTGTATTCGATGGAAAGAGTTCTCAGCATCTCCTTCGCATTGTCCGTTGACGACTGCATGGCCATCATACGGGAATTATGCTCGCTGCAGTAGGACTCCACCAGACATCCGTAGATGGTTCCCACCACATAGTTGGGAATGATACTGTCCAGTACCGACTCCGCAGAGGGTGACAGCATGATTTCCTCCTGGCGCACATTGGCCATGGCAATCTGGTCCACCGGCCGGTTAAAGGAAATTTTCTTCAGCGGAAGCAGCTGCATGGTGGATGTCTCAGAGGAGGCGGCATTGATCATATCGGTGAAAATGATATGCACCTCATCCAGCTTTCCCTCCAGAAATTCTTCCACCATCTTCTCACCGATCATTCTGGCCCGGTGCATCGTGGGTTTCTGTACGGTATACCGGAAATTCATGTCGATTTCCACATCATCACTTTCCCGTTTCCGGAAATACTGTCTTCCCAGTTCTCCCAGCACATAAAGGGTGTGATGACCTTCTCCCTGAAGCTGCTCCTCCGCCATCTTGATCACATTATGGTTGTAAGCGCCTGCCAGGCCCTTGTCGCCGGTAACTACGATGTGGCCGATTTTCCTTTCAGCCCCTTCGACCTGCGGCCGCTCGTCAAAGAAACGATGCTCGATATCCGGCACATGGCGCAGGATTCTGGCGATGGCCGCCTGCATCCCGAAGAAATACGGTTCCGTATCCGCCAGAACCTTCCTGGCTCTTTTCATCTTGGAAGAGGAAATCATATACATCGCATTTGTAATTTTCATGGTACTCTGGATGCTCTCCATCCGGTCCTTTATCTCTTTTACATTTGCCATCTTTTACCTCCCCGTCCGTCGCCGGCTTACGCCCATACCGTATCCCGGAAAGTCTCCGCCGCGGACACGATCTGCGCTGTCATCTCATCGTCAAGCACCTGCTTTTCCTGAAGCCCGTTGATGATCTCCTCATGTTCACGGGCAAACCATTCCAGCATTTTTTCCTGGAATTCTTTCACGCGCTTTTTCTCCACATTCATCATCACCTTATGGGTGGCCGCGCACAGGGTGATCACCTGCTGGGGCATGGAAAGAGGATTGCACAGCGGCTGCTTCAGGAGCTCCATCAGACAGTTGCCGTACTGCAGAAGCTCTTTGGTGGAAGCATCCAGATCAGAAGAGAACTGGGTAAATACTTCCATCTCGCGGAACTGAGCCAGATCAATACGGATACTTCCGGAAGCCTTTTTCATGGCTTTGGACTGAGCCGCGCCGCCCACACGGGATACGGACAGACCCACGTTGACAGCCGGACGCATACCGGAGAAGAACAGGTCGCTCTCCAGGAAGATCTGACCGTCCGTGATGGAAATCACGTTGGTGGGAATGTAGGCGGAAACATCGCCCGCCTGCGTCTCAATGATGGGCAGAGCCGTGATGGAACCGCCGCCCGCTTCGTCGCTCAGACGGCTGGAACGCTCCAGCAGTCTGGAATGTAAGTAAAATACGTCGCCCGGATAAGCCTCACGGCCCGGAGAACGTTCCAGCAGCAGGGACAGGGCACGGTATGCCACCGCATGTTTGGACAGATCATCATAGACAATCAGCACGTCCTTTCCCTGATACATGAAATATTCCGCCATGGCAGTTCCCGCATAGGGAGCGATGTACTGCAGCGGCGCACAGTCGCTGGCAGTGGAAGCCACCACGATGGTGTAATCCATAGCGTCATATTTTTTCAGCGTAGACACCAGTTTCGCAATGGTGGACGCTTTCTGTCCGATGGCCACATAGATACAGATTACATCCTTTCCTTTCTGATTCAGGATGGTATCTGTGGCAATGGATGTTTTTCCTGTCTGACGGTCGCCGATGATCAGCTCACGCTGTCCGCGGCCGATGGGAAACATGGAATCAATGGCCAGAATACCGGTCTCCAGAGGAACGCTGACCGACTTCCGCTCCACAATACCCGGAGCCTCCCGTTCCACCGGATAATAGTCCGCTTCCTGCACCGGGCCCTGTCCGTCGATAGGCTCGCCCAGGGCATTGATGACGCGGCCGATAAAATTCTCTCCCACGGGGATACCCGCTTTTTTCTTTGTCCGGGTCACCCTGGTGCCTTCCCGGATTCCCGTATCTTTTCCAAAAAGGATACAGCCGATGGTATCTCTGCGGATATCCTGCACCATACCCTTCTCACCATTTTCAAATGTTACGATCTCACCGTACATGGCATGATCGATGCCATACACAGTGGCGATCCCGTCTCCCACGGAGACAACGCTTCCTGTCTCCTGGTCCCGGCTGATCACATCGTAATTCTCGATCTCATCTTTCAGAATCGAAATGATTTCTTCTGAGCTGAATGTGCTCATATCTTCACCTCCGGACCAAACTTTGTTCTAACTGACGGATTCTGCCCCGCAGACTCCAGTCATACTCTCTATCGCCGACCCGGAGAATAAACCCTCCGATCAGCTCCGGGCATTTCTTCACTGCAAGTTCCACTTCTCCTGCGCCGTACTCTCTCTTCACAAACTCCTTCAGCTGCTCGCACTGCTCAGGATCCGGGGCGCTTACACAGTACAGCTGTGCCGCCTGAATTCCTCTGGCCTGACGGTCATACCCGCGGTACGCCTCCAGGATCCCGGGGATCTGTTCTGCCCGGCGGTGATCACTGACCGTCTTCATAAAAGGATGGAGACTTTCCGGAAAAATCCGGTCGATCGCCCGGTGTTTCTCCGCCCGGCTCACTGCCGGATTGTCCAGAAGCTTTCCCAGACCGGGGACGCTGGCAAAGCAGCTCTCCATATCCCGGATATCCTCCGGCGAAATTCCCAGCCCGTACAGTACCCTTCCGTAATTGCTGTTAATTCCGGTCTGTGTCATTGGCTCCACCTGCTTTTTTCAGAAATTGATTATAAAGCGCGCTGTCGCTTCCCGCATCGCTGCCATCCGTAAGAATTCTGGAAACAGCTGCCATAGCCAGTCCGGCCACCTCGGCCTGAACCTCTTTCTTCGCCTTTTCTTTGTCCAGTTCGGCGTCTTTACGCGCCTGCTCTACCAGTTTTTTCGCCTGCACATCCGCGTCAGCCAGGATTTTGTCATATTCCTTTCTGGCGTCCACCCGGGCCTTCTCCACAATCTGTGCGGACTCATCCCTGGCCGAAACCAGGGCCTGTTCATAATGTTCCTTTAATTCCTGCGCCTGACCTTCCTGGGAGCGGGCAGATGCAATACTGTCCTGAATCATTTTTTCTCTCTTCTCCATGATGGACAGAACAGGCTTAAACAGGAACTTTTTCAGCAAAAGGTAAAGGACGATCAGATTGATAATCGTCAGGACAAGATTCCAGTCCAGTCGTAACACCTTTCACACACCTGCCTTTCTTGTTTGCTTTTCTTATGCCAGGAAGAAGATAATCAGCAGACCGATAACGAAACCGTAGATAGCGGTTGCTTCTGCCAGGGCACAGCCCAGAAGCAGGGATTTGCTGATCTTGCTTTCAGCCTCCGGCTGTCTTGCGATAGCGTCCATGGCTTTTCCGGTGGCGATACCGATACCGATACCTGCTCCGATACCTGTTAATACTGCTACTGCTGCTCCGATTGCGATTAAACTTGACATGATTTTTTCTCCTTTTCTTTTTCCATTTGTTTTATTCGATTGCTTCTTTGATAAACAGTGACGTCAGGAATACAAACACATACGCCTGTATCAGACCGTCAAAAATATCAAAATAGAGACTGAAGGGCACCGGCACAATCACCGGAACCACCATTTTAATCAGCTCCATAACCACAAAAGATCCCAGAACATTTCCGAAAAGCCGCATGCACAGCGATACCGGACGGATAAAGATTTCCAGGATGTTGATCGGCAGAATAATGGGCATAGGCTCCGCAAAGCTTTTCAGCCATCCCTTTCCGCCTTTCTTGTGGAAGCCTGCGTATTCGATGAGTATGATACTCATGATTGCCAGTCCTGCCGTCACATTCATATCTTTTGTGGGGGGCTTAAAGCCCAGCAGACCGATCAGATTGGCCACGCCAATGTAAACCACCACGGTCATCAGATACGGAATGTACCGCTTTCCTTCCTCGCCCAGGATCCCTTTAAAGAAGTTGTAGATCCAGCCGACTGCGGACTCCAGCAGCAGCTGCTTCCGGCTTACGTTCTCCACCCGCAGATTTCTCACCAGCAGGATGGACAACAGGGTCAGAGCCGCTATGATAATCCAGGTAACCACCACGGATTCCGAGATTCCCACGCCGCCGAAAATCGGAATGGTAAAGACGGTATCACAGTTCAGCTCTTTCGTTAATTCACTCGCAAGATCCGTGTTACTCCCTCCCTTTCTGCCATAAGCGTTATTACTTATTTATAACTGTCCGTCAGATTTTACTTCCAATCTTTTGATTTGTCAATTATTACTATGAATTTCAAAGCATTTGCAATATGAGACATTTTTTTGTGCTGTTTTACCTTGAAAATGTTCTAATCTCACACATCATTTGTGAGCTTTTCCGTTATTTTTTCGAACCCCCGCCCAAAAACTTCCGAAGTTCCGGTGATTTTGTCGTTTTTTTTCGAGGAAAACTTTTATTTTGTACACTGGTAGTACCAGCCATTTCCAAGGGATGCTTTCGCCGCTTAACCGCGCCGCCTCAGATAATCTCTTTCAAGAGGAACGCGCAGCTAACGGGCGCTCTGAATCAATGTCCGGAGAGATTTTGCGGTTCCCGCTTTGTTTTCTCCGCAAAGATGATGTTAAAAATCACACCTGTAAAACAAATCCGCTATTTCGTAAATTCGTACATCCCGATTCCCGCCGCCAGGGCAAGGTTCAGGGAATCAATATGGTCGGTATGGCGGATCACGATGCTCTGCCCCACATCGGCAAAGGAATCCGGCAGGCCTGTGGCCTCATTTCCGAAAATCAGAGAATAGGTCTCCCCCGCGTCCCGCCGCAGCTCCTGCAGCGGCACCGCTCCTTTCAGCATAAAGGGATACAGGCTTCTGTTCCCTGCCGTATCGCGGTAAGCTTCAAAGCTGTCATAATACCGGAAATTCATCTGGAACAGCGATCCCATGGAAGCACGCACCACCCGGGGATTGAAAATGTCCACCGCCGGCTCCACAATGGCCAGATTGCGGATGCCAAATCCAATGCTGGTTCGGATAATCGTCCCCATATTTCCCATATCACTGGGATTCACCAGAACAATATGGTTTTCTTTGGGATTCAGCTGATTGGTGTATTTTTCAAACACTCCGATGGCAAAGATATTTTCCTTATCCCGGAGCTTTTCCACCGCCTTCGCCGCCCGTTCCACGGGAATCCCATGCTCCCGGCACAGCCCGCCGATAATCTCCAGCTGCTCCGGACTGTTCATGTCCGGATGCAGCAGCACCTTCAGCACATGATCCGGCTGGTTTTTCAGAAGCTCTATGGTGGGAAAAGCCCCCAGCGTGTAGGAATATTCAAATTTTTTCGCGTATTTTTTTAACTGTACGTCCCGGTTCACGGTATATGTTCCTCCCTGAATGTGTATTTTATTCTGTAAACATCTGCTTTCTCTTCCCGAAGTAAATCATGTTCAGGCAGATCAGCACAAACTGGACGATCCACCCGGCCAGCGTTCCCGCCTCCAAACGGAGACTTCCGGTGATCATCGCCTCCAGCACCCATGCGATCACTCCCAGAAGCAAATACTCTCCCAAAAGCGTCAGATACAGCCAGGGGCCATTCTGCCGAAAAGCTGCCAGCCGCTGCCGCACCGCCACAGACATAACCGCCAGCGCCACATAAAGAAAGCAGACGATAATATCTACCATCCGCAGCCCGGAAAATTCCGCATACATCCGGGCCGCCTGCTGCTCTCCGCCGTATTTCCATCCCATAATCGATCCAAATCCCACCGCAAGGCTCACCAGCGCCCCGGCAAACAGCTGAAAATAAATAATAAATTTGTACCATTTTAATGTCATCTGATTTGTCCCCTTTGTACTGACCGCCCGCGCCCCTTACCGGGCCGCGCGGCTTACGGTTGTTTCCTCATGTATCTTCATTGTATTTTGTTTTATTTTTACTGTCAATAAGGAAGCAAAAGGGCAGGAGCGCAGAAACTAAAAGGGGTCCCGTCCTGCCGCACAGGCCGCATAAAGCGGCGTGTGGAGATCCGGAACCCCTTGATATACAGAGAAAATAAAAACACCGTCCCCGCAACTCATAGTCTGCAAAAACAGTGCTTTCAGTGCGCCTTCAGGGACTCGAACCCTGGACAAATAGATTAAGAGTCTACTGCTCTACCAACTGAGCTAAAGGCGCTTGTCTTTTGTTTTTTTGTCACTCCCGTGACGCAAAAATTATTATATACGATGTCCATGGAAAATGCAAGCATTTTTTACAATTTTTTTATTTTTATTTTCCACCTGGTTTTCCCCGCTTATTTCCCGGTTTTTTTGCGCACAGAAAATCATCCAGTTCTTTCAGACATCTGTAAATTTTCCGCAGACGGCAATCCCACTGGGGATTATTGTAGCTCCAGCCCCAAAGGGGATTTTTGCAGCTGCGTTTCCTGCACTTCATCATTCTCCATCCACACCTCTCTCCTCTGTTACTATATTATATGAAGAACGGCAGAAGGGGGGAACCGGAGGCAGATTGTCAGATGACGCCGGAAAACGATCTGAGGGTCATCTGACATGCGGCAGCGAGCTGCCTCTGAGTTCTATCTGGCAATAATCATCTTATGAATAGGATTTCCCATGGAAGAAAACTTCTCCTCATACTCCGTCATCACGTTTCCCTGCATCAGTTCTTTATCATGGTGCAGATCAAAGGTACTGGCCAGCACTTTCCAGCCGGCTTCCGGAGCTTCCTCCAGAGAAAATACGAACAGATCCCGGTTGTCCGTCTTAAATTCCACACGCCCCTCCGGAATCAGAATCTGGTCATACCGTTCCAGAAACTGCCGGGAAGTCAGGCGACGCTTCGCGTGGCGATCCTTTGGCCATGGGTCGGAAAAATTCAGATAGATCCGGTCCACTTCCCCCTGCGCGAACACATCAGGAAGATTCCGGGCATCCATCCGCACAAACAGCAGATTGGCCGGCTTCTCTTCCAGTTCTTCCATCTTCTGCAGCGCCCGCAGCAATACACTGTCATACATTTCAATACCGACATAATTATTTTCCGGATGGAGGGCCGCCATCTCCATGATGAAGCGTCCCTTTCCCATTCCCACCTCAATATGGAGGGGATGAGAATTTCCAAAAATTTCTCTCCATTTTCCCTTATTTTTTTCCGGATTGTGGGCTACATGGGCGCTGGCAGCCACCGCCTCCCGGGAACCCTGTATATTTCTCAGTCTCATATGAATAACCCTTTCCTTTGTGCCATCTGAAATTTTGCAAATATCATTTTCTGACAGGCAATTTTTTTATGTTTCAAATGCTCCTTCCTATCTTACTATAATTCTTAACAATTTGAAAGTTACATTTACTTTTTTTTCAAATAGGTGTAGAATAAGGGCAGGTTTTTCCCGGGAATAATCATCAGGAAAAACAGGATATCCACGGCAGTTACGCCTTCCGGTTTTCCCTGTCTTGGCAGGGGGCCGAAGCTAACGGAACCGTGCTATTCCAAAGGAGGAAAAGGAGAAAGACAGATATGGAACAGATCATCGAAAAATTATCTGAAATCGAGACTGCCGCCTCCCGGATCATGGAGTCCGCCGCAGAAGAAAAGAAGCTGATGGATCAGCAGCAGCAGGAACGGATTGCCGCCTGTGACGCGCAGATCGAAGCAGCCACCCAAAAGAAGCTGGAGGAACTCCGCGCATCCCTCAAAAAGCAGTCGGAGTCCGAGCTGGAGCAGCTCCGGATCAATATGGAGGAGACGCTGCGCCGGATGGATGATGTGTATAAGAGGGACCACGACAGAATTACCGATGAAATTTATCATAAAATAATCAGGAAGTGACACAGCTATGGGAAATTTGATGTCCTACAGCGGACTTGCCACCAAGATCCGCGCCATGCGAAGCCGTCTTCTTACGGACGCCCAGTACCGGGAGCTGGCCGAGCAGAAAAGCGTTCCCCAGGCTGTGGCCTGGCTGAAGCAGCGGCCTGCCTATGAACACACCTGGGCTTCCCTGTCCGAGGATGAACTGCACCGGGGCAGAATCGAACAGCTCCTGGTGAATTCCGTCTATGAGGATTTCGCCAAACTATACCGTTTTGCCAACGTGGAACAACGGAAGTTCCTCAATCTGTATTTTCGAAGGTACGAGGTGGCCATCATGAAAGAATGTCTGAACATGATTTTCGACCACCGGGATGTAAACCTGGATCTCTCGCTGTTCAAACCGTTTTTTGACAAACATTCTCAGCTGGATATCAGCCGGCTGACAGCTTCCGGCTCCGTGGAAGAATTCGTCCAGAATCTGAAGGGAAGCGATTACTACGCTCCCCTGACCTATCTGGCGAATCTGTCGGAGCCTACATTATTTGACTATGAGATGACGCTGGATCTCTATTATTTCCGCGTACTCTGGAAAACCAAAGACAAGATTCTGAAAAAGCGGGATCTGGAAGAGATCACCAGAGCCTGCGGAAGCAAATTCGATCTGCTGAATCTCCAGTGGATCTACCGCTGCAAAAAGTATTACCACATGGCTTCCGCTGATATCTACGCGCTGCTGATTCCTGTCAATTACAAGATCAGCCGCCGGGAGACCGCCGCGCTGGTGGAAGCGGAAAATATGAACCTTTTCGAATCCCTTCTGGCTCAGACCTATTACGGACGGCGGTTTGAGCGGCTGGGAGCGGATACTCTGGAGCAGATGTACTCCTGGATCATGAAGCACATTCTGCTGGAGGAGACCCGGAAGGATCCTTATTCTGTTGCCTGCATCTACTGCTACCTGTATCTCAAGGAGCACGAGATTGACCGGCTTACCACGCTGCTGGAGTGTGTCCGCTATGGGATTTCCCCGGACGACACCATGCAGTATATATTAAAATCTTAACAATACCGGAGGATGTAAGTGTATGATTGAAAAGATGGAATTTATCAGCATCACCGGGCCAAAAGCAGATATCGACCGTGTGGTGGATCAGTATCTGTCCAGATATGAGATTCACCTGGAAAACGCGCTTGCAGAGCTGAATACGGTACAGAATCTGTCACCGTACCTTCAGATTAACCCCTACAAGTCTCTGCTGTCTCGGGCAGAAGAGCTGGAAGGCCTCCTGGAACCCCGCGATGTGGGGGAAGCGACTTCGATCTCTCTGGAGGAGGCGGCCTCCCTTGTGGAAGATCTGGACAAAAAGCTGTCCGGACTGGAGGAGGACAGGAAGAAACTGGAGGATCAGCTTTGCCACACCGGGGAACTTCTGCAGACGATGGAGCCCTTCGGGCATCTGGAATACGATCTCTCCTCGCTGCTGAATTTCCGGTTTGTGTACTGCCAGTTCGGCAAGATTCCAAAGGAATATTACGCCAAATTTGAAACCTACGTCTACGACAACATGGACACGCTTTTCTACCGCTGTTACGCGGACGATCACTATATCTGGGGCTTCTATTTCTGCCCGCGGGCACAGGCTGACCGCATCAGCGCGGTGTACGCGTCCATGCATTTTCAGCAGCTGGATATTCCCCGGGAACTGTGGGGAATGCCGGAGCAGGTACGGAAAAAGCTGACCATTCAGCAGAAAGATCTGAAGGAATCTCTGGTGACTGCCGACGGCCAGATGAGGAATCTTATTGAAAGCCACGGCGCCCGGCTTCGGGCCGCCAGGGAAAAGCTGGCGTCCCAGTCCCGGAATTTCGATGTCCGCAGACTGGCTGCCTGCACCCGGCAGAAAGACCGGGAGGTTTTCTATATTCTCTGCGGATGGATGCGCGCAAAGGATGCGGAGGCCTTCCAGAAGGATATCGCGGAAGATCCCAACCTGTACTGCTTTGTGGAAAGCGGTGATTCCCAGGGGCACGGAGAGCCGCCCGTCAAGCTGAAGAACCCAAAGGTTTTCAAACCCTTTGAAATGTTTGTCCGGATGTACGGACTTCCCTCTTACCACGAGATGGATCCCACCATCTTCGTGGCCCTTACTTATATTGTTATTTTCGGAGCGATGTTCGGGGACGCCGGCCAGGGACTCTGCCTTGCCGTAGGCGGATTTCTCCTGTATCGCTTCAAAAAGATCGAGCTGGCAGCCATCATCGGCACCGCGGGAATTTTTTCCACCATCTTCGGGCTTCTCTTCGGAAGCGTCTTTGGCTTTGAAGATCTGATTCCCGCCCTGTGGCTGCGGCCCACCACGGCCATGGCGGATGTACCGTTTCTCGGAAAGCTGAACACGGTATTTGTGGCGGCCATCGGTTTCGGTATGTTTCTGATTCTGCTGACTATGATTTTCCACATCGTCAACGGTATCCGCAGTCACAGCGTGGAAAATATCTGGTTCGATCAGAACGCGGTGGCCGGCCTGGTCTTCTACGGTTCTCTGGTAGCCGTCATCCTGCTGTTTTCCACAGGACATACGGTTCCGGCAGCCGCCGTGCTCGCGGTCATGTTCGGTGTCCCGCTTCTGATTATCATGCTGAAGGAGCCGCTGACCCGGCTGGCGACGAGACAGTCTCCCGCCATCGAAGGCGGAAAGGTGATGTTCTTTGTACAGAGTTTCTTTGAGCTGTTTGAGGTGATGCTCAGTTATCTGTCCAATACCCTTTCCTTTATCCGTATCGGAGCTTTTGCCATCAGCCACGCTTCCATGATGGAGGTGGTACTGATGCTGGCCGGCGCGGAGGCAGGCACCCCCAACTGGCTGGTGATTATTTTGGGAAATATTTTTGTCACCGCCATGGAGGGACTGATCGTTGGCATCCAGGTGCTTCGTCTGGAATACTACGAGATGTTCAGCCGATTCTACACCGGAAGTGGAAAACCGTTCAAACCATTTTTAAAGAAAGAAAACTGAAGGATTTAATTTTAGGAGGAAATTATTATGTCTACTATTATTGAAATCACTGTTGCAGCCGCATTGATTCTGAGCATCATCATCCCCTGGGGCGCATTTCTTCTGGGCGAGAAAAACCGGAAGCGTTACAAAAAATCCCTGGCCGCCAACTGCTTTTTCTTCTTCGGAACCCTGGTGGTGGCTTCCGTAGCCATGCTGGCCGGCGCCCAGACCGCACAGGCCGCTGACGCGGCCGCAGGAAGCGGACTGGCACAGGGACTTGGTTATCTGGGCGCTGCTCTGGTAACGGGACTTTCCGGTATCGGTTCCGGTATCGCTGTGGCCAGCTCTGCCAGCGCAGCGTTGGGCGCCATCAGCGAGGACGGTTCTCTGTTCGGTAAATCCATGATTTTTGTAGCCATGGCAGAAGGTATCGCTCTGTACGGACTGATTATCTCCTTCATGATTCTCAGCAGACTGTAAAAGGCGGAATGTAATATGAAAATGTTTCTGATCAGTGATAACATTGACACCCAGACGGGTATGCGTCTGGCAGGTGTGGACGGCGTGGTCGTCCATGAACGGGAAGAACTGCGCCAGGCACTGGAGACAGCCCTGGCAGATAAAGAAATCGGTATTCTCCTGCTGACGGAAAAGTTCGGCAGGGAATTTCCTGAGATTGTGGACGATGTGAAGCTGAACCACCGGGTACCCCTGATCGTGGAGATCCCCGACCGGCATGGAACCGGCCGGAAACCGGATTTTATCACATCCTATGTCAATGAGGCCATCGGGCTGAAGCTGTGACGCCGCAGGGCGGGACGGCTTCCGGGTCTCCTGCCGCCGGAAAACTGCTGCACAATATGGAAAACGCGCCCTGCGGGTTTTCCGTTATCATGAATCCTAGATATAAAAGAAGGTGAAGACTTTGACAACCGAAGAAAAGTTACAGCATTTTTTTGACGCTTCCATTCAGAGCGCCTCTGAGGAAGCGGAAAAGATGAAAAAAGAGCATAGAGAAGCCCTGGACAAGCTTTTCGAGGAACACCGGACGTCCATGGAGCGCCAGGCCGGCGCTCAGCTTCAGGCGGAATCCGACAGACTGAAACGGGATATCAACAAGGAAGTGTCCGCCCGACAGCTGGAGTTTCGCCGCCAGTATTCCGCCAAAACAGAGGAGATCAAGTCTCTGCTGTTCGACGAGGTGGAAAGAAAGCTGAAACACTTTAAGGAAACTCCGGAATACTTTGAGTATCTGGAGGCCAGAATCCGGGAGGCCCTCTCTTTTGCCGGAGAGGACCCTGTCACTGTATACATCGATCCGTCGGATGAGCCGCTTCTTGCCCGGCTTACCCAGACACTGGGAATGTCTCCCAGCATTTCCCGGGAAGCCTGGGGCGGCGGTATGCGCGCAGTGATTCGTTCCAAAAATATTCTGATCGACAACTCATTTGCGACACTGCTTGATGAGGCGCGGGAGGAATACATTTTTACCGGAGGTATGGCAGATGAATAATACTGGAATCATCTATGGGATCAATGGTCCCGTAGTTTATCTGAAAGGGAAAACCGGCTTCCGCATGTCTGAGATGGTTCATGTGGGAGAGGAACATCTGGTGGGCGAAGTGATCGCTCTCACCAAGGACCGCACCACGGTTCAGGTATTCGAGGAAACCACCGGCCTGAAGCCGGGCGCAGAGGTTACCGGAACCGGCGACGCCATTTCCGTAACGCTGGGTCCCGGAATCCTCAACAATATTTTCGACGGTATCCAGCGCCCGCTGGGCGTCATCGCCGAACATTCCGGAAAATATATCAGCCGGGGCGTCAGTGTGGATTCCCTGGATACGAAGAAAAAATGGCAGGTGCATCTGACCGTAGCTTTGGGGGATCAGGTTTCGGGCGGAACCATCATCGCCGAAACCCAGGAGACCGCTTCCATCGTACACAAATCCATGGTGCCGCCCAGTCTGTCCGGCACAGTCATCTGGACAGCCGATGACGGCGAATATACGATTCAGGATCCCATCGTGACCATCCAGCTGGCGGACGGCTCCAAAAAGGATCTGACTCTTTGTCAGAAATGGCCTATCCGGATTCCCCGCCCCACCAGACAGCGGTACCCTGCTTCGGTGCCTCTGATCACCGGCCAGAGAATCCTGGACACCATGTTTCCCATTGCCAAGGGCGGCACGGCTGCCGTTCCCGGCGGTTTCGGAACCGGAAAAACCATGACGCAGCATCAGATCGCCAAATGGTCTGACGCGGATATCATCATTTATATCGGCTGCGGCGAACGCGGCAACGAGATGACCCAGGTGCTGGAGGAATTCGGAGAGCTGGCGGACCCCAGAACCGGTAATCTTCTGATGCACCGGACAGCGCTGATCGCCAATACTTCCAATATGCCGGTGGCCGCCCGTGAAGCTTCCATCTACACAGGGCTTACCCTGGCGGAATATTACCGGGATATGGGATACGATGTGGCTATCATGGCCGACTCCACCTCCCGCTGGGCGGAAGCGCTGAGGGAGCTTTCCGGCCGTCTGGAGGAAATGCCCGCCGAGGAAGGATTTCCCGCCTATCTGGCCTCCCGCCTGTCAGCCTTTTACGAGAGGGCCGGTATGATGGAGAACCTCAACGGCACGGAGGGCAGCGTCTCCATCATCGGAGCCGTATCCCCACAGGGAGGCGATTTCTCCGAGCCTGTGACTCAGAACACCAAGCGTTTTGTCCGCTGTTTCTGGGGACTGGACAAATCCCTGGCTTATGCCCGCCACTTCCCGGCCATTCACTGGCTCACCAGCTACAGTGAGTATCTCAGCGATCTGGCCCCCTGGTATCAGGAGCATGTGAACAAAAATTTCATCGACCTGAGAAATCAGATCATGGCGCTGCTGAATCAGGAAAGCAGCCTGATGGAGATCGTAAAGCTGATCGGAAGCGATGTGCTCCCCGATGATCAGAAGCTGGTGCTGGAAATCGCCCGGGTGATCCGCCTGGGATTTCTCCAGCAGAACGCCTTCCACCAGGAGGATACCTGTGTTCCCATGGAGAAGCAGTATAAGATGATGGAAACGATCCTCTACCTCTATAAAAAATCCAGGGCGCTGATCACCATGGGGATGCCCATGTCCATCCTCAAGGAAGACAATATTTTCGAAAAAGTAATCGCTATCAAATATGATGTTCCCAACGATCATCCGGAAATGTTCGATGATTACAAAAAAGACATTGACGCTTTCTATGACAAGGTGCTGGAGAAGAACGGATAAGGAGGAACCATCATGGCAATCGAATATTTAGGACTAAGTGAAATCAACGGCCCTCTGGTGGTTCTGGAGGGCGTAAAGGACGCCGCCTATGAGGAGATTGTGGAATTCTCCATAGACGGCCACGAAAAGAAGCTGGGACGTATTGTGGAGATCTACGAGGACAAGGCGGTGATTCAGGTCTTTGAGGGTACCGACAATATGTCTCTGGAAAATACCCACACCCGGCTCACCGGCCACCCCATGGAGATCGGCCTGTCGGAAAAAATTCTGGGAAGAACCTTTGACGGTATCGGAAATCCCATCGACGGCCTGGGTCCCATTATGGCCGAGACAAAAGTAAACATCAACGGGCTCCCCTTAAATCCCGTCACCCGTGAATACCCGCGGAACTATATCCGCACCGGTATTTCCGCTATTGACGGCCTGACCACGCTGATCCGCGGACAGAAGCTGCCCATTTTCTCCGGCAACGGACTTCCCCATGACCGGCTGGCCGCTCAGATTGTGCAGCAGGCCTCCCTGGGAGATAACTCCGATGAAAAATTCGCCATCGTCTTTGCGGCAATGGGCGTCAAATACGATGTGGCGGAGTTTTTCCGCCGGACTTTTGAGGAGAGCGGGGTATCCGATCATGTGGTCATGTATCTGAACCTGGCCAACGACCCGGTGGTGGAGCGTCTGATTACGCCAAAAGTGGCGCTGAGCGCCGCCGAGTATCTGGCTTTTGAGAAAGGGATGCATATCCTGGTAATCCTGACAGATATCACATCTTTCTGTGAGGCCATGCGTGAAGTTTCCTCCTCCAAAGGAGAGATTCCTTCCCGTAAAGGTTATCCCGGCTATCTGTACAGCGAGCTGGCCACCCTGTATGAACGGGCCGGCATTGTCCGGGGTCAGAAGGGCTCCGTAACCCAGATTCCCATTCTGACCATGCCCAACGACGATATCACCCACCCCATCCCGGACCTGACCGGTTATATCACGGAGGGGCAGATCGTCCTGGACCGGCAGCTGCACGGCCAGTCCATCTATCCGCCTATCAACGTGCTTCCCTCCCTGTCCCGTCTGATGAAGGACGGCATCGGAGAAGGCTACACAAGAGCAGACCATCAGGATGTGGCCAATCAGCTGTTTTCCTGTTATGCCAAGGTGGGCGATGCCCGGGCACTGGCTTCCGTTATCGGAGAAGACGAGCTGTCCCCTCTGGACAAGAAGTACCTGATCTTCGGAAATGCTTTTGAAAAGCAGTTTGTGGGCCAGGGGGAATTTGAAAACCGTACCATCGAACAGACACTGGATATCGGCTGGAAGCTGCTGGGAATCCTTCCCAAAGAGGAGCTGGACCGGATCGACACCAAGGTGCTGAATCAGTATTATAAGCCTACCGAAGTGGATCTGGCCGCAGAAGCCAAAGCGGAAGCCGACGCCATGAGGGAGTAAAGGGGGGAATATTATGGATCCGAATACCTTCCCAACCAAAGGCAATCTGATACTGGCCAAAAACTCGCTGGCGCTGTCCCGCCAGGGCTTCGACCTGATGGACAGAAAGCGGAATATTCTGATCCGGGAAATGATGAATCTGATTGAGGAAGCCAAAGATATCCAGACACAGATTGATCAGACCTTCCGGGAAGCCTATGCTGCTCTCCAGAAGGCTAATGTGGAGATCGGCATTAATACCGTCCAGACCATCTCTTACACAGTACCCATTGAGGATTCCATCCGTATCAAAACCAGGAGTATCATGGGAACCGAGATCCCGCTGGTGGAAGCGGAACCGGACGGCGAATCCCCCACCTATGCATTTTACAACACCAAAGAGTCCCTGGACGCTGCCCGGGTGGCCTTTGAAAAAGTGAAAGCACTGACCATCAAACTTTCCATGGTGGAAAATTCTGCCTACCGGCTGGCCACCAATATCAAAAAGACCCAGAAAAGGGCCAATGCACTGAAGAATATCACCATTCCTCATTATGAACAGCTGACGAAGGATATCAGCAATGCACTGGAGGAAAAGGAACGGGAGGAGTTTACGCGGCTGAAGGTGATTAAGAGGATGCATTTGAGTAAGTAAACCCAGAAAAAACTGACAAGAATAAAAAGGCGGCAACAATCGAATCCTTTGAAGGGCTGTCGCACGTATTCTGGGCCGCTCCCCTTCAAGCAGACACTGAAAAAAATATAAGTTTTTCTGCCAGCAGGTAAAACCTGCTGGCTGTTTTTTATGCTGCCCGTAAATAACTTTCATGCTCCGCATCATCCCCGCTGTCTCCAACCTGATCTGAAATGCTCTGTTTGTATCTTGAAAGCCTCTATCGCTATGAAAAAGGGTGGACATCAGGACTTTTCTTTATTGCCACATCAAAAATACCGAATCATGGTAATGGAATTTCGTCACGTCGAATCCGGTATTATCTACGCCCTGTTGACATAAGTTCCCCATAAATTGTGTGATAATTTGACACAATTTTACCCGCTTTGTGATATTCCGATTGTCAATAGTTTTTCCACATTATTTACTTCTAAAATTGATTTTATCACATATATACAAAACATCTGTTTCCTTTTCAATTATGTAAATCGGGGTTTTCCACAGGAAAAAATGTGGATAATGTGAATAACTTTGTGTATAACTCGATTTTAAGGCATTTCCAAAGTTTTGAAATGTGGATAATCGGAGGATAAGTTTTTGGTTGTCCACCTTAATTGTGTTAATTTTCGACACAATTTGTCTATTTTTAACAAATGGGGGTTTTATCTCCTCAAAAATGACGGTTTTCGCCCCAAGACGACAGGATGTGAAAATGGAGCATTTTTCATTTTACATAAGTTTAACAGTTATGGGAAACCTGCCAAACAGAAAAAAACCGCCATACGGAACATGGCAGTCCATAACCCGTATGACGGTTTCCGTCGGTTTTCTTATGTCTCTTTTCTCAGATCCGGGTTTGCCGCTTCTGTCTGCGGCATACAGGCCGCATTCGAAGCCTTTCTACACCGGATTCTCCCGCAGGTATTCCTCTGCGGAAGTTATGCAGTTGGCGCCGTCCGCGGCGGCGGTGATTACCTGGCGCAGTTGCTTCGTCCGTACATCTCCGGCAGCAAACACACCCGGAACATTGGTTTTTCCATCTTCGCCGGCAATGATATATCCCTGGGAATCCAGTTCCACAAAATCCTTCACAAATCCGGTATCCGGCGTAATTCCCACAGCGATGAAAACACCGTCCACTTCCAGTTCCTGATGTTCTCCTGTCTTCGTGTTCTCCACAGTGATGCGCTGCACCTTGTTTTCCCCGTCAATCCGGGTCACAATACCGTTCCAGTACATTTCCACGCCTTCGGTGGCAAACAGGCTGTCCTGGAGCGTTTTGGCGGCTCTCAGCTGATCTCTTCGATGAATCACATAGACTTTCCGGCAGCCCCTGGCCAGAAAGATGGCATCCTCCACAGCCACATCGCCGCCGCCCACCACGGCTACTGTCTTGTCGCGGAAAAATGCCCCGTCACAGGTAGCGCAGTAGGACACGCCCATACCGTTCAGGGTCTCTTCCCCAGGCACGCCCAGTTTCCGGTGTACCGCACCGGATGCGATCACCAGCGTGCGGCACCGGAAATCTTCTTTTCTGGTGTGCACCACTTTGATATTTCCTTCCAGAGTAACGCGCTCCGCTTTGCCCCGCAGAAATTCTGCTCCGTGACTGGCCGCGTGCTCTTTGAACTTGTCCGCCAGATCCAGGCCGCTGATACCGGGAAGACCGGGATAGTTGTCCACCTCATAAGTATTCAGTATCTGTCCGCCATTGATATAATTCCCCTCCAGAACAGCCACTGACAGCCCGGCTCTCTTACCGTAGATTGCCGCCGTCATACCGGCTGGTCCGGAACCGATAATCAGTACATCGTAAATCTGTTCCATGATAGTTCCTCCTGTGGTATTTTCGTTAGTTTATCCCGGACGAAGCCATGTTACCCGCCCAGAGGGATTTTTATGATTTCTCCGGTTTCTATGCGGTGACTGCTGTTCACAGATATCTTTCACATAGATGTAGTGCTTATTATACCATTGATTTTCATCCCTGTCATATCTTTTTAAATTGAAAGGGAAAACCGGCAGCTCTTCTGCTTCATAATCCTCTTCCCACACTCATAAAATACTACCAACTCCCCACTTCATGGTGTATCCCTATGCATTTTCATTCCAAACCCCCCAGGCGTTTTCTTTTCGGGGCCTCACTTCTTCTGGCTCTGTTGCTGCTTCCTGTTCTGTTCCTGGCCGGAAAGAAGATCCTCACCAACTACCGTTTCACCCGCTATACCGATCAGATTTTCAGTCAGGATATCAGCCAAAACGCCCTGAATCTGCACTATACCGTGGCCGATCCGGAAGCCTGCGGCATCACGGAATATTCCGCCGGGCTGGGATCCTTTGATACCGCCCAGGTAACTGCCGGATATGTGACGGCAGAAAACCGGCTGAAAAAGCTGAAATCCTTTTCCTATGAGGACCTTTCCACACAAAACCGGCTGGCCTGCGACGTGGTGACGCTGGCTCTTGAAACGGATCTTCTCCCCTCCAACAACTATCTTCTGGAGGAAATGCTGAGTCCCTCCCTGGGGACTCAGGCCCAGCTTCCCATCCTTCTGGCGGAATACACTTTCCGCCGGGAAAAAGACGTACAGGATTATCTGAAGCTGATAGCTTCCGTGGGGGATTACTTCCAGGGAATCATTACCTTTGAGACCGTAAAATCCCGGGAGGGTACCTTCATGAGTGACGCCACCGCAGACCGGGTCATCAGCCAGTGTCAGACTTTTATCCGAAATCCGGATTCCAACTACCTGGACTCGATTTTCCGGGAGAAGATTCAGGAACTTTCCACTCTGTCAAAGGAAAAGAGGGAAGCTTACCAGACACTTCACAGCCGCCTGATCCGGGAAGTGGTGATTCCGGCTTACCAGGCACTGATCGACGGCCTGCAGGAACTGAAAGGCACCGGAAAACAGGCAGGAGGTCTGTGCAGCCTTCCCGGCGGAAAGGAATACTATGAATATCTGGTAAAATCCAACTGCGGCCTTTATGATTCCGTACCTGCCATTCAGCAGCGGCTGCTGCGTCAGCTGCAGGAAGACGTGGTGGAGAGCAGCCGGCTGATGGGGGAAGACAGCTCCCTGGCACAACAGTACGCCTCCGGCGCCTGGTCCGGCAGCAACGATCCGGAAGAAATTCTGGATACGCTGCGGCAGAAAATCTCTGATGATTTTCCGGAAGCTCCATCCGTGTCCTGGGAGATAAAATACGTCCATCCGGATCTGGAAGAATATCTCAGTCCCGCCTTCTACCTGACGCCGCCGGTGGACACCTTATCCCCCAATGCCATCTACATCAACAGCCATTCCCGGATGGAGGGCAGTCAGCTGTTCACCACTCTGGCCCACGAAGGATTTCCCGGACATCTGTATCAGACTGTTTTCTTTGCCTCCACCGATCCTCCCAGAATCCGTCATCTCCTGGGCATGGGCGGCTATGTGGAGGGCTGGGCCACTTATGTGGAATCCTACGCTTATGGGTATACCGGCCAGGACGACCGGCTGTCCCGGCTGCAGTGGCTGAACCGTTCCCTCAACCTGTGCATTTATTCACTTCTGGATACGGGAATACATTATGATGGCTGGAGTCCTGCGAAAGCCGCGGGATTTCTGGAAGGCTTCGGCATCTCGGATCCGGACGCCATGGAAGAGATTTATCAGGTAATCGTGGAAGATCCCACCAACTACCTGAAATATTATATGGGCTGTCTCAGCTTCATGGATCTGCGGGAAAAATGCCGCGAAGAGCAGGGAGACGCTTTTGACCTGAAAGATTTTCACCGAAAAGTGCTGGAAACCGGTCCCTGCCAGTTCCCGGTGCTGGAAAAGTATGTGACAGAGGGCTGATGATCCGCAAAAAACCGGAGCAACTGACGAAACAGTCAGTGTCTCCGGTCTTTCCGCTATCGGAAAAAGCAGCGCGGCAGAAGTCCGCTTCCTATCGGCAACAGCAGCGGTGCCGCGGATCAGTACCTCTCTTCTGCTGCCGTAATCACCTGCCCCTTTGCATTTTCATCATCCATGATCAGTTCTCCCACCGAAGGTACATGAATCCTTCCCGACAGTGGATTTTTGATGCTGAGCACCGGTGTGGTAATCCGGGCCTCCACCTGGGATTTTTCAAAACACAGGTCCGTATCCACCATCTCACAGTTCTCAAGGGTCAGATTTTTACAGTAGCACAGCGGCTGTGTGCCGATCAGTTTGCAGTTGATCAGCGTCAGACCGTCGGAATACCAGGCCAGATATTCTCCCCGGATCACACTGTCGCGAACCGTCACATTTTTCGCGTGCCAGAAAGCGTCCTTGGTATCAAAGGTACAGTTTTCGAACACCGCGTTTTCGATATACTGGAAGGAATATTTTCCGCTCATTTTCAGACCGCTGAATCTCAGATTTTCAGAGCGCATCATGAAGTATTCGCTTTGGGCCGTGCAGTCAAGCATCTCCAGGCTGTTCACCGACCATCCAAATTCCGGGGAAATGATATCGCAGTTTTCCATCCGTACATTGCTGCATTCCCGCAGAGCCTTGATGCCGTGAAGTTTTGTCCCCGTAATCTCAATATGATCAGAATACCACAGGGCTGCCCGGCACAGCTCAGTCATCTCGGAGTCCTTTATGGTCAGCCGGTGGTCATGCCAGAAAGGATATCGCAGATTACAAAAAGCATGCTCCACCCGGATATCGCTGCTTTCTTTCAGGGCGCTCTCTCCGTCCGCCGGTCCGTCAAAAGACACATTTCTCACCAAAAGTTCCTCGCTTCCATAAAGCGCGCGTTCCCCGTCAAATGTCTGATTCTCTATAATCTTCATCACACTTTCCTCCCTATGCAGTCTCTGCGTGTATGTTTCTATCAGTCAGTGTAGCACAGGCGGTCTGCTTTTACAAATACCCTTTCGTTATGCTGTACCATAACTGTCAGGTATTACTCTCGACTTTTCCGCTCCATATCGGGGCCGGTCTGGTCATTACAATTCTTGCGGCAAAGAATTCTCCGTCCGGCATGAATTTTGCGGTTTCTCCGTATTTTCGCCAAAAAAGCGCCACGGCTTCTGCCGCAGCGTTCCGGTTTGTCCGATTATATTTTTTTCTGGTAGTTTTCAAAAAACTCCTTCAGATGCGTCAAAGCAGTCACCAGTGTCTCCGTCTCTTTCTCAGACAGCCCATCGATCATGGCATGAATCATCTCTTCATGAAAGCGCTTGTGATGAGCATAGGCTTTCCTTCCCTTGTCAGTCAGGGAAACCAGCACCACTCTCCTGTCTTCACTGCTTCGTTCACGGCTGATATATCCCTTTTTCACCAGATTGTTTACAGCAATGGTCAGCGTTCCCACAGTCACGGAGAGAATCCTGGCCACAGCGGACATACTCTGCGGTTTTTCAACGCCCACCGCTTCCATCACATGCATATCATTGTTGGTGATATCATGAAACTCCGGCGTAATAACCGCCTTTTCCTCCACATCCATGATTTCATTGAAAAGATTTACCAGTACATCGTGAAATGTGTCATATGCCCGATCCATGCGCTCACCTCCAGGGTCAAAACTCTGCCGATATGCCTTATTATACACTATTCATCCCTCATTCTCAAGGCTGAACCAGCGCAAAAGTAACCGGAAAGTAACCGTTCAGCTTTCCGTCTTCAATGTTACACCGGAAACACGCCCCGGCATATCCCAAAATAACGGGCCAAAATATCCGGTCAAATGCCCGGAAAGGCGGATATCTGCCAACTGCGGCTTGATTTCCCCGCAATCCGATGCTACCATATAGATGAACAAGTTTTTCCTGTTTCCGAAAGTGACGCTGCTTTTGCAGCCGAACCTATCTGTTGATTGAGGAGGGATACCATATGTCAATGAATACCACCACCAGTGAAGCCCTGGCCGACTATGAAAAAGCGGTCCGTATGGGAAAAAGAAGCGGCGGCGCGCTGCCGGCTCTCGATGAAATTCTGAAAGAAAAAAATATTACCGCCATAAAAGAGATTCCCCTGGGGCTGGTGCAGATTCCCGCGGATCAGATCGTGGGAACCAAAACCGCAGGGCGCAGTTCCGCCTTTGGGTCCAACTTCATGCCTCTGCTGAAGGAAAACACCGAATTCGCGGCCAAATGGATCGAACTGTACAAGGCGCATCTGACGGAAGGAATCCGTGATCCCATTAAGGCTTATGAATATATGAACAAATTCTATGTGGAAGAGGGCAACAAACGTGTCAGCGTTCTGAAATTTTTCGGCGCTGTCTCTATTCCCGGCAACGTCATCCGGATTGTGCCTCCCCGCACGGAAGAGAAAGAAAATAAAATTTACTATGAATTTATGGATTTTTACAATCTGTCCGGCATCAATTACATCTGGTTCAGCCAGGAGGGCAGTTTTCCCAAGCTGCAGCGTCTGGTGGGAAAACGTCCGGACGAGGTCTGGAGTGACGACGACAAACTGAATTTCAGTTCTGTCTACACCCGTTTTGAAGCCGAATACAAGCAGCAGGGCGGGGATCGTCTCCCCATTACCACCGGCGACGCTTTCCTGTATTTTATCGGCCTGTATGACTACAGCCAGCTGGATGAGATGACCACCGCGGAGCTGAAAGAACAGCTGGCCAAGACATGGCCGGAATTTCAGCTGCTGACCAGCGATGATTCCGTGGAACTTCAGATGGACCCCTCCGACGGAACCAAAGAGGTAAAAAAGAATATTTTTGCCCGTCTGATTCCCCTGAGCACTCCAAAGCTGAAGGTGGCTTTCATCCACGAAAAGAGCGCGGAAACCTCCGCGTGGACCTATGCCCATGAGCTGGGACGGATGCATCTGCAGCAGACCTTTGACGACCAGGTTATCACCAGCTGCTTTGACCATGCCACGGAAGAGAACGCGGATCAGCTGCTGGAACAGGCCATCGGCAACGGAAATAATCTGATTTTCACCACCTCACCGCCGCTGCTGAAAGCCAGTCTGAAGGCTGCCATCGACCATCCGGACGTGAAGATCCTGAACTGTTCTCTGAACACTTCTCATCGGTACATCCGAACCTATTACGCGCGTATGTATGAGGCCAAATTCCTGATGGGCGCCATCGCCGGAGCCATGTCGGAAAACGGAAAGATCGGATATATCGCGGATTATCCCATTTACGGGATGATGGCCAATATCAATGCCTTTGCCCTGGGCGCGAAGATGGTGAATGCCCGGGCCCGGGTTTACCTTAAATGGTCCACGCTGAAGGACGGAGAAAAGCCGGAGGATTTCTTTACCGCCAACGATGTGCGGTATATCTCCGGACAGGATATGATTGTTCCCGGAGAAGCTTCCCGCCATTTCGGTCTGTACCGAAGCGATGCGTGGGATCCCTTCAATCTGGCCATGCCCATCTGGCACTGGGGTAAGTTCTATGAACAGATGATCCGCAGCATTATGAACGGAACCTGGAAGCATGATGATGTGGGCGCCACCAAAGGACTGAATTACTGGTGGGGAATGTCCGCCGGTATTATCGACGTGATCTGTTCCGGCAATCTTCCCATCGGAACGGTCCGGCTGGTGGATCTTCTGAAAAGCACCATCTGCAAGGGAGATTTCAATCCCTTCTCCGGCGCCCTTTACTCTCAGACCGGAGCGGTTCAGCAGGATCCGAACCGGGTACTGACTCCCGAGGAAATCATCACCATGGACTGGCTGGCGGAAAATGTGGATGGTTTCATTCCCACCATTGATCAGCTGATCGATGCCGCCAAACCGGTAGTTCTGCTTCAGGGCGTGGACAACACGGAGGCTTAATATTTTTGGAGGAAACGGATACGCGCCCAAAAAGGGCGTATCCGAAGGGATCTACTGTATATGAGAATTTTAGCTATCGCAGATGAAGAATCCAAATATTTGTGGGATTTCTTTGAAAAGAAAAAACTGGAGGGCATCGATCTGATTCTGTCCAGCGGAGATCTGAATCCCAATTATCTGTCGTTCCTTGCTACCTTTACCACCGCGCCGGTGCTGTATGTTCACGGGAATCACGATGACAAATATGAGCAGACTCCTCCCGACGGCTGCATCTGTATTGAGGATACGATTTATGTCCATGACGGGATACGGATTCTGGGACTGGGCGGTTCTATGCGCTACCGCCCGGGAATCCATCAGTATACGGAGAAAGAGATGGCCAAACGGGTGAAAAAACTCCGGTGGCAGCTGTTCCGCAAGGGAGGATTTGACATTCTGCTGACCCATGCTCCCGCTTATCAGCTGAATGACGGGCGGGATCTGCCCCATCAGGGATTTCAGATTTTCAACACGCTGATGGACAAATATCATCCCAGGTTTTTTATTCATGGTCATGTGCATATGTCCTACGGCCGGCAGCACAAACGGTATGACCGCTATGGGGAAACCCATGTGATCAATGCCTTTGACCGGTGTACCTTTGATTACGAGGATGATCAGCTGCAGGAACATCTGAAGTATTAATTTTTGAAACAATGGAAAGCACGCTTTGCGAACTTTCCATTGTCATGAATAATGAAAAGCACGCTACGCGTATTTTCTATTGTCGTGAATAAAAAGCCGAACGCTCCGGCGGTCAGTCCGCCATTTCGGAATGTTCGGCTTTCCTTCTGTGTATTCACA
Organism: Candidatus Pullilachnospira intestinigallinarum; assembly: GCA_018711275.1. Taxonomy (GTDB): domain Bacteria; phylum Bacillota; class Clostridia; order Lachnospirales; family Lachnospiraceae; genus Pullilachnospira; species Pullilachnospira intestinigallinarum. The sequence goes on from DVIN01000029.1 coordinate 74,018, forward strand.
TTATTTCAGGCATTCCCCTCTCAGAATCACCTGCTTTGTTTTCAGATCCTCTTTTTCCAGAAGCACCACATTGGCTACCTTCCCGCAGGTGATACTTCCATATCTGTCATAAATCCCCACTGATTTTGCAGAATTCACCGCCGCGCACCGTACCGCGGTCTCCAGCGGAACCTTCATCATACGGACCGCCGTTTTCATGCAGTCCATCAGATTTGTGTTGGATCCTGCCAGCGTTCCGTCTTCCAACGTTGCCCGATTGCCTTTCACAATCACAGGCTGTCCTCCCAGTTCGTACATACCGTCATCCAGACCTGCCGCCATCATGGTATCACTGATAAAAATTACCCGGTCTTCACCGAACATTTTCAGTGTGTTGCGGACCACCGCCGGATGGATATGAACGCCGTCACAGATCAGTTCCGCCTCACACCGGTCATCGTCGGAGGCCGCAATCACCGGTCCGGGTTCTCTGTGGTTGATGCCGTTCATGGCATTGTACAGATGGGTTATATGATGGACGCCGGCCTCTATGGCAGCCTTTGCCGTCTCATAGTCCGCTGTGGTATGCGCAATGGAGAGGACCACCTCATCCTTTTTAGCCCGGATAAATTCCATGGCGCCTTCCATCTCCGGCGCCAGATCCACCAGCTTGTACAGATGGCCGGAAGCCTCCTGCAGCCGGTCAAACATGGCCGTATCTGGCTGATGGATATATTTGCCGTTCTGCGCGCCCTTCCTGGCCGGAGCGATAAACGGCCCTTCCATGTTGATGCCGCACAGATCCGCACCCCTGCCGTTTTTATGGTCTCTGGCCGCATGGCTGATCTGCGTAAGTTTTTCCTCGGAAAATGTCATGGTGGCGGGCACAATGGTCGTCACTCCCACACTGGCTTCATAATCCGCGATGGCCTGAATAGCCTCCTCTGTTCCGTCACAGAAATCATGCCCCACGCATCCATGGAAATGGATATCCGTCAGTCCGGGAATTGCATAACAGCCTGTCCCGTCCACAATTTCCTCATCTCCGGCTTCCGGTGCATCCGCAAATTTTCCGGCCCGGATATAGATATCCTTTTTCTCAAATCTTCCGGCCTCTGTGTAAACCTCCGCGTTTTTTATAATCATCGCCGTACCATCCTTTCTTTTCAGCTTTTGTATTCCCGGAGAAACGCCTTTTCGTTCTCCGGGAATTCTTCTCATAAACTCTCTGTTTTCAGTATAACAGATTTCCGTTTTCTTTCAATCCGTATTTCACTTGAGTTTTCGCAGAATTATCCCCCTAAGATAAATCTGCTGAGTTTTATTATCCACAACTTTTAAAAAATGGCCAAAATATAAGGAATCCTGTTCCTTTTTGATGTAAAATTAAGCTGTCCAACAAA
>DVIN01000030.1 GCA_018711275.1 Candidatus Pullilachnospira intestinigallinarum
AAAATGAAAAATTCCATAAAAGAACTGAAAACATTTCTTATTCTGTGGAGTACCCAGTCCCTTTCGCAGCTGGGAAGCTCCATGACGGGTTTTGCCCTGACACTGTGGCTGTATCAGCGGACGGGTTCCGCGTTGCAGACGGCCCTGCTGTCCATCTGTTCCTACGCCCCGTATGTGGTGATGAGTATTTTCGCCGGGGCGCTCAGCGACCGGTGGGACAAGAAAAAGACCATGCTGGCCTGCGATTCTTTCGCGGCCTGCTGCACCGTGCTGGTGCTGATTTTACTGAAAACGGATCTGCTGCAGCCGTTCCATATGTATGTGCTGAATGCGGTTACCGGGCTGATGAATACCGTCCAGCAGCCGGCCGGCGATGTGGCCATGACGATGATCACGCCGGAGAAGTATTACCAGAAAACCAGCGGACTGCGTTCCTTTTCCAATTCGCTGGTTACTATTCTGAATCCGGTGCTGGCCACAGCGGTATTTTCCTTTGCAGGCATGGACGCGGTGATTTATCTGGATCTGCTGACCTTTGTGACGGCATTCGCGGCACTGCTTTTCGGGGTGAAGATTCCTTCGGTGGAAAACCATGAGACCGCCGGCGGGGAACCTTTCCTGGAAACGGTGAAATCGGGGATTTCCTACCTGAGAGACAACCGGCTGATTCTGACACTGATTCTGTTTCTTGCCGGGGTGAATTTTGTGGCTTCTGCCTTTGACGCGGCCCTTCCCGCCATGATTCTTCCCAGAAAAAACGGGGGAGAGGCAGTGCTGGGGATGGTGAGTTCCTGCGCGGGGATTGCCACTCTGGCAGGAAGCCTGCTGGCGGTATGGCTGCCTGCCCCCGCAAACCGGATCCGGGTGATTTATCTGACCATGCTGTTTTCCCTGGGAACAGAGAATTTTCTGCTGGCAATCTCTCCCAGCCCCATTCTCTGGTGCCTGGCTCAGCTGATCGGCTGGATTCTGGTTCCGCTGATGAACGCAAACCTGGATGTGATTCTCAGAAGAACCATTCCGGTAAAGATGCAGGGAAGGGTGTATTCCTGCAGAAATACCCTGCAGTTTTTCACCATACCCATTGGCCTGTTTGTGGGAGGCGCGATGGTGGACGGGGTCTGCGAACCCTTTATGGCCGCCAGACCGTCCGGGAGCCTGTTTGTCCGGCTTTTCGGCAGCGGCAAAGGCTCCGGAGCCGCCCTGATGCTGTTCCTGCTGGGGATCGCGGGGGTTGTCATCTGCCTGGTGTTCGGGCGTATTCTGCGGAAATATAAGTATAAGGACTGACGGACGAAAGAACAGGAAGAGCCTTATGGAACACAAGTGTAAGATTACAGTCTTGAGAAAAGAGTGCTACAGGGATCTGCAGGAGGAATACCTGGCAGATCCCAATTCCGGGGTATGTCCCATGTTTGAGGTGGGGCAGGAATTTATTCTGGAGAGAAACGGCGAAAGAGACGATTTCTGGCATATGCTGGACGGCAAATTCTGCTCCGAAGCCTGGGACGTCATCAGCCGGTATGGGTATACGGCGCTGCAGGGCGGTTCTATCATGAAGGGCTGGACCAACGATGAGAAAATGATGATCGCCTGCTGTAATGACGGCACCAGGCCGGTGATATTCAAGATTGAACGGATGGATGTGGAGGAACCGGCATTGGGACATCTGATAAAAGTTTACAGAGAGCCATACGATCAGATGTCGGTCAGATTCCGGAATAAGATCGACCATGATCTGAACTATCTGAGCAATGCCGGAATCCCGGGCCTGAAGAAAATCTATCTTTTCGGAAGCTGCGTCAGAGGACAGGTGAGAAGCACCAGCGATGTGGATCTGATGATTCTGACAGAAGACAGACTGACGGACCGGGCGCTGGCAGCCGATATCCGCTGGACATTGGACGAGGCCATCGATGGCGTGAGAACCGGCGTCGTCTTTACCTGTGAAGGGGCGGAATCCACCAGCCGGATTTTGTATCTGCTGACGGATCATACTTCCTTCTATGAACATTGCGGGTGGAAATTCCTGTGCATGGTCCAGGGAGACGGGGAAGAAGAAATGTCTAGGATGTATATAAAAGAAAGCGGATTTGGCGGTTAAAAAGCGGATTTCATTCTTTACAAATCTTCCGCATCGTGCTAACATAGCCATATGACGATAAACACTGAGACGGAGAGAGTACGCCGGCAGGCGCTGCTACAGAGAATTCCCGTATGCTGAGAGGGAAGACAGGGCGGCAGGCGGAAGATGGCTCCCGAGAGGCGCACCGAGCCGGACGAAAGGGACGGTAAGGCTGCGACAGGTCCGCCTGTTACAGCGGGAGGGTATGCAGGTACCCGGTGAGGCTGATTTCGTGAGGAATCAGTAAATGGAAGTGGTAACACGGCAGTATGCGCGTCTTCTTTAACAGGAGGATGCGCTTTTTTATTTCCTTTTTCAAAAAAGACTGCCGCGACAGCCCGGCCAGCCGGAAAACAACCCTCAAATGGGATAGCACTGTGGCCATTCGGCCAAAAAGGAGGAAAACAATGGCAAAGGAAAAGTATTATATTACCACGGCGATTGCCTACACATCCGGCAAGCCGCACATCGGAAACACTTATGAGGCAGTGCTGGCAGACAGTATTGCCCGGTTCAAAAGACAGCAGGGATACGATGTATTTTTCCAGACAGGAACCGACGAGCATGGTCAGAAGATTGAACTGAAGGCTGAGGAAGCCGGCGTGACCCCAAAGGAATTTGTGGATAATGTCTCCGGTGAGATCCGGCGGATCTGGGATCTGATGAACACATCCTATGACAAATTTATCCGCACCACAGACGACTATCACGAGAAACAGGTGCAGAAGATTTTCAAAAAACTGTACGACCAGGGTGACATTTACAAAGGCTATTACGAGGGAATGTACTGTACGCCCTGCGAGTCTTTCTTCACGGAATCCCAGCTGGTGGACGGTAAATGTCCCGACTGCGGACGGCCCTGTACGCCGGCAAAAGAGGAAGCGTATTTCTTCCGTATGAGCAAATATGCCCAGCGGCTCATCGACCATATCAACAGCCATCCGGAATTTATTCAGCCGGTGTCCCGGAAAAATGAGATGATGAATAATTTCCTGCTGCCGGGTCTGCAGGATCTGTGCGTGTCCCGTACCTCCTTTACATGGGGAATTCCGGTGGACTTTGATCCGAAGCATGTGGTATATGTATGGCTGGACGCTCTGACCAACTATATCACCGGTATCGGCTACGACTGTGATGGAAACAGCACCGAGCAGTTTAAGAAAGACTGGCCGGCGGATCTGCATCTGATCGGAAAAGACATCATCCGTTTCCATACCATTTACTGGCCCATCTTCCTGATGGCGCTGGATCTGCCGCTGCCGAAGCAGGTATTCGGTCATCCCTGGTTGCTGCAGGGAGATGGAAAGATGAGCAAATCCAAAGGGAACGTGATCTATGCGGACGATCTGGTGGAAATGTTCGGCGTGGATGCCGTGCGGTATTTTGTGTTGCATGAAATGCCCTTTGAAAATGACGGCGTGATCACCTGGGAACTGATGACAGAGCGGCTGAATTCTGATCTGGCCAATACCCTGGGCAACCTGGTGAACCGTACTATTTCCATGTCCAACAAATATTTCGGCGGCGTGGTGACAAAGACCGGCGTGGAGGAAGAAGTGGACGCGGATCTGAAGGCGGTGGTTTCCCAGACCAGAGACCGGGTGGCCGGGAAGATGGAAAATCTGCGTGTGGCCGACGCCATCACCGAGATTTTCACCCTGTTCAAACGCTGCAATAAATATATTGACGAGACCATGCCCTGGGCTCTGGCGAAGGATGAGGCAAAGAAGGACCGTCTGGCGGAGGTGCTGTACAATCTGGTGGAGGGAATCACCGTGGGCGCCTGCCTGCTGGAATCCTATATGCCGGAGACCACCGGAAAGATTCTGGCACAGCTGAATACGGAGAAACGGGGGTATGAGGTACTGGATCAGTTCGGTCTGTATCCCTCCGGAAATAAAGTGACAGACAAGCCGGAAATCCTGTTCCAGCGTCTGGATGTGAAAGAAGTTATGGAAAAGGTGGAGGCAAAGAAAGCCGAGGCCGCAAAGGAGCAGGAGCCGCAGACAGAAGAGGAGCCGGTGATCGATCTGGAGCCCAAGGAAGAAATCACCTTTGAGGATTTCGGAAAAATGCAGTTCCAGGTAGGGGAGATCATCGCCTGCGAGGAAGTAAAAAAATCCAGAAAGCTTCTGTGCTCTCAGGTGAAGATCGGAAGTCAGGTAAAGCAGATCGTATCTGGTATTAAGGGCCATTACACTGCCGAAGAAATGGTGGGGAAAAAGGTGATGGTTCTGGTGAACCTGAAACCGGCGAAACTGGCCGGCGTACTGTCAGAGGGAATGCTTCTGTGCGCGGAGGACGCGGACGGAAATCTGTCCCTGATGACACCGGAGAAGGAGATGCCCTCCGGAGCGGAGATCTGCTGACAGATCAGAGAACAGAGAAATCGGGCCGTGCTCACCTCTGTGGGCCGGCGACCGTCAGACAGAAAAGAGAGCGGGTCATCCGGCGGATGGCTGCGCTCTTTTTTCCTGCACAAAGAAAAATCCGCGGAATATGCCTTTCCGTGTCATAAAAAAATCCACAGAATTTCGTAGTTTTTTATATTCGCAGAAAATAAAAATCCTGATATAATGAGCGAAAGCGAGCCGAAGAAAGCGAAGTTTGCTTCGGGCGAGCGGCGAATGTCATTGGCGGGCCCCGCCCGGCAAATAATGAGCGAAAGCGAGCCGAAGAAAGCGGACAAGAGAAGAGAGGTGAGTTGCGATGATATTTGAGACACATGCACATTACGATGACGAGGCGTTTGAGGAAGATCGGGAGGAACTGCTGGGATCTTTGCGGGAGGCAGGAATCGGAACGGTCATCAATGTATGCGCGGAGGTGTCCGGCTGGGACCGGACCGTGGCGCTGACGGAAAAATATCCTTTTATATACGGAGCGGTGGGGGTTCACCCGGACGATGTGGGCTCCCTTGACGAAGCTGCCATGGAGCGGATGCATACCCTGTGCCGCCTGGAAAAGATTGTGGCGGTGGGAGAGATCGGGCTGGACTATTACTGGGATAAAGAAAATCATGAGACACAGATTTACTGGCTGGAACGCCAGCTGGACCTGGCCAGGGAGGAAAAGCTTCCCGTCATCATTCACAGCCGGGAAGCGGCCAGAGATACGCTGGAGACCATGAAGCGGAAGCAGGCCGGAGAAATCGGCGGCGTGCTGCACTGCTTTTCCTACGGAAAGGAAATGGCCCGGGAATACCTGGACATGGGATTTTATCTGGGAATCGGCGGGGTGGTCACCTTTAAAAACGGCCGGAAGCTGAAAGAGGTGGTGGACTATGCCCCGCTTGACCGATTGCTGCTGGAGACGGACAGCCCTTATCTGGCGCCCGTTCCCAACCGGGGAAAACGGAATTCTTCTCTGAATCTTCCCTATGTGGCGGAGGAGATCGCCAGGATCAAGCAGGTGGATACGGAAACCGTGGTACGGGTGACAGAGGAAAATGCCAGAAGACTGTTTCGGATCTGAAAGACAAAGGAATTCCTGTGATTTTGCCTGACAGGCGACTCTTGGGAAAATGGAGGGACAGAAAAGATGGATTTTTTAAAGGAAGCGGCCCGGGTGCGGCCGTCGGAGAATCAGAAGAACTGGTTTGATATGGAATTTTACGGATTTATCCATTTCGGGCCCAATACGTTTACAGATCGGGAGTGGGGAGACGGGACAGAGGATGAGAAAATCTTCAATCCCCGGAAGCTGGACTGTGATCAGTGGGTGGAAGCCATGAAAGCGGCGGGAATGAAGGGGATGGTGCTGACCGCCAAACATCACGATGGTTTCTGCCTGTGGCCGTCCAGATATACGGAACATTCCGTGAAAAACAGTCCCTGCAAAAGGGATGTGGTGCGGGAGGCGGCCGAGGCATGCCGCCGGGGCGGTATCAAATTCGGATTTTATCTGTCTCCCTGGGACAGAAATTCCAGGTATTACGGAACGCCGGCATACAACGATTATTTCTGCAATCAGCTGAAAGAGCTTCTGACAGAATACGGCGACATTTTCTACGTTTGGTTTGACAATGCCTGCGGCGAAGGCCCCCGGGGAAGGAAACAGGCGTACGATTTTCCACGGTATATAGAACTGATCCGCCGGTATCAGCCCCAGGCTGTGATTTTCAATGATTTCGGCCCGGATGTGCGCTGGTGCGGCAATGAGGCGGGAGATCCCCGCCATGCCGAATGGGCGGTGGTGCCGTCGGAATTGTGCCATTTCGGACAGGTGCAGACCGGGCCGGGCCCCCTGGCAGGCGAGGGAAAGCTTTCCCACATGTATAATACGGATCAGGAACTGGGGACGTTGTCCAATATTCTGTATTCCCGGGGACTGGTCTATGCGCCGTCGGAATTTGATATGTCCATCCGTCCGGGATGGTTCTGGCATCAGGAAGAAGAACCCCATTCCCTGAAACGGCTGTTTGACACCTATCTGACCAGTGTGGGATCCAACGCCTGTCTGAACCTGAATGTGCCGCCCAACCGGGACGGGCTTCTGGATGAGAGGGATGTGCGGCGGCTTGCACAGCTGGGAAATCTGCTGGCGGAGTCCTTTGGAAAAGAGATTCCCGTCAGTCTGCAGCTGGAGCCGGGGTGCCCCAAGACACAGCCGGTCTATACGCTTACGCTGGAGGTACCCCTGTCAGAAGTGAAGTATGTGGTGCTGCAGGAGGATATCACGCAGGGACAGCGGGTGGAGAGCTTTAAGATTACCGGCGATTTTGAGGATGGAGAAAAATATCCTCTGTATCAGGGAACCTGTATCGGACACAAAAAAATCTGTCAGCTGCAGGATCCCTTCGCGAAACAGAATCCTCTGATCGGAACCGCAGCAGAAAAATCCCGCAGGATTCATGTGCGGATTACAGGGGCCAGAGATACGGTGCATTTGAAAACGGTAAAGGTGTACTGACAAACAGAGAAAAGCGTATCCGGGGAGGGTTCTCCGTTATAAACAATCATAAAGGGGCTGTCGGTTAATACCGATTTTTAGCCCCTGACGTACAGGGAAGAGGCAATCCCAGAGAATTCGGGCTTTTTTAAGACCTGAATTCTCCAGCGGACTGTCTCTTCCCTTTTACATGCCTTATTTC
>DVIN01000031.1 GCA_018711275.1 Candidatus Pullilachnospira intestinigallinarum
GCCGGTTCAGGGGCGGCCAGCGGCGCCGCGCCGCTGATCTGGACTGCCATGAGTCCCGCCAGGGCTATGCCCACGCTTCGCTTCCATTTTCGCACGTTCCTTTTTCTCCTTTCCTTGTGGTCCTGCCGGAGGCTGACGCTCACGGTCCCGGCAGGCTGTGCTTCCGCACGAAGAATCCTTAAAACACCTTCATTATATGCCTGTAAATTTTACAAAGCTTTCACTTTCAGGAAGCAGGAGAAAAATAATGTACAAAAAACGGCAGATCTGCTTACAAAACCTTATGCAGACAAATAACCGATACCTCATGTGGATTTAACTGATAGGTCAAATGTGCTTTTCCATCCGGAAAGCTTCTCACGCTGTAGGTATAATGGGGACGGCTAAGCGCAGTCAAATAATCTTTCTGAAATTCATCGATGGAATCCGGGGCTCCTATCTGTACCCATGCATCATAGCCGCTTCCAAATGCCCTTCCTCTGGCAATCACATATTGCGTAATCTGATAGTCCCCCGGCTGTAGCTCCAGATCTATTTCATACTCATTTACCCCTTCATTCTGAAACCCCAGATAACGGCTGGTCTTACTTCCCTCCACAAAAAAGTGTTGGCGTGTTAATGCATCGAAATGGCAGTAATTGTAAAGCGCGATCTGTATTTCTGTATCGCTGCTTTTTGTTATAACCATTTCCTCACTTCTCTGCAGCTCCGTGCTTCCCAGCATACGCAGCAGAACATAGGCATTAAATCCGCTTTTGGGTATCCCGTTTTGGGTTATCAAACCATAGCCGCCATGGAATGTTTCTTCCGTCCCAAACAATTCTCCCATTAGATCGCTCATAACCCAGTACCCTATCATTTGAATCTCTTTCCCGTTTTCCAAAAGATTTTTAAACAAAAATGCCGCTTTAAAGCAGGTATCATTTGTCAGATCCCGCTGCCACAAAGTAGAATTCCACGCTTCTAAAACGATCGGCACTTCTCTCACCTTTTCCTGATTCAAAATTTTCTTTAATTCCTTCAAGCATTCATCCATGTAATCAGGATTTTCAGAAAGCATCATGGGTTCCTGGTTGTGAGAGGCAGCCTTGCGCATAAAAGACTTACTGTCCTGACTATAAATGCCGTGAAAAAATTCGAAGGTAAGAAAATCCGGCATACACTGATATTTTCGGTAATATTCAAGGAATCGCTTCAGCAAATTGTTTGTTTTCTGCAAAGAAAGTTCCATTTGAATTCCGGGACCTCCCATCTGCAATTCAGGGTCAATGGATTTTACCGCATGACGCGTAGCCTGATACAGACGGATATATTCTTCAAATGAATAACCTCCCAAAAAGACATGCAGTCCGCTGATAAGAGAAAATTTCCATTTTCTAACTTCAGATGCCCCATACCGTTTTATGCAGTGCAGCAGAAATGTACTCACCAGTTTTTCCCATTTTCGCATGTCTTCAGGGCTGCCAATAACACATTGATTCCAGTAATACTTTTTTCCGGAACAGGACAGGGCAGCTGGAATATATCCGAATTCAACATAGGGATATAAATGTTCACGTAAAAGAAAATCATACACCTGATCCACATAAAAAAAATTATATTTCTCACACCCCTGTTCATCCACGGAATACACATGCATATCGTCATCAAAAATACCATGGCAGCGCAGATATCGAAATCCGATCCGTGTCTGGCACAAATGAACCTGATCCTGTATCTCTTTTAGCAGCAGTTCTTTGGCCCATCCCACATTCATCAGCTGAAAGGCAGATTCATTTCTTATAATGCCGCTTTTTTTGGCAGAAACACAGCTTCTGATCTGCTTTTTCCGTTTTTTAACCGCGTCTTCATAATCACTGGCATAAGACATAAAGCGGCCGAAAATATTTCCGCTCAGATTGACCATAATCTGTCCGGAACCCGAAGAGTTCTTTTTTATTTTTCCGGGGGTAGTTCCATATTTCTTTCTAAAGGCCGCAATCATTGTGTTCGCGTTGCAGAACCCATACTCCACAGCCAATTCCGTAATGTTCTTCTCCTGCTTATTGTCCAGCAGTTCCAAATATATATTTTGAAGGCGAAGTTCTCTTACATACTGGACAAAAGGGATCTTTAAATATCTTTTAAATACTTTGGAAAGATACGCTTCTGATACAAAAAATCTTTTGGCCAGCTGATTCAAAGATAGATGAAGGGTGTAGTTTTCATTAATATACCGCAGTACATGATCAATCAATTCCAGATTTTTCTTAGGCGGAGCAGCCTGATGCCCCGGATCGTCAAAGTGTATCTGCAAAAACGCCAGCATCTGATGTGCCCTGCTGAAAATCTCCTCGCGGTTAGATTCGCAGTCTTTATTATAATACCGAAACATGTCCGCCAAAAATCCTTTCAGCACTGCAAATGTGTCCGGATCCGGGGCTTCTTTAGAACAGCACTGATAGCTGTGATAGTGTTCTCCAAGGATGCCCTGCCCTAAAAACAATGATAATGTATGAGAATTCATCTGATAATGAATCTGATACACTTCATATGCGTTTAAGACCAATAAATCATCCTCCTTCAGAGAAAGTGATTTGCCGTTTACCTGTACATTGACACAGCCCGATAGAACATATAATAGTTCCAGATTTTTATGAACCTGCAGTTCCTGATCCGCTCCATAATCAATTTCAAACGAAAAATCTTTTCTATAACTTGCCTTTTGCAGTTCGATCATTTGCGCCCTCCGTCCCAACACACACAGTCATCGCTTTAACATTTTAATAGTTTATCTCTTCTTCATTGTTTTGTCAAAACTTTTGCTTCAAAATTGTTATATTTTATATATTGTTCCCGTAAAAATCATTTGTTTTTTCCATTTATTTCATTTCCATGCATTTGCATTCCAAAAAAATAGTCAAAAACCAGATATTATAATATTTATTTGCTGTATAAACAATCAATACAAGATACTATAATAAATTTATCAAAAGTCAAAGGAGGATATACGTTATGAAAAGAAAAGCGCTGGCATTGTTAGTGATTGGGGCAATCGGTATATCTATGACCGCATGCGGATCTTCGGAATCTTCTTCTGGGTCTTCGCAGGAAAAGCCTCCTTCCTCTTCCTCAGAAACAGAGCAGACTGACGAAGCACTGGAGGTTGCCTTTGTCTGCCCCATTACGGCAGGGGATACAAACTGGAATAACGCGCTGGCCGGAATGGAAGCCGCCTGCAAGGAAGTAGGCTATACAGTAAATATGGTGGGGCCGGCTTCCCTGGATTTGGAGCAATGGGTCAAAGATATGGATTCAGCCATTGCTTCCGGTTACGATTTAATCGTGACAACCGCTGTGGTGGATGTCATCACTGCGGGTATTGAAAAAGCAATTTCCAGCGATATCCCTGTATGCCTGATCGATACAGACAATGAGGACTGCGGACGTTTCTCCTATGTAGGCCTGGACAATTACCAGCTGGGCTGCGCGTTAGCGGAACAGACCGCTGAATTATCCAATGGTTCCGCCAAGGTATGTATGATCGGCATGGATATCACAGGCACCAATTACATTGACCGGATCAGCGGTTTTGAAGATACGATTGCTGAAAAATATCCTGACATAGAAGTTATCACCGTTCAGAATGCCGCGGACGCGGTAACCGCCGCAGATGTTACCAGCCAGGTAATGACCGGCTTTCCGGAAGTAAATTGTTTTGTCGGGCTGGACGGAACTGTTCCAAAAGGAATTGCTCAGACTCTGACTGAAAAAGGCGCAGCAGACCAATACTATTCTCTGGCTTTAAGCATTGACCAGCAGGTACTTGATTATATCCGGAACGGCGGCATCGACAAAGGCATCGGTCTTGATTACTATACCATGGGATATCAGGCCATCCTGAATGCTCACGCCTACGTAAACGGAGAGGCATTTGAGGAAATCACCATACCGGACACTGTCCCGGTAGACGCCGCGTCTGCGGATGAATACGCGGAAAGCATTGGTCTCGAGTAAAATCAGAATAGGAGTAATCTTATGGGGCGGATAAAACATCTTGTAAAAAAACAGGAATTTACCATTTTTATTATATTGATCGCTCTGTGTCTGGTAGCGACATGTTTTAACACGAACTTTATGAGCGCGGCAAATATAACTGATCTGATTAAAAGCATTGCCTTTTCTATCATTGCTTCCGGGGCCATGGCTTTCATGATCATCAGCGGAAATCTTGATTTATCCTGCGGAGCAATGATTACTCTTGGGGGCATGGCTGCCGGAGGCTGCATGGTTTCCGGCATCCCTTGGCCGCTGGCCATTGTATTCTCCCTTGGCTTATGCGCCGCCTTCGGCCTGGCCAGCGGGCTTCTGGTTGTAAAGGTGGGCATCAATTCTGTAATCGCCACGTTAGGCATGCAGTATGTAATCAAGGGATGCGTCTACGTCACTACAAAAGGAAATCCTTTTTATCCCCTGGACGAAAACTTCTGTCAGATCGGACAGGGCACTGCCGCTGGAATCCCTATTGTCATTTTAATTGCCGCCGCTGTCTGTGTCTGTTTTCACATTATTCTTTCCAATACGATTTACGGCCGCTCCATTATGGCATTAGGCGGAAACGATGAGGCAGCCAGACTGGCAGGTATTAAGACAGGTTCCAAACGAATCAGCCTCTATGTATTACTGGCAGTATTCTGCGGATTTTCCGGAATTCTGTCGGCTTCCCGCGTAGGGTCGGCTCTGGCCAGCGCCGGAGACGGAAAAGAATTGACAATTCCGGCCGGAGTTATCATTGGCGGATGTTCCATTATGGGCGGACGCGGAAGTGTAATTGGAGCGATCGTAGGCGTTGCTTTACTGGAAACTATCAAAAACGCTCTGGTAGTTATGCGGCTGTCCGCCTACTGGCAGGATCTGGCCACAGGTCTGATCATGATCGTGGCATGTTCGATTGATGTATTCAGGCAGAAAAACATAGGCGGCTCCAGAAAAAAAGCAAAAGCAGAGGATAAATAATCTATGGATAGACAGGAAATAGTTCTTGAAATGAAACATATCACTAAAAAATTTCCTGGTGTCAAAGCCCTGGACAACGTCTCCTTTTATGCAAAAAGAGGAGAAATTCTGGCACTGGTTGGCGAAAATGGCGCCGGGAAATCTACGCTGATGAAGGTTCTAAGCGGCGCCTATCCCTGCCATTCCTTCGAAGGTGATATTTATATTTCCGGGGAAAAGAAAGAATTTCAGAGCACCGCGGATTCTGAAAAATCCGGCATTTCTATGATTTTCCAGGAAATCAGTATGCACCTTGATCTGACAGTAGGTGAAAATTTAATGCTTGGCGCATGGCCTCTCAAAAAGGGGCCCTTCATCGACAAGAAAAAAATGTATAAAAAAGCCAAGGAAGCACTGAAAACCATTCATATGGAGGCGGATGTTTACGCTCCTTTAAGGACGCTGAACACCAGTCAGATGCAGCTCATTTGTATCGCCAGAGCCCTGGCGAAGCACCCCTCTATTCTGGTTCTGGATGAACCCACCAGTTCTCTGACTGAAACAGAATCTGCCCATTTATTCCAGATTCTTCATGAACTGAAGCGAAAGGGGATTACCTGCATTCTCATTTCTCACAAGCTGGAGGAGGTATTTGAGAATTCGGACCGGGTAACTGTACTGCGGGACGGAAAAGTAATTTCAACCTACGGGATTCAGGATGTGGAAAGAGGCACCATTATCAAAGATATGGTGGGAAGAAATATGGATCAGATGTACCCCCATCGGACCTATCGTTCCGGGGAGGTGATTTTAAAGGCAGAGCATTTCTATGTAGCTCACCCCACGGCGCCGGAACGTTTCATCGTCAAAGATGTAAGCTTTGAACTCAGAAAAGGGGAAATACTGGGATTTGCCGGATTAGTGGGAGCGGGACGCAGCGAGTTAATGAACGCTGTTTTTGGAAAGTGGAAAAAGGCCGGCGGGACACTTTTCATCAAAGGCAAAGAGGTAAAAATAACTTCTCCCACAGATGCTGTAAAACAGGGAATTGCCATGGTCACTGAGAACAGAAAAGAGGACGGTTTTGTTGGTGTCATGGATATAGGACATAATATTTGCCTGGCCAAGCTACCTCAATTGTCCCGACATGGCATAATGAACAGCAAAAAAGAACGTGAAAATGCCGAAACATATTTTGATCTCCTGGACATTCGCGCTCCCGGCATTTACACAGAAGTTCAGACACTGTCCGGCGGCAATCAGCAAAAAACGATTCTCGGAAAATGGATGTCTGTTCATCCGGACATTCTGATCTTAGATGAACCTACAAAAGGAATTGATATTGCCGCTAAAAACGCGATTTATAATCACATGGCTCAAATGGCCGCAGACGGCATGGCTATCATTATGATTTCTTCCGAAATGCCGGAACTTATCGCTATGGCAGACCGTGTGATTGTCCTGGCAGGCGGCAAAAAAACCGGAGAACTGAGCAAAGAAGAAATTACAGAAATGAATATCATGAATTTAGCCGTTCAAGGGCTGTAAAAGGAGACATTATGATTCATGAAAGAATAAACTTCACAGAAGACGGACGTGTGTACATGAATACATACTTCCTGGACTATTATCCGCAAAAATATTACAAAAACGGAGCCTGGCAGCCCGAAAAACGACCGGTGTTTTTAATCTTACCCGGAGGAGGCTACGGCTTTCAGTCTGACCGCGAAGGAGAGCCTATTGCCATGGCATTTAATGCCCAGGGAATTCACTGCGCTGTTCTTTACTATTCGGTCATGGAATATTCCCGTATGCCGAACCCCTTGGAAGATGTTTCAAAAGCAATCTGGTATCTGCGGGAGCACTCTAAGGAATATCACATTGATCCCAATGCTGTTATTGTTGGCGGTTTTTCAGCCGGCGGAAGTTTATCTTCTGTTGTGGGAACACAGTGGAATACACCCGGGCTTGCGGAACGGCTGAATATCCCGGCGCGCGGCAACCGTCCTGACGCGTTAATGCTGGCATATGCTCCTACGTATTTTTTAGATATCACCAATTCTGAAATCACCGATGAGCCAAGAGGAATTGTGCTCTCAGAAAAAGCCGGAGAACTGAATACCGCCAGCAGAGTAACTTCCGATACTCCTCCCGCTTTCATCTGGCAGACATCCCAGGATCAGATTATCGATCCGCATAACGCACTGGCATACGCCGATGCCTGTTACCGCAATCATGTGGAGTGTGAACTTCACGTTTTTCAGTACGGACTTCACGGAACCGCTCTGGCAAACGATGTAACAGACTATAAAGCCCCAAAAGACATCAATGTGGAAACATGGGTTCCGATGTTTATGAACTGGATTCGGAAACAATTTCATTATTAAACCGCTCTCTTCCTGTAAAGGTTTGCGGAACTGCCATACAAAATGTCTGTGCGGCAGTTCCGCATCTTTTTATTCCCGCGAGCAACGAACCAAGCGGTTACAGCCTAGGCTGCATTCTCTTGCCGCAAGCGGCAATTCACTTTGTGTTTGCATGTCCATTTGGCGACTGCCGCGAGAGTCTAATAACTCAACACTTGCATCACTGCTGGTTTGATGTCCCGTAGGTTACACTTCTTATTTTCTCACCCGTTTCCGGTACAGAACCAGTCCCGCGGCTCCTGCCGCTCCCAGTCCCAGGGCAAGGCCCATGGCTGCCAGAGGCGTGTTATCTCCGGTAGGCGCGCTGGTTCCCGGGCGGCTTCCGCTGCCGGTTCCGGTTCCGCCGGTTCCCGGCTTGTCCGTGATCCCGGGCGTTCCGGTGACAGCCGGTGTATCCGTGGGATCCGGGGTATCAGAGGGTTTCGGGTTACCTGTAGGTTCCGGAGTGTCTGTAGGTTCCGGCGTGTCGGTGGGTTCCGGCGTATCTGTAGGCTCCGGGGTGTCCGTGGGTTCCGGCTCTTCAGCAACTGTTACCCTGCAGGATGCCTGGTGAGCGCCGTCTGCAGACTCCGCTGTAATCACCGTTTCTCCGGCTCCCACTGCTTTTACTGTACCATCGGCTTCCACCACAGCCACTGTTTCATCGCTGCTTTTAAAGGTCACGGCCTGATCCGTGGCATCCGTCGGCGTTACAGTCACTGTCAGTTTCGCTTCCTCACCGATTTTCAGGCTCAATTCCGTTACATCCAGGCTGATGCTCTCCACAGGAATTCCATCGATCCGCGATGCTTTAAAGTCCGCAATGGCCTGAGAAAGCTCCTCAATCGCTGTATCGATCTCTGACCGTTCCGCAGCCCGGAGTATGGCCGGCGCTGCCTTCACAGCCTGAAGCAGATCTCCGCAGATACCTCCCTTCAGGGCGTCTGTCTCCCCGGAAATGCTCTGCGCTTCACCATCCTCTTCTGTCCGCGGATCCGCTTCCGCTGCCACAGGATCGGCAGCCTGCTCCTCTTCTGTACTCAGAACATTCGCAGCAGCCGCTTCGCCTCCCAGGACAATAAAAGCGTCCACACAGACATTGGAAGCAGTGGCGTTTTCATTTTTCTCTCCGGTCCAGCGCACAGTGATCTGATGATCCCCTGCTTCTTCCCAGGTCTTCTCAAACAGCACTTCGCTGTACTGTCCGGAATGGCTGACATTGGCATTAAAAAGATCCACTTTCACCGGATCCTCTCCGTCTACAATTACTTCCGCGATTCCCTGATTGGCCTCTGTGGCGCCTGTCCAGCGGATTCCCTTTCCGTAGAAATGGAAGGTAACCGCCGCCTCCCTGGCCTGATCCAGAAGATACAGGTAGGACTGTCCATAGGCATTGGCGGTCCAGGCCGCCCCCTGATCAATGGTATAATCACTTCCGCTTTCTCCGGTGATCTGCAGCCCTTCGGTCTCCGCCACCGCATCGTAGATCTGATACGAATCCGGATCCACATCTATGATATTACTGTTGACCGGCTCTGTCTGCCGGCCGTCTTTTTCCAGGCAGACCGCACAGTACACTTTATATCCGCTCAGTCCCTCTTTATCCAGAGTTTCCGCCTGCTGTCCCTCCATGGGCTCTGCTTTGGAATCCGGATCTCCCACGGCAATCCGATACCACTGGTAGACCGGCTCCATTCCTTCTTCGGTGTTGCGGATTTCGCAGGAAGCCCGCAGCATTCCTCCCTCTTCTTCCTCAATTCTCACACTGGACACCGAGGGAATGGTCTCCGAAGTGAAATTGCTTCCGTTGGTCAGCCGGATCGTGGCGGTTCCCTGAGAACCCTCCGCCAGGCTTCCGGCCACGCCGGTATAATTCCCCCAGGACAGATTGGGATAGTACCACTGGTTGTTAATTATCAGCTGTGCTTTCTCTTTGGAGCCGCTTTCTCCGGAATTCAGCACCTCAAAAGCATCTACTACGATGCAGTCCGCGTTTCCGCCGGAAGTCACCAGGCGGATGGTGTGCTCCCCTTCTTCCAGCCCGTCAATCTCATAGATCAGGGACTGTTTTAACTGCGTGCCCAGATCGCTGTAGGTATCTACCTCCTGCTGAAATACTCCGTCAATGTAAACTTCCGCTTTTCCCGTATTTGCCTGTTTGGATCCAATGAAACGGACTCCCGTACCGGTAAAGGTAAATTCACAGGCCGCTCCCAGGGCTGTGCTGAAAGTCTCCGTTCCCTGATAATCACTGCCGCTGTCGTAGGTATCCCATCCGCCTTCATAACGAATCGACGGATCCCGGTCATCTACATAGGCTTTGTCATAGGAAACCTGGACTCTTGCGGCCACATCCGCGTCCTGGGATTCTACGCTGATCCGGGGGGCATCTTCTCCTGCGCCGTAGTTTACATTATAATAGTAAACATTCTCTCTCATGGTCTTAAAATCATTGGTGACCAGACCGTTATTGGGATCATCAGTGGCGTACACAAAATAGTTTTTCATGTCGTCTTTCCAGGACCAGGAGGGTTCCACTCCGTACTGATCCGGATGTTCCGCCGCTCCTTCTCTTACTTTCAGAGCGGTTCCCTCATTTCTGCCGATATGATCCTCCGGATACGCGCTGTACAGGCCGTCCCGCAGCCAGCTGACGCTCTCCATATCCGAGGGAATATCATAGCTGATTCCAACCTCGCTGTAGCTTCCCTCCGCGGGAGCCGTGGTCAGAGTATAATCCGTGGTGATAATTCCGTTTCCGGAAATCCCCACATCAAACTGTACTCCCTGTCCGTTTTCGTAGCTTCCCTTCAGGGTTACAATCACACCGGTTCCATCCTGGGATTCACTCCAGGAAATTCCATTTTCCCCGGCTTTTGTATATGCTCCCAGATTGATTCCGGTGATATGAAGGTATGGGCCTCCGGTCAGCAGGGCGCCCTCCTCCCCGCCAAAGGTTCCGGAAGTGATGAGACCGGTGGTTTTGCTGAATACCATGGCAAAATTTTCTCCGTTGACGATCAGCTCATCCTCTGACTCTGTCACCTGGGGCGGAGTGCTGCCTGCAGGAGCAAAGCTGTACTGAACAGCCGCCAGCTGTACATTGTACTCATCCACCATAATGCCGTCCGCAGTGTAAAATTTCAGATTTACTGTATTGGAGGAGCCGTCAATGCCTGGAACTGAAATGATTCCCTGGCTGTGAGGCGCGATGCTCTCCTGGATCCGGATCCGGCCGCTGGTTTCACCGGAAGTAAATTCCACCTCCACCTCATTCAGATCTGTATGGTCAAACCAGTTTTTCACCGGCACGTACAGCGTTCCGTCTTCTGTATAGCAGCTGTCTTCCTCCACCCGCACCGGAGAATAGGCTTTCTTGGTCAGGTACGCTTCCGGTTTTTCTCTCAGATAGGCATCCAGCACGCTGCCCCACTCGCCGTATCCGGCAGTCTGTCCGCTGGAGTGGGACTGCCAACGTTCCGTGGTTCCATCGGGAATGTAGAAGACATCATCGATGCCTCCCCAGAGAGCTCCTCCCAGAGCGCCGTCGTCCTCAAAAATATTTTCCCAGCCGATTTTGACACTCTCGCCCCAGAAGTTCCGCACATTCACGTCCCGCTGAAGCTCGTCCAGATTGTAGCAGGCAATATGGGCGTATTCATCGTGGATCCTGGGCTTGTCCGCCCGTCCCATATTTCCGGTCACATTAGCGTAATGCTCACTGTAAATGTCGGCAAAATCCGTGCTTTCTCCGGTGTTTGGCCAGCTGAAGATGCAGGGTCTTGTGGTCTCCACATCCTTCAGGTAATCGTGTTCTGTCTGGAAGGCATTGCCGCCGGATTTATCTTTTACTTCGTTATAGTTGGACTCGTTGCCAAGAGACCAGATCAGGATGGACGCCCTGTTTCTGTCCCGCTCAATCATCTCGGTAAACTGTACTACAAAATCTTCATATTTACCGATAAGCAGTCCCGGATTCTGGAAGCAGACCGCGTTTTCCTGCTCCACATAAATTCCCAGCTCATCGCAGGCATCCAGCAGATGCTCGGAGGCCGGATAGTGGGAGGTTCGGATGAAGTTGATATTGGCTTTTTTATAGGCCAGCGCCTCCTGGTAGGACTCCTCCCGGGTCATGGACCGGCCCAGATCATCGGACACATCGTGGCGGCAGGTTCCCCGCAGCTTCACTTCTTTTCCATTCACGTAAACCTTGTTGACATCCGTGCCGTCCCGGCCGCCGTAATGAATCTCCCGGAAGCCGATTCTCTCTTCATTGACCTGGACCATCTCCCCGTCCACAGTCAGAGTGGTGCGCAGGGTATACAGGTTGGGATGCTCCGCGTCCCACTGCTTCGGGGCCTCCACCGGAATGGTGATCTTCTGCGCTTCTGTCAGTTCCGAAGACTCTGCCAGGAGCTCCAGGGCCTGATCCCGCTCCTGCTCCAGTTTTTCATAGGTTTCCCGGGAATACTGGCCCGGCTGGCCGGATGTTTTGTCGTCATAGAGGTTATCCCCGTTCTCCTCCAGCAGGCCTGTGGCTTCCCGGACCAGTTCCGGCAGGTTTTTCAGCTCCCCGCTCTCCCTTTCAAAAGCGAGAATACCCTCCGCCACCAGGGTTTCCCCGTCCAGAAGCTCCACGGACAGCTCCGCGTCGCCGGAAACCAGCCCAAGCTGGGCCGTCACCTCCAGATCCGCGTTGACGAAATTCTCATCGAAGTCTGTCTCCACATAGGTTCTGGCTATGTAATCGTAAGGTACCGCTACCAGAGATACATCCCTGAGAATGCCTCCAATGTTATGGTGGGCGTAGTTTGTGGCATTAGACGGATTGTTGAGGGCTGCTCCATCCGGATTCCAGATTCCTTTTACATTGGAATGAATGTCTGCCACGCCCACGGTCATGGTCACCGTCTCGCCGGGTGCCGCGTACTCTGTGATATCGCAGTCCCAGGTGGTAAAGCCGCCCACATGGGTGCGGATGTACTTTCCGTTAATCCATACCCGGGCATTGCTGTACACGCCGTCAAAACGAACCAGAACCCGGTTTCCCTTAAAATCTTCCGGCACGGTAATCTCTCTCTGATAGTAATACTCATTGTTGGTCAGAATATCGAAGCCCTGCATCAGAGGTTCACCGGGAACGATGATATTCTGCCAGTTCCTGTCGCTCCAGGCAGAAAAATCAAAATCCTGATTTTCTTCTGTAGGATAGGGCACCCCGTCTTCCGCCGTATAGTCCGGGATATCGTACAGGAATTTCCATGTCCCGTCCCCGGTGGTCTCGTTGAGGTTTACTTCTGTCTCGCTGACCCCGCTCAGCGCCTTTGCCGCGTCAGGAATCAGCGGCGTCTCCCACACATCGCTGCCGATCTCCACGGTCTCCGTCTGAACGCTTCCCAGATCCGCTCCCTGCCGATCCTCTGTCTCGGCCGCGATACCGGGAACCGTCCCGCAGATCTGAACCGCCATCATGCCGGCCAGCGCGATCCCCATGCCTCGTCTCCATTTCCGCATGTTTTCTCCTCCCTTCTGAAACCGGCCGGATCCGCTGTCCGCGGCCCGGCCGGTCTATGCAAAATCACAAAAAGTTATGAGACTCTTACATTATATTCTTCTGTTTTTTACAATGCTTTCATTTTCAGGAAGCGTTTAAAAATAAATGTACAGAAAATGGAACCTGTTTATGCGGACTTTTCCGTCATTTATACCTGCCTGTGCAAAAAGCGGAACCCTGCTCATAGAACCGTATGCGGCCCCGGAATTGCTTCCGGGGCCGCGGCTCAGGCTATGTTGATTTTATTTTCTCACCCGTTTCCGGTACAGAACCAGGCCCGCGGCTCCAGCCGCTCCCAGTCCCAGGGCCAGGCCCATAGCTGACAGAGGTGTGGCATCTCCGGTAGGCGCGCTGGTTCCCGGACGGCTTCCGCTGCCGGTTCCGGTATTCCCGTTTCCGCCCTGACCGCCGGTTCCCGGTTTGTCCGTGGTTCCTGGTGTCCCGGTGACAGCCGGTGTATCCGTGGGATCCGGGGTATCAGTGGGTTCCGGCGTATCTGTAGGTTCCGGCGTGTCTGTGGGTTCCGGCGTATCCGTAGGATCCGGGGTGTCCGTGGGTTCCGGGGTGTCCGTGGGCTCCGGCTCCTCTTTGATCTTCTGGAATTCCGCTGCCACTTCTATATTAGAACGGATCTCTTCCAGCAGATACTGGCTGCCGGTCACCTGCACCGCCTGTCCGTTGACAATCAGACATTTCAGCTCATATCCCTCCTGCGGGAGAATTCGCAGGGTCACGGTGCTTCCTTCTTCCACAGGGCCTGCCGGGTCAGCGGTCACGGTGCCGCCTTCTCCCGGGGCAATCGTCACCGTAAAGACTCTTTTCAGCTGTCCCATGGCCTCCGTGATTTCCTGTTCCAGAGATTCCGCTGTATTCCGGCTGTAATTTCCGGACTCCAGAATCTTTTCCGCTTTTTGAACCGCTTTTTTG